>JAQWYA010000071.1 GCA_029254215.1 Pseudorhodobacter sp. | reverse complement strand
GTCGAGGTGACCGCGGGTACCAGCGAAGATCGAGACGGTCATGTCCTCGACCGGGAACGGCGTGTTCACACCCTGCTTGAGGAGCTCGGTAAGGCGATAGCCCCGGTCGAGCTGAGCAGCGGACACAGCGTCGAGGTCGGAACCGAACGCAGCAAAGGCCTCGAGCTCACGGAACTGTTGCAGATCGCCCTTCAACGTGCCGGTCGCCGTCTTCATGGCTTTGACCTGCGCAGCCGAACCCACACGGGACACCGAGATGCCCACATCCACAGCCGGGCGAATACCCGACTTGAAGAGGTCGTCCTGCAGGAAGATCTGACCGTCGGTGATCGAGATCACGTTGGTCGGAATAAAGGCCGACACGTCGCCGCCCTGAGTTTCGATGATCGGCAGCGCCGTCAGCGAGCCCGAACCATGGTCCTTGTTCAGCTTCGACGACCGCTCCAACAGACGCGAGTGCAGGTAGAAAACGTCGCCCGGATAGGCTTCGCGGCCCGGCGGGCGGCGCAGCAACAGCGACATCTGACGGTAGGACACAGCCTGCTTGGACAAGTCATCATAGATTATCAGGGCGTGACGGCCGCTGTCGCGGAAATATTCAGCGATGGAGGTTGCCGCATAGGGGGCAAGGAACTGCATCGGCGCCGGGTCGGACGCGGTCGCGGCCACAACGGTCGTGTAGGCGATAGCACCGGTTTCTTCCAGCTTCTTCACCAACTGCGCAACGGTCGAGCGCTTCTGCCCGATCGCAACATAGATGCAGTACAGCTTTTTGGACTCGTCGTCGCCAGCAGCCTCATTATAGGACTTCTGGTTCAGAATGGTGTCGAGCGCGATTGCGGTCTTACCGGTCTGACGGTCACCGATGATCAATTCGCGCTGGCCACGGCCAACCGGGATCATGGCGTCAACCGACTTGAGGCCCGTTGCCATCGGCTCATGCACCGACTGGCGCGGAATGATGCCGGGGGCCTTCACGTCCGCGATGGAACGCTTGGCAGCTTTAACGTCGCCCTTGCCGTCGATCGGGTTGCCCAGACCGTCAACAACGCGGCCCAGCAGGCCTTCGCCAACCGGCACGTCCACGATGGACTTGGTGCGCTTGACGGTGTCGCCTTCCTTGATGGAACGGTCATCACCGAAGATAACGACACCGACGTTGTCAACTTCAAGGTTGAGCGCCATGCCGCGGATCCCACCGGGGAATTCCACCATCTCACCGGCCTGGACTTTGTCCAGCCCGTGCACGCGGGCGATACCATCGCCGACGCTCAGAACGCGACCGACTTCGGCCACCTCTGCATCTTTGCCAAAGTTCTTGATCTGGTCCTTGAGGATCGCAGAAATCTCGGCTGCTTGGATACCCATTATCCGACCTCTTTCATTGCATTCTGGAGGGCCGCGAGCTTGGCCTTGATCGAGGTATCGATCATGGTTGAGCCCACTTTGACGACAAGACCGCCGATGAGGGATTCATCGACAGCGGTTTTCAGTTTTACGTCCTTGCCGACACGCGCTTTCAGCGTCGCGGCGAGTTCTGTGGCCTGTGCGGCGGTCAGCGGCGCGGCGGCAGTCACCTCTGCAGTGACCTCGCCCTTTTCGTCGCTGATCATGGCACGCACGGTGGTGATAAGCTGGGGCAGCACGAACAGACGGCGCTTGGCGGCCATCAGAGCGAGCGTATTGGCTGTCAGGTCCGACAGGGCCATTTTCTTGGCAATTGCCGCAACGGCATTTGCTTGATCTGCGCGCGCATAGATCGGCGAGCTGATCAGATCGGTGAAATCGGCACTGCCGGCCAGCGCAGCCTCAAGGGCGTCGATATCGCCCTCCAGCGCGGTGATGGCCTTGCCTTCTTTCGCCAGCTCGAAAAGAGCTGTCGCATAGCGTGCGGCAATGCCGGAGGAGATCGAAGCTGAGTCTGACACGTCATCCCTTCCGAAGTCTGGCCCCAAGTTCCGGCAACCAAGGTTGCTTTCACACAGAGGCATCCTGTGGCGCATACGGCTGCATGCGTCTGAATTTGGCGCGGTGTAGCAGAGCGATTGCAGTGCCGCAACCGTGAACAGTGCGGTAAAATGCCCGATGGGAGGCGAATAGCCCGGTTTCGGCAATGTCGTCTGCAAACCGGACCCCTTGCGATGCTGCAATGCAGCGTAGGCCCAGCCATGATTCCCCGCAAAAGCCCTGCGCGTGGCCTGCTTTTCGGCCCCTCAGGGGGGTGATTCCTTGTCGCAGGGTACAAAAAGCAGGATGAAAGCCGACGCTCCGGGGCCTTGCGACAAAAACAGGTCTGGGGCGCGCCTGCCGGGCGGGCGGGGTCAGTCTTTGCGCAAAGCGGGTTCTGGCACCCCCTGCCCCAATCCCTCTAAAACACGAAGCGGGCGGCGCACCGCATTCCTCAGCCCGCCTTGCCGGGGCGCGTAGGGTTGCTTTGACGCCTCTACCATCAAAACGCCCCCCGCAATCCAAGGGGCAAAGCGTTTGCCGTTGCGCTCCCAGAACTCATGGGTCCGAAGCCAGAACTTCTGCGCCGAGGGCGGAACGAACAGCGCGGGCATACTGCGTTCGGGCGTGAAATCATGGCGCTTCAATTGCGCCTCAAGCTGGCTGACCGAATAAGGCCGTCCATAGCCAAAGGGCGTCCCGTCCCGGCGCGACCAAAGACCCGAGCGGGACGGCACAATGAACAGCGCCTTCCCCCCCGGTCCCAAGACGCGCGACGCCTCATCCAGCACCGCCGAGGGCTGCTCCGAGGTTTCAAGCCCATGCATCATCACCAACCTGTCGACCATGCCCGTGGCAATCGGCCATTGCGCCTCTTCGCTCAGCGTTGAGACGTTGGGCATCCCGGCGGGCCAAGGCATCACCCCTTGCGGCGCAGGCATCAGCGCGATGACCCGGCGCGCATCTGCCAGAAACGGGCGCAAAAGCGGCACGGCAAAGCCGAAGCCCATGACCGTTTGTCCCTTCACATCGGGCCAAAGCGTGGTCACCTGATCCCGGATTGCCCTTTGGGCGACGCGACCCAATTTGGTGCGATAGTAGAAATTGCTCAGGTCCAGCACATCAAGATGCATTGCAGGCGGGCCTTATTCGGGCAAGGTTGAACTGCAGAATACCGAAAGAAAGGCGAAAAGCCATGGCGCTTGAACTTATGACCCTTCCCTGCCTGTCAGATAACTATGCGTTTCTGATCCATTCCGCCGAAACCGGGGAAACCGCTTTGATTGACGTGCCCGAGGCCGGGCCGGTTCTGGACGCCCTGAAGGCGCGCGGCTGGACCCTGACGGATGTGCTGCTGACCCATCACCATTGGGACCATGTGGACGGGCTGCCCGATCTTCTGGCCGCACTTCCCGCCAAGCCTCGGATCTGGGGCGCTGCCGCCGATGCCCACCGCCTACCCCCGCTGACCAATCCCGTCAAAGACGGCGACCGCGTAACCATTTGCGCCGAGGAGGCTGTCATCATCGATGTCTCTGGCCATACGATCGGGCATATCGCCTTTCATTTCCCAAACTCCAGCTTTGCCTTTACCGGTGACAGCCTGATGGCGATGGGGTGTGGGCGGCTTTTTGAAGGATCGCCCGAAACGATGTGGCAGAGCCTGTGCAAACTTGCCGCCCTACCGGATGAAACTCTGATCTGTTCGGGGCATGAATATACGGCCTCGAACATGCGCTTTGCCCAAACCCTTGACGCTGCCAACCCCGACCTTATCTTGAGAGCATCGGAGATCGAAAAAACCTGCGCCGCGGGTAAGGCCACTGTCCCCTCAACGCTCGCCTCGGAACGTCTGACAAACCCGTTCCTGCGCGCCACAAACCCCAGTCTGAAGGCAGCGCTTGGCATGGCTGACGCTGACAACGCCGCCGTTTTTGCGGCAATTCGGGCCCTCAAGGACAAATTCTGATCGCCCTGATCACATTTTGTCCCCGAAACGTGAGAAAGCTCAGAATCTTTGAAAAAAGACTTGAAGAGCGGCGAAGAAAACCGAAGTTTAACTCTATGAGGCCATGGTCAGTCGGGGCGTCCTGCCCCTCCGGCCAGCAGTACAGGAGCACCAAAACGTGCCATCATTTTCCACAACGCTCGAACAGGCCATTCACGGCGCTCTGGCTCTGGCCAACGCACGCCGGCACGAATTGGCCACCCTCGAACATCTGCTTCTGGCCCTGATTGATGAACCCGATGCCGCCCGCGTTATGAAGGCATGTTCCGTCGATCTGGACGAATTGCGCAAAACCTTGGGGGAGTTCATTGATGACGACCTCTCGACCCTTGTCACCGATGTCGAAGGGTCCGAAGCCGTGCCGACCGCCGCTTTCCAGCGCGTGATCCAGCGCGCGGCTATCCATGTGCAATCCTCTGGCCGCAATGAGGTTACGGGCGCGAATGTGCTGGTCGCGATCTTTGCCGAACGCGAATCCAACGCCGCCTATTTCCTGCAAGAACAGGATATGACCCGCTATGACGCTGTGAATTTCATCGCGCATGGCGTGGCCAAGGACCCCGCCTTCGGTGAGGCGCGCCCGGTGACTGGCGCCGAAGAACAGCATGAAACCCCCAAGGGCGAGGCCGGAGAGGCCAAGGAATCCGCCCTGTCGAAGTACTGCGTGGATCTGAATGTCAAAGCGCTCAAGGGCGACGTGGACCCGCTGATCGGCCGCGAGGCTGAGGTGGAACGTTGCATTCAGGTCCTGTGCCGTCGCCGCAAGAACAACCCGCTTCTGGTGGGTGATCCCGGCGTGGGCAAGACCGCAATCGCTGAAGGTCTGGCTTGGAAGATCGTCAACGGTCAGACGCCCGAAATTCTAGCAAAGGCCACGATCTACAGCCTTGATATGGGCGCGCTTCTTGCGGGCACGCGGTATCGGGGCGATTTTGAAGAACGTCTGAAAGCCGTGGTGAAAGAGACCGAAGATCACCCCGATGCGATCCTCTTTATCGACGAGATTCACACCGTGATCGGCGCGGGTGCGACCTCGGGCGGGGCGATGGATGCCTCCAACCTTTTGAAGCCCGCGCTTCAGGGCGGCAAGTTGCGCACCATGGGTTCCACCACCTACAAGGAATTCCGCCAGCATTTTGAGAAGGATCGCGCGCTGTCCCGCCGGTTCCAGAAGATCGACGTGAACGAACCTTCCGTGCCGGATGCGATCAAGATCCTGATGGGTCTGAAGCCGCATTTCGAAGAGCATCACGATCTGCGCTACACCGCTGACGCGATCAAGTCGGCGGTCGAACTGGCCGCGCGGTACATCAATGACCGCAAGCTGCCCGACAGCGCGATTGATGTGATCGACGAGGCGGGGGCCGCACAGCATCTGGTGGCCGAATCCAAGCGCCGCAAAACCATCGGCACCAAGGAGATTGAGGCTGTCGTGGCCAAGATCGCCCGCATTCCGCCCAAGAACGTGTCCAAGGATGACGCCGAGGTGCTGCGCGATCTGGATGGCGCGCTCAAGCGCGTGGTCTTCGGGCAAGACAAGGCGATTGAGGCGCTGTCTTCGGCAATCAAGCTTGCCCGCGCCGGCCTGCGGGAGCCGGAAAAGCCGATCGGCAACTATCTGTTTGCAGGCCCGACCGGCGTCGGCAAAACCGAGGTTGCAAAGCAGCTTGCCAACACGCTGGGCGTCGAATTGCTGCGTTTCGACATGTCGGAATATATGGAGAAACACGCGGTATCGCGTCTGATCGGCGCGCCGCCCGGATATGTCGGCTTCGATCAGGGTGGGATGCTTACCGACGGGGTCGATCAGCACCCCCATTGCGTCTTGCTTTTGGACGAGATGGAAAAGGCCCATCCGGATGTCTACAACATCCTGTTGCAGGTGATGGATCACGGCAAGCTGACCGATCACAACGGCCGCACCGTCGATTTCCGCAATGTGATCCTGATCATGACCTCGAACGCCGGGGCTACGGAACAGGCGAAATCCGCCATC
This sequence comes from Pseudorhodobacter sp., assembly GCA_029254215.1. Lineage (GTDB taxonomy): Bacteria > Pseudomonadota > Alphaproteobacteria > Rhodobacterales > Rhodobacteraceae > Pseudorhodobacter. The sequence goes on along the minus strand of JAQWYA010000071.1, from coordinate 6,143 downwards.
GGCTTTGGCCGTGATCGCCGCACGGGTGAAGACACCGCTGCGATTGAACGGACCTTCACCCCCGAATTCCGCAACCGTCTGGACGCTGTGATTTCCTTTGCGCCCTTGGGCCGTGGCATCATCCGCCGCGTGGTCGAGAAATTCGTGCTTCAGCTTGAAGCGCAGTTGCTGGATCGCAATGTCCATATTGAGCTGACGGAAGAGGCTGCCGACTGGCTGGGCGAAAAGGGCTATGATGACAAGATGGGCGCGCGCCCGCTGGGCCGTGTCATTCAGGAAAACATCAAGAAGCCATTGGCCGAGGAACTGCTGTTCGGCAAGCTGATCAAAGGCGGGTTAGTCAAGGTCGCACTGAAGGATGACCAGATCGACCTGATCATTGAAGAGCCGCAAAAACAGCAGCTTTCCAAGCAAAAGCCTCCGCTTCTGACGGCGGATTGATCTGCCGACCGGTGGCGCTTTCGAAGGCTCCGAACTGTTCAAAAGGCCCCCGTCATCGCGGGGGCCTTTTTGCTGGCAGCGGGTCTTGGTCAATCTCGACAAAAAGCCACTGCCCCTTGATCCATAGCGAGGCATCAAAGGGGTGATTTGCGATGGGACTGCGCTGGTTAGCGTTCGGTCAGTTTCAACTCGATCCGGCGGTTTTGGGCGCGGGCGTCAGCACTGTCACCCTCCGCAACCGGCTGCCATTCGCCAAAGCCCGTCGCGGCCATGCGATTGGGGGGGAAACCCAGAACCTCTTGCATGAACCGCACGACGGAAAGGGCGCGGGCCTGGCTCAACTCCCAGTTATCAGCGAAAGCGCCGAAGCCGGACAGGGGCACATTGTCCGTATGGCCATCGACCCGGATGATCCAATCAATATCGGGCGGAATCTGCCCTGCAATATCACGCAAGGTCGCCACCACCCCTGAAATCTGGAACTGCCCTTTGGGGGCAAGATCCGCAGAGCCGGGGTTGAACAGCACCTCGGAGGAAAAGACAAAACGGTCCCCGACGATCCGCACACCGTCGCGCCCCGCCAGAAGCTGGCGTAACTGACCGAAGAACTCCGACCGGAAGTTTTCAAGCTTCTTCGTTTCCGTCTCAAGTCGGCGGCGCTCTGCTGCCTCCAGTTCCGCGCGCTTCTTTTGTTCGGCGGCGACCTGCGCCAGAGCGGAATTCAACTGACTTCCCAGGTTTTCCAGCCGGACATTCGCCGCAAGATCCCGCGCGGCTGAGGCATCCAAAAGCCCCTGCAATTCGCCCAACCGACCGCGCAGGGCCGAGATTTGTTCGTTCAACAAGGCAACCTGCCGCGCACTTTCGGCAGAGCGCGCCTGTTCCGCCGAAAGTGCAGCCTGTGCTGTGGCCAAAAGCGCCTCGCGCCCTGTCAAAGCCTCGCCATTTTCCGCAGCCGCGGCACGGGCGGCGGCCAGAAGGGTCAGGGTTTCCTCGGCCCGCTTGCGCTGTTCTTCCAGCGCAAGCGTCATGGCGGTGAGTTCCGTTTCGGCATTGGCCAATCGGTCACGCAGGGCGGCAGATGCGGCGGCCTCGGCCAGACGGGCGGCCTCCTCATCGCTTAAAGAGACTTCCATCGTGGCTAGCCTTGCCCGCAATGCCTCGGCTGCGGCGAGTTCTGCCAGACGCGCCCGCTCCGCCTCGGTGAGGCTGGTTTCCAATGCGGCCAAGCGCGCGCGCTGCGCCTCGGCACGCGCCAATTCCGCCAGCCGTTCCCTTTCAGCGTCCGTCAGGCTGGCTTCAAGCTCGGCGGTTCGCGCCCGCAGGGCCTCCGCGTCCCGACCAAGGGCTTCTGCCGCGATCAGATCCGATTTCAGCGCGGCAATCTCGGCCTTGGCGGCCTCCAGTTCCGACTGACGCGCGCCCAGACCCGCTTCGGTTTCCGCAAGCTGCGCCAGCGCCTGAGAAAGCGAGGCCTGCCCCTGCGCCATATCGGCGCGAAGTTGCGCGATCATGGCCTCCAGCGCTTCGCGGCGCGCGGCGGCAAGACGTGCGGCCTCTGCCTGTGCATCCACCTCGTCGCGGGCGCGGGCCAGCGCGAGGTTCAACGCCTCTTGCTCGGTTATCAGGCGGGACTGAGCGGCTTCAAGATCAGCAACCCGTGCTGTCAGGCCGCTCGCCTCTGTTCTGGCAGAGTCGCGTTCGGCGGTGACGGTATCACGCTCGGCCGTAACGGCATCGCGTTCGGCAAGGGCAGTATCCCTTTCGCCGCGCGCGCTGTCGCGTTCCGCAAGCGCCGTATCCCGAGAGGCCAAAAGCGCCACCACCTGCGCCTCAAAACTGGTGATACGGGCAGAGGCCGCGTCCAGCTCGGCGGTTCGCGCCTGCAACTGCCCGGTCAAAGAGGCGATCAGCGCCGCCTGCGCTTCGCCCTCTGCCTCGGCGGCTGTCAGGTTTGCGCCCAGCCGTCCGACTTCGGTTTCCAAGGCGGCGGCGCGATTTCGCTCCACCCCCAAGGCATCGGCCAGTCCGGCGACCTGTTCGGCCAGCGCATCGAGTTCGGTATCTTGGGTGTCGATCGTCTCTCGCAGAACGGATTGCACAATCATGAAGATCGACAGCACGAACATCAGCACCAGCAAAAGCGCCGTCATCGCATCCACAAAGCCCGGCCAGATCGGCCCTGACATGCGTTGCGATCCGCGCCGGGACAGAGCCATGGCCTAGCCCCGCCCGCCCGGTTGCGCGTTCTGCCCCCGCGAAAGCTGCCGGATCGCTTGGGTCAAGGTGGCAATATCAGCGCGCAGATCGGTGACGCTTTCCTGCCGTCCGGCCGAAAGTTCCTCAAGGATCCGAAGCAATTGCACGTCGATTGACCGCAGGCGCATTCGGCTTTCGGCATCCGCCCCGCCCGCTTCGGCCAATTGGGAGGCCACGGCAAGCTGGGCTTCCTGCGCGGTGGCAAGACGCGGCAGAACGGTTTTCTGCCCCATGGAAATCTCGGCCAGCACGGCATTCTGGGTGCCCGCGAACGTGGCAAGCTTTTCCAGATGACCGCTCAGGGTCGTGTTTTGCGCCGCCATGCGTTCGGACAATTGCGACACGGCCTGCGCAAGGGCCGCAATCTGAACATTGCTTTGCGTGGCCGCAGCCGAACTTTCGGCAAAGACGCTTTGCATCTGCTGCATTTGCGTGGCCATCTGCTCCAGCACCGTGGCGACAACCGCCAGATCGCTATGCTCGCCCTCCGCTACGGCTTCGCTGTCACCCGTGGAAAAACCCAACCGCGTGATGGTGGACAGCCATTCTTCCAACTCGCGGTAAAAGCGGTTCTGGCCGTGGCTGGCAAACAATTCCAAAAGCCCGACGACAAGCGACCCGGCAAGCCCCAGAAGGGACGAGGAAAACGCGGTGCCCATGCCCCCCAGCTGCGCTTCAAGCCCGCCCATCAGCTTGTCGAAGACCTGCACCCCGCTTTCGCCCTGCTGGGGCGCAAGGTTGCGGATCGTATCGACAATCGCCGGAACCGTCGTCGCAAGCCCGTAGAACGTTCCCAAAAGGCCCAGAAAGATCAGCAGGTTGACCAGATAGCGCGTGATATCGCGCGCCTCGTCGATGCGGGTGGCAACACTGTCAAGGATCGACCGCGACGAGGTGGCCGAGATCTGCATCCGCACCCCCCGTGCGCGCAGCAAAGCGGCCAGCGGGGCAAGCAAACGGGGCGCGGTGGTGAAAGTCTGGGTTTCGGCCTGTTTGGAAAAGCCGACAATCCACAGGATGGATTGGCTCAGTTGCAGCATCTGCCAGAAACAGGCGAGCACACCGAAGATGAAGACACAGCCGATAAAGCCGTTCAGCCAGATATTGGCAAGAAAGACGCCCGAAAGCTGGGGCCAGGCCAGCACGCCCCCGGCAGAAACGAGGCCAATAACCACCAGCATCAGAAAAATCTGACGATAGGGTTGGGTGAAAGACGGTTCTGCCTCGGCGGTGGTCTTGTTCATGCGGCGCGCGCGACCCTTCTGCGATACTTGGACAGACTAAGCGCTAGACTGCGGCCTGCCAACCGCAATCCTTTGGATATGCGCTGCCTTTTCACCCGAAGTCCCCAATTTCACGCACGCGGGCGGCCAGCTTTTCCAGATCGGCGTCGCCGATGCCAAGCTCGGCCAGATGGCCAGCCGTGTTGAACAGATACTCCGGGTTTGGCCCGCGCCCACCCACGGCCCCTGCGATAATCTCGGCCTGATCCTCCAGAGAGAGACCGCCGCAATATTGTTCGTGATCGGGGTCAATCACATAGCACAGGGCAATCACGCCCTCGCCATCCTCAAACCGGACAGGCAGCCAATCCTCCAGATAGGCCGAGGAGACCAGCTCACGCTCTCGCAGGGCGGCCAGCGTCTGGTCTTCGCCCCCCTCTGCAACCCGGAAGGCCACGCCCGCACATTCCGCCCCTGCCGCGCGGTCCAAGGCAAGCACAAGGCCCGGCTTTTCGACCGATCCGCGATGATGGATCGAACGCATGCAAAAGCTTCTGTGCCAGCCGTGCAAGACGGCGACACGCCGTTCGGCAACCGGAAAATCCGGGTGCCAGATCAGCGATCCGTAGCCAAAAACCCAAAGTGGCTTGCGCATGGACTGGCCCTCCTTGTTACGGACCTGTAGACACCAGCGGCAAGCAAATGAAAAGAGGGGCATGTCCCATGCGGTGGCTCACAGCGGTGGTTCTGATCGTATCGGCCCTCTGGGGCGGGTATTGGTTTGTGGGCGCGCGCGCCTTGGACGGGGCCGCCCGCGAATGGCTGGCAGCCCAGACCAGCGCAGGCCGAAGCCTGACCTATGACACGCTGGAGGTGCAGGGGTTTCCCAATCGGTTCGATCTGACCATCGAGGGCCCGCGCCTTGAAGATCGGGACGCAGGCTTTGGCTGGACGGCACCCTTCCTGCAAATCCTCAGCCTCAGCTACAAGCCCTGGCATGTGATCGCGGCTTTTCCCCCAACCCAAACGCTCACTCTGCCCGGCGCAAGTCTGACGCTTGAGGCGCAAAAGCTGCAGGCCAGCCTTGTGATGCGCCCCGAAACCCGCCTGCCGCTGGAAAGGACCGTTCTGATCGGCGCGGATCTGCGCCTGTCGGGGGATCTGACGCTGAGCACGACAGAGCTGCGCCTCGCTGCCCGCGCCCGGCCCGAGGCCCCCGACAGTTATGAAATCGGCCTCGCCGTGAGTGATGCCAGCAGCCCGATCCTTGCGCAGGCCACCCCCCTGCCCGAGCGCGTTCAGTCCGTCACCGTCAACGCCATCGCGCATCTGTCCGCCCCGCTTGACCGGGTGGCGATCCAATCACCTCCCCATCTTCTTCGGCTGGAGATTTCCGGCGCGGAGGTGCTTTGGGGGGAGGTGTCGCTGTTCGCAACCGGGGACCTGCGGGCCGATGCGGCGGGACAGGTTGAAGGCAGCCTCAGCCTGCGGCTGCAAAACTGGCAAACCGCGCTGACGGCGGCGCAGTCTTTGGGCGCTTTGAGCGCCGATCAAGCGGCATCCTGGGCGCGGGCGGCCACGTTTCTGGCCGGGCAATCCGAGGACCCCTCGCAGATCACCCTGCCCTTGACCATGGCGCAGGGCCAGATGTTTCTGGGGCCGCTTCCGCTTGGGCCAGCGCCGTTCCTCCGCTAGGCCGTTACCGGCAATAGGGGCCGTTGCGGTGCCGCGCCGTGTCGAAATGCAGATGGTTTTCATGAAAGCCATCCGATCCCGGCCCCAAAGTTGTCCCGAAGACCCCACAGGCCGCCTTATGGGCCGCGCGCAGCGGCGCGCCCTGCCCTGAGGAATAGCCCTCCAGCACGGTCAAAAGCCTGCCCGAGGCCAGTTGGACGCCCGCAATATCAATCGCCTTGCCCTTGCCATGCTCACTGATCTTCGCGCCCTTCCGACCGTTGCGCGGACGGCAGGCATAATGCGCCGCAACCTTGATCCGGACAACCGGATCCCGGCTGAAGGAAGGCTGCAACCCTTTGACAACCCAAGATTTCAGGGCCTTTGCCGTTGTGCAATCCATGGTCGCGGCAACGCTAAGACGCACGCCCTCAATTTCACGGACGCGCACAGGTTCAGCAATGCCGCAGCCATCGGATTTCCCAAGGATCGGCGCAAGGGTCTCCCCCCGGATCGATGGGTCAGCACAGACCGACCCCTTGAGCG
>JAQWYA010000068.1 GCA_029254215.1 Pseudorhodobacter sp. | reverse complement strand
CCGGGGGGCAGGAGGGGCAGCATCTTGTCCACCACCGTCTGCACATTCGCCTGCATCCGGATCGCGTCCCCGGTGTCATTGCGATCCACCCGCACGGTCAGCGCCGGATCAGCCCCGACAAAGGCCGCGCGGCCCCGGTCGGCGGCGGCCTCGGTCACGCGGGCCACATCTCCGACGGTCAGCTTGGTGCCATCGGCGCGCTGACGCAGCACAATGGCCGAGATTTCTTCGGCACTGCGTGCCTCGGTCCCGGTCCGCACGCGCGAGGCTCCCCCCGCCACATCCCCCGCAGGCGAGCTTTGCACCGCCGCCGCCACCGCCGTGGCGATTTCCGACATGGTCACGTCATGGCGGATCAGGTTGATCGAGGGGACCTCGATCTGCGTCTCAGGGTCCGCAAGCCCGACAATCGAGGTCCGGGTGATGCCTTCGGTGAACAGGCGTGCCGTCAATTCATCGGCAAAGCGGCCAAGCTGATCCACGCCGACCGGCCCCGAGATGACCAGATCGGTCACCCTGTCACGCCATGCACCGCGTTGAACAACGGGCTCCTCCGCGCCTTCGGGCAGGTTGTTGATCGTATCCACCGCCGATTGCACATCTTCGGCGGCCTGCACCAGATCGGCGTTCGGCTCAAATTCCAGCGTGATGCGCGCATTGCCTTCCGTCGCGCGTGAGGTGGCATCCGTGACGCCATCCACCGCCAGCAAGGCAGGCTCCAGCACCTGAACCACCGCGCGGTCCACATCCTCGGCCCCCGCGCCGGACCAGGCGACCGAAACCGTCACTTCGCTGATGATCACATCGGGGAAAAACTGCGCCCGGATCCGGCTGGAGGCCGCGATCCCCGCCACCACCATCACCATCAGCAATAGATTGGCGAGCGTCTTGTGCCTTGCGAAATAAGACAAAAGCCCCGCAGCCGATGTCTTTTCACTGCGCGCGGTCTTTGCCATGGATCAGCCCCCCATCCGGCTTTCCAGCCGTTCGACGACCCGCACCGGCACCTCTTCATTCGCGAGTTGTGACAGGATCCGCGCCTTGGCTTCGGCGGGCATGCGGTTGTTTCCCTCCACCATCGCCACCAGCTTGGCGCGGCGTTCCGGGGTCAGGGCGATCATCTCGGGGGCTTGCGGGGCCTCTGCCCCCGGCCCGGCAGGGCGCACGGGTTTCACCTTGATCCCCGCCCCCAAAAGCGGAGAGCGTTCGCGCACAACTTCGCGCCCCGCAATGCCATCCCCCGCCAGAATCACCAGATCGCCCTGCCGCCGCAACAAGGTCGCCTGAACCACTTCCAGCCGGTCATCCTCGCCCAGAACCAAAATCTGATTGGTCCCGTCCAGCGCAGAAGAGGGCAGCGCCACGACATTTTCCAGCGCAGGCTCGTCAATCTGCACCGTCACGAAATCGCCGGGCCGAAAGCCGCCCGCCGCCGCGAGGCTGGCAAAAACCAGACGCCCCGACTGGCCTTCCCCGACCGAGGCTCCGGCCCGTTCCAGCCGCCCTTCCGTCATCAACTCGGCCCCCGATACTTCCAGCGCCACCCGCAGACGCGCTGGCAATAGCGCGCCGTCCCGGTCGATCAGCCTTGAAAACTGCGCGGTTGAAAGGCGAAAGGCGACCTCCAGCGCGTCCGGGTCAATCAATTCGCCCAAACGCTCATTGCTGGTCAAAATCCGCCCCGTCACGGTTGAGACATCGTTCAACACGCCGTCAAACTCTGCGAAAAGCTCGGTCTCGCGCAAGGCGCGCTCCGCCTCGGCCATGGAAATCGCCTGCCGCGCCAGATCGTTGCGGGCCTTGTCCACCCGCGCCTCTGCCGCCGCCAGCGCCGATCGACGCGACACCACGGCCTGTTCCGCCGAGGAGGCCGCCAGCGCCGCAGTCTCCACCGCCGCGGCAGAGCCAACGCCCCGTGCCATCAGCCCGTTCTGCCGGTCCAGCGCCTGCGCCCGCAAGCCTGCCTGCGCTTCGGCGGCGGCCAGATCATCGCGCGCAAGGCTCAAACCCCGCTCGGCATCGCGCAGGTCCGCCTCTGCCTGCTGCTGATCGGCCCGCGCAAGGTCGCGATTGGCCAGCGCATCGGTCGGATCAAGGCGCAGCAACAATTGCCCCGCCGTAACGAAAGCCCCATCCGAGAATCCCTCGGCCAGTTCAATCACCGTACCCGACCGCGGCGCCCGCAACTCCAGCGTCCGACGAGAGCGGATTTCCCCGAAGGCCGCCATCTGCGGCGTGATCTGCGTGGCCTCGGCGCGCAGCACATTGGCGGTAAAGACCCGCTCGCGCGCAGGCGCACCCGGTCTTGCATCCGACAGGGCCGTGTCGATCGCGCTCCGGATCGTCTGCCCCGCCGCCGCCAAAAGACCGATGGTCAAGGCAACCAGCATCAAGCCCAAGAGCGACCGTCTGAAAAACCGCATCCGTGCTACCTCTGTCCTTTTCTGTGAAGATACGTCCAAACCAGCGGATTGGATGAGTATTCACCTGCCCTTGACGGTTTAACGCGCCCCTGCGGCTTTTCCGTCGCGGTAAATGCCCCCCCGACAAAAAATTCCGCCGCCGCCCCGCAGGCCGCCAACGCGTCCCCGCCTGCATTTCTTCTTGGCAAAAATACCTCCTGCCCGACAGTCATTTCTGCGTGACGCTCGGGGGCAGGGCGCAACCGGCTCACTTGCGGCGCTTGTGCTCTTCCAGCCGAGGCATGATTTCCACAAAATTGCAGGGTCGGTGCCGATAATCGAGTTGCCAGCGCAAGATCTCATCCCAGGCATCGCGGCAGCCACCCGGACTGCCCGGCAGGGCAAACAGATAAGTCCCCTGCGCCACGCCGCCACAGGCCCGGCTTTGAACCGCCGAAGTACCGATCTTGGCCATGGAGACATGGGTGAAGACAGTGCCAAACGCCTCGATTTCCTTCTCATAAACATCGCGATGCGCTTCCACCGTCACGTCGCGCCCGGTCAGCCCCGTCCCGCCCGTCGTCAGGATCACATCGATCCCCGGATCGGCGCACCACAGGCGCAACTGCGCGGCGATCTCGTGGCGTTCATCGCGCAGGATGGTCCGCGCCGCCAGCAGATGGCCCGCGCCCGTCAACCGCTCCACCAAAGTGTCGCCCGATTTATCCTCGGCGGCGCTGCGCGTGTCCGAGACGGTCATAACCGCGATGCGGACAGCGATGAAGTCACGGGATTCGTCGATACGGCTCATGCTTTGGGTCTTTCACAGCTTAGGGCTTTCGGGGGTCAGTCGCGGGCTTTGGGGCCAATCACATGGGTCTCATGGCCCGTCCCCGGCCAGACGCGCCTTGATCCCGATCAGATCGGCCCAGGCGTCTTTCTTGGCGGCAGGGTTGCGCAGCAGATAGGCCGGGTGGGTCATCGGCAACACGGGCCGCCCCTCTGCCTCGGTCCAGGTTCCGCGCAGCCGCAGGATCCCGCGCTGGCCCAGCAAGGCCATGCACGAGGTATTGCCCATCGCAATCAGGATCCGTGGGTTCACAAGTTCGATATGTCGGCGCAGGAAGGGCTGCATCATCGCGATCTCTTCCTCGGTCGGATCGCGGTTGGCCGGGGGGCGCCATGGCATGACATTGGTGATGTAGAAGGCGGCCTCGGGGGCCTCGGCCCCGCGCGACAGGCCAATCGCGGCCAGCATCCGGTCCAGCAACTGGCCCGCACGCCCGACAAAGGGCCTGCCCGCGTAATCCTCGTCCCGGCCCGGCGCTTCACCGACAATCATCACCGGGGCCGCCGGGTTGCCATCCGAAAACACCAGATTGCGCGCGCCCTTTTTCAACTCGCAATGGTCAAAAGCCTCCATCTCGGCGCGCAGGCTGGCCAGATCAGCGGCCCGACCCGCCGCCATCCGGGCGATGGCCGGAATATCCAGCGCTTTCGGCATCGCGGGCGGCGCGGCCTCGCCTGCCTTGAGGGCCGCAGAGACCGCGGCGCGCGGGGCGGGCGCAAGGCTTTCGGGCAGATCATAGCGATTGATGGGCTGGTCACAGACCGCCTCATGCACGCCCATATCGACTTGCCAGGCCAAGGCCGCAAGGGCCGCCTGCCAATCCATATCCGCCAAGCTGTCCGTCGCGATTCCCATGGCCCTTAGGGTAGGCGGAGGAGACGGGCGCGGCAACTGCCTTCGGGGCCACGCCCCCGCGCGCCTTTGCCGCCCCCCCTCCACCAGCGCCCGCACCGCACCTCGCCCGCAAATCGATTGAACATTGCCGCGCCGGGGTGCATTTGCCATAAACACCCCTGAAACCGGGACCGGAGCCATCATGACCTTTCGCGCGCGCCATTTGCTGGGCATCCAACAACTCGCCCCCGAGGAAATCCGCTCTGTGCTGGACCTCGCGGATCGCTACGTCGATCTGAACCGCCGCACGGTCAAGCGCACCGATGCGCTGGCGGGGATGACCCAGATCAACATGTTCTTTGAAAACTCCACCCGCACGCAGGCGAGTTTTGAGCTGGCCGGAAAGCGGCTCGGCGCGGATGTGATGAACATGTCGGTCGCACAATCCTCGGTCAAGAAGGGGGAGACGCTGATCGACACGGCGATGACCCTGAACGCCATGCACCCGGATTTGCTGGTGGTGCGGCATGGCGCGTCGGGGGCGGTGAACCTTCTGGCCTCCAAGGTGAATTGCGCGGTCTTGAACGCGGGCGACGGGCGGCATGAACACCCGACACAGGCGCTTCTGGACGCGCTGACGATCCGCCGCGCCAAGGGCCGCATCCAGCGCCTGACCGTGGCGATCTGCGGCGATATCGCCCATAGCCGGGTGGCGCGGTCGAACCTGATCCTGCTGGGCAAGATGGAAAACCGGATCCGCCTTGTGGCCCCTCCGACCCTGATGCCCTCGGGCGTGGGGGAGTTCGGCTGCGAGGTGTTCGACGACATGCGCGCGGGCCTTGAAGGGGCTGACGTGGTGATGATGCTCCGCCTTCAGAAAGAGCGGATGGATGGCGGTTTCATCCCGTCTGAACGCGAATATTACCACCGCTACGGGCTGGACGCCGAAAAACTGTCGCACGCCAAGCCCGATGCCATCGTCATGCATCCCGGCCCGATGAATCGCGGTGTCGAAATTGACGGCGAACTGGCCGATGACATCAACCGTTCCGTCATTCAGGAACAGGTGGAGATGGGCGTCGCCGTGCGCATGGCCTGTATGGACCTCTTGGCGCGCAATCTGCGGGCCGAGCGCGGGGCAAAGGCCGCCGGGGTGATGGCGTGACACCTCCGGGCTGGGAAGGTCTGCTGGAGGAGGGCGAAGAGATCCTTTGGCAGGGTCAGCCCGATGCCCGCGTGGACTATGGTCAGATATTCAGCGGCACGAGCCTGTTCGGCGCCTTCTTTGCCGGCTTCGCGATCTTCTGGATTTCGATGGCGATGTTCATCACCAGCGGCATGAATGATGCGGTGGGCCGGGGCATCGCGACAGTCTTCCCGCTGTTTGGCCTGCCTTTCGTTGCGGTCGGGCTTTACATGATGGTGGGCCGCCTCTTTTGGGACGCCTATCAGCGCCGCCATACGCATTACACCCTGACCAATCGCGCGGCCTTTATCGCCACGGATATCCGGGGCAAACGCAGGCTTGATCGCTATGAAATTACCGCAGACTCCGGCCTTACCCTGGAAAAGGGCGCGCCCGGCGCGGTCTGGTTTGCAACCCGGCTGCATCATCGGCGCAGGCGGGTTGCTCGCTCCTCTCCGGGGCCGTTTCGCAACGCCGGGCACCGGACAAGCGAGGAGCGGATCGGCTTTCGCCATATCCCCGATGCCCGCCGGGTCTTTGCCCTGATGCGCAAGGTGGAACAAGCCGCCTCGGCGCAAACGGGGCAGGAGCCTTAAGATGCTGATCCTCCCCGCCCCCCGATCCGATCAAACGACCCTGCTGCCCATCCGGGCGGCCCTTCGACAACTGGCAGGTGCCCTATGACGCTTTTCTTGCAAAACGCCCGCATCATCGACCCCGAGCAGGATACGGAAACGCTTGGCAATCTGGTGATTGACGCAGGCATGATCGCCGCCATCGGGCTGCCCAATGCCCCGAAAGGCGCGCAGATCATCGATTGCGAGGGCAAATGCCTCGCCCCCGGCATCGTCGATCTGGGTGTGAAGATCGGAGAGCCGGGCGAACGCCACCGCGAAAGCTTCCGCTCTGCAGGGCAGGCGGCGGCGGCGGGCGGGGTAACCACCGTGATCGCGCGCCCCGATACGCTGCCCGCCATCGACACGCCCGAAACGCTGGAATTCGTGACCCGCCGCGCGGCCGAGGCCTCGGTGCGCATCCATCACATGGCCGCCCTGACCAAAGGCCGCGAGGGCCGCGAGATGACCGAGATCAGCTTTCTGCTGGATGCGGGTGCGCTGGCCTTTTCCGATGGGGACCGGGTGGTCACCGATACAAAGGTTCTGTCGCGCGCCCTGACCTATGCGCGCAGCCTTGGCGCGCTGGTCGTGGGGCATCCGCAAGATCCGGGCCTGTCCAAGGGGGCGGCGGTTACCTCGGGCAAATTCGCCTCGCTTCTGGGCTTGCCGGGTGTGCATCCGATGGCCGAACGGATCGGGCTTGACCGCGATCTGGGCCTGATCGAGATGACCGGCGCGCGCTATCACGCCGATCAGATCACCTGCGCGCGGTCTTTGCCCGCGCTGGAGCGGGCCAAGAAGAACGGGCTGGACGTCACCGCCGGGGTCTCCATCCACCATCTGACGCTGAACGAGCTGGACGTGGGCGATTACCGCAGCTTCTTCAAACTCTCGCCGCCCCTGCGCGCCGAAGACGACCGCGTGGCGGTGGTCGAGGCCGTGGCCTCAGGCCTGATCGACATCCTTTGTTCGATGCACACGCCGCAGGATGAGGAAAGCAAACGTCTGCCCTATGAAGAAGCCGCTGCCGGGGCCGTGGCGCTGGAAACCTTCCTTCCCGCAGCCATGCGGCTTTATCACTCCGGCGCGCTCAGCTTGCCCGCGTTGTTTCGCGCGATGGCGCTGAACCCCGCCAAACGGCTGGGCCTGCCGCAGGGGCGCATGGCCGTGGGCGCGCCCGCCGATCTGGTTCTGTTTGACCCAGACGCGCCTTTCCTGTTGGATCGCTGGACGCTGAAGTCGAAATCCAAGAACACACCCTTTGACGGGCAGCGGATGGAGGGGCGCGTTCTGGCGACCTTCGTTGGCGGCCGTCAGGTTTTTGCCTTGAACAAGGAATGACACCATGCCTGCGATGACCTCGGACCCGCTGATCCTGATCCTTGTGGCGGTGTTTGGCTATCTCTTGGGGTCGGTGCCCTTCGGGATCGTGATCACGCGGGCGCTGGGCCTTGGCGATCTGCGCAAGATCGGATCGGGCAATATCGGCGCGACGAATGTCTTGCGCACCGGAAACAAACCCGCCGCCGCCGCGACGCTGATCCTGGATGCGGGCAAGGGCGGGATCGCCGTCTTGATCGCGCGGGCGCTGGTCGGGGGGGATGCGGCGCAGATTGCCGGGCTGATGGCCTTTCTGGGCCATCTCTATCCGGTTTGGCTGGGGTTCAAGGGCGGCAAGGGGGTTGCGACCTTTCTGGGCACGCTGCTGGCCCTGTCTTGGCCTGTGGGTCTTGCGGCCTGCGCAAGCTGGCTGGTTGCGGCGGCCTTGGGGCGGATCTCGTCGCTGGCAGCACTGGTGGCGGCGGCCTCATCGACCTTCTGGATGGTTCTCTTTGGCCAAAGCCATATGATTTTCGTCGGCATGATCATGACGTTGCTGGTCTATTGGCGGCACCGCGAAAACATCGCCCGCCTGCGCGCCGGGACCGAACCGAAGATCGGCAAGAAGGGCTAGGACAGCAGGATCACCAGCCAGGCCAGCCCCGCCGCGATCGCCGCAAGGGCCACACCCGCGCTGCCGCAATCCTTTGCTTTGCGCGCATGGGCGTTTTGCGCGGTGGAGATGTAATCCACCACCTCCTCAATCGCGGTGTTCAGCAGTTCCGCTGCCAGAATAAGCACCCCGAACCCAATCAGGACTGCCCTTTCCGCCCCCGTCAGATCCAACGAGAAGGCAAGTGCCGCCGACAGCGCATTGGCCAGCGTCCATTGGCGCAGCGTCTTTTCACTGGCCCAAGCCGCGCACCATCCTGCCCAAGACCAGCGCACGGTGTTCCAAAATCGCTGCATTTCCTGCTGCATGGCATTGGCCATAACCACTCCCCCCGTGATCCCTTGAGGGGAGAGGTTAGTCAGCCTTGCAGAACTGGTCCAGATATTCCCGCACGCAGGTCGTGACATGGCGAAAACGGTCGCCCCCCAGATGCACGCCGCCGAACCAGCGGGTGACGATCACCACATGGTCGGTGATCCCGTCCCGTTCCAGCATCCGCAAAATGGCCATGGCCGCCCCCGCCTCGCCATCATCGTTCTTCAGAGGCGTGCCATCCGAAAACAAAACCGCCCAGGTGTTATGCGTGGCCTTGGCGAATTTCTTGTTGCGCTTGACCTCGGCCAAAAGGGCGGTGACCGCAGCCTCATCCGCCACGCCTCCCCCCGAAACAGCATAACGAGAGCCGCGATCCCGCAGCACATTCAGGATCTGGTTCACGTCTGACAGCCCCTTTTCGCCCGATAAGGGCGCAGGTTACTGCGCGCCGCCCTCGGGCGCCAGAGCCGCAATCTCGGCGCGGATCGCGCAAAAGGCCGGGGGCTGCGTGGGGCCAGCGCCTTTGCCAAGCCAACCAAGGCAGGCCTCCTTGCAGCCGCCCTCCTGACATTGGCTGACGATGCTGGCCAGTTCAGACCGGCTAAGCCAGCCATCCAGCACGGCGCTCGGCAAATCAACCCCGGCAAGCCGGGCCATGCCCCGCGTGAAGGGCCAGGCGGTCGGGGATTCTACATAACCAATCATCGTCTACTCCCAAAAGGATCACTGGCCTCAGCCTCGCTCAGGCAAGGCCCTTGCGCCTTGATTCAGATCAACCGTGGCACAGCCCGCTACATCGGTTGGCGCAACGGGCCTGCGGGAAGGCTTGCGATCTGGGAGGCGACATCGTGCAGGCTTTCGGCCTCCTGCGGCAGCATATGCGGGGCCGCGCGGGCCAGCGCCTGTTCCGAATGGTGCCGGGCCTCGGCGGCAAACACCGGCGCAGAGATCCGCGCCAGCGCCAGCAGTGATTTCTGCAACCGCATCTGGACCGAGTAAACCCCCGCCCCGTCGCGGGCAATCGCCGGAAAGACATCGCCCATCATATCCGCGAGCCGCAGGGGAGGCACCCAGACCAGCGGGAATTGCAGCACCGCCTCGCGCGGTTCCTGCCACAGCGCCAAAAGACGCACCGCGCGGCCCAGCACATCAATCGCCGTGCCGGGGTCGTTCACCGCAGGCGACAGCGCGCGCTCGGCGATCTCGGTCAGCACCGACAGTCCAAAGCGCGGGTCCTGATCGAAGTTGCGGGCGGTCTCGATGGTGAAAGCGGCGGCCAGCGCCTCGGCGCAGTCCCCCGCCTTGCCATCGACCCAGACCAAGGGCGCGCCGGGATGCACGAAACTGCCGGGCAGGGCGGCCACATAAAGGCGCAGGCCGTTTGCCTTGGCGGTGGTCTGAAGCGCCTCCATATCGATATGGCAGACATAGCCAATGTTTGGCGACAAGACCGCCGCCGCGCCCGATGGTGGCGGCCCGTCATGGCCATGCCCGCCCAGAAACGGGGCCTCCATCCGAGCTTTCAGGGCCTCGCGCACGGCGGCCTCCACCTTGGAGATGGAATCCGACATCAGGCCAAAGACGCTCAGATGCGCAATCCAGCGGAAGATCGCGATCACGACCAGCAAGACCACCAGCAGCGTCACGGCAAAAAGGATCAGCCGTTCCTCATCATCGTAAAGTCCGGCGGTCAGGGTGATGATCCCGATCAGGCTGAACAGGAAAGACCCCAGAAACACCGAAAGCACCCGCTGCGTGGTGCGGTCCGCCTTCAAAAGGCTGGTGGCGCGGGGGGTCACGGCGCCAGCCGCCCCCGAAAAGGCCGATACCATGATCCCAAGCGAGAAGGTGACGACCGACAACAGCGAACTGGCAAGGATGGTCAGCACTGTCTCCAGCGCTCCGGCCCCCAGTTTCACTCCCAACCCATCCGGCAACAGCGGGCCAAGCAGGCTGGACAGGCCAATCGTCGCCACCGCCAGCAGGGCATAAAGCAGCGCAATCACCCAAAGCCGTTCAAAGAAATGCTTCAGCAACCATTGCCATCTGGAGATCATGTTCCGCCGTCCCGACCCGTTGCACCAAGCGCCAGACTGCGCCCTGAAGCACAAGGGGGCAAGCCCCGCGCCGCGCGCCGTACCCTAGCGCAGGCGGCTAACGACCTGCTGGACGGTGTCTATCCGGGCCGCATTGGGCGGATGCGTGCCCAGAAACTGATCGCCGGGGTCCGGGATGCGGCTAAAGAAATTCGCGCCCCGCAGCGCGTCAAACCCCGCCGCTTCGGTCAATTCCGTGCCAAGCGCGTCCGCCTCCAGCTCAAACCCCTTGGAAAAGCGCCGCGCGCCAAGGCTTGCCCCGATTTTCTGCGCATTCTCAATAGCATCACTGCCGCCGCCCCCCGCCGCTACCAGAATGCCCGCAATCAGCGCGCCTTGGGTGGCCGATTGCTGTTGCTGCGGGATATGGCCAAGGATGTGATGCGCGGCCTCATGGCCCATGACAAAGGCGATCTCATCGACGTTGCGCGCATCCGCGATCAGCGCCAGCGTGAAGCCAAGGATGGGGCGGCCCTGCTTGTCGATGGTCTGAAAGGCATTGGCCGGTTGGTCGCGTCGATCATCCACCACGATCTGAAAGTCGCAGCGGTTGTTGGGAATGCGGGCGCGGCAGGCGCGTTCGACCACCGGCTCCATCGCGGCCACGGCGGTGATGAAATTGCGCGCGGCCTCTCGGGGCGGCAGATAGGCCGCCTCGGTCGCCAGCGGCGCGCTTTGGGGCGGTTGCGCCACCGGCGTCACGCAGCCCGCCAAAAGCGCCGTCATCATCAAAGCCGCCAGCCACCGCATCCTGTCCCCTTTCACGCCCATCCCCGCTTAAATAGCAGGTTGCCCCCGGCGGGGAAGCCCTGCTCACACAGGCTTGTTCAACCCTTTGGGCTGAGGTAGCCTGTCACCATGTTTACGATCGAACATGATTTTGATGCGACCGTCATTACCCTCATTGACGAGGGTGGCCCGGCTTTGACCGAGGATGTGACGATTACGGCCTTTGAAGACTGCGTCACGCTGGAACAGCTCGACCCGCTAAGCGGAGAGCCGGTGCGGATCGCCTTGTCGATGGTGCAGGTGCAAGATTTGATCGCGGCGCTGGATCTGCCAGAGGGCAGCTATCGGCTGGCGCGCAGGGCGGACGCAGGCTGACCCCGTCAGCACTGCGGCCTGTTTTGGAAAGGGAATTGGGATGGGATTTGGTCTGAACCGATCTTTCTGGATGATGGGCGGCTGCCTTTTGCTGATCGCCTGCGGCACCCCACAGGAACGCTGCATCAACACCGCCACCCGAGACCTGCGCATTCTCGACCGCCTGATCGGCGAGACGGAGGCCAATATCGCCCGTGGCTTCGCGATTGAAGAGGTCACCCGCACCTCCAGCCGCTGGACGATCTGCCAGCCGGGCCATCCGGCCACCAGGGATCACCCGGCGCGGCGCGCGGAATGGTGCTTCAAGGATTACCGCTATACGGTGGAACGCCCCAAAGCGATCAATCTGACGGCAGAGCGGGAAAAGCTGGCCGGGATGCAGCAAAAGCGGGCCGAACTGGCGCGCACGGCCAGCCCCGCCATCGCGCAATGCAAGGCCACGCATCCCGAATAAAGCGGCTTAATGCGCGGCGGCGGCTGCCGGATCAATCAGGCTGCGCCCGCCATCAATCGACACGATCTGCCCCGTCATGAAGCTTGCGGCATCCGAGGCAAGGAATTGCACCGTTTCGGCCAGTTCATCCGCCGGGGCAATCCGGCCCATCGGCGTCGATTTATTGATGATTTCGCGGTATTCCGGGTGATCTTTCAGCGTGGATTGCAGGCTCGCGCTCATGACCGAGGCGAAGGACACGGCGTTCACCCGGATCCGCTTGGGCGCAAGCGCCACCGCCATCGACCGGGTCATCTGCTCCACCGCAGCACAAGACATCGAATAGCCCAGAAGGTTCGGCATGGTGCGCACCGCCGCAATCGAGGACACATTGATGATCGACCCGATGCACCCATCCTGAGAGCCGGATTTCTCGGCCTGAAGGATCATCCGCCGCGCCGTCATCTGTGACAGCCGCAGGCTCGTCAGCACGTTCTGCTGCCACAGCAATTCGACGTTATCTTCTTCCGCGTTCAGTGGCTCCGAGGTTCTTACCAGACGCGAGGCATTCACCAGAATATCGACCCGGTCAAAAGCATCAATGGTGGCCGACAGCAGATTGGCAATCGTCAGTTTCTCGCGCAGGTCGCCCCCGAAAAAGCGCAAGGGCCCTTCGGCCTTGGCCTCCGCCCCGCATTCATTGTCCAGCCGGTCCTCGTCCATATCGGCGAACATGACATTCGCGCCTTTGGCCAGAAAATGCCGGGCAATCCCAAGGCCGATACCGGCGGCAGAGCCTGTGACAATCGCGGTCTTGCCGGAAAGGGAAAAGGACATGCTGTTGTCTCCTTCTTTGGGGGGCGAGGGGGTGCGGCGGGCAAAGCCTCAGCGGGGTGCGCGCACCGGTTTGGAGGCGCGGATCACCCGAAAACTGGCGTCCGTCCCAATATCCTCGCACTCCTTGAACAGGGCAGCGAGCGGGCGATCATAAGGCAGATGGCGGTTTGCAACCATCCAAAGCGTCCCCTGAGGGGACAACATCCGCGCGGCGGCGGCCAAAAAGGCCACGCCAAGCTGCGGATCGGCGGTGCGGCTGGTGTGAAACGGCGGGTTGCAGATCACCGCATCCACGGGGCGGTCGGGGCGAAAGCTGGTCGCATCCGCCCAATGAAATTGCGCCCGCGGGTCGGTCACGTTCCGCCGCGCGCAGGCCAGTGCCGCGGCATCGGCCTCGACCAGATGCAGGCTGCGGATCGCGGGGCGCTCAAGCGCTGCGGCAGAAAGATAGCCCCAGCCCGCGCCCAGATCGACCACGACCCCCGACAGCTTTTGCGGCAGCGCGGCCGCCAGCAAGGCCGACCCCCGGTCCGGCCCATCGGCGGAAAAGATCCCCGGTACGGTCTGAAACCCGCCCTCCAGCGTCAGGGGGCGCGCGGTCCAGTCATGCAGGCTGTCTTGCCCGGCGCGAAAGGCAAACAGCTTGCCATGCGCCTTGGAGACGGGGTCCTGCACCGTCAGGCGTTGGCGCAGATCGCGCAGCACGGAATCGATCCCATTGGTCTTTTGCCCATCGACAAGGATAAGCCCATCCTCGGCCACCAGACGGGCGGCGGCGGCCAAAAGCCCGCGCGCCTGCGCCTTGGCGCGGGGCAGGCAGACCAGCGCTGCGGCATAGCTGCCCGGCGCATCCTGCGGCAAATCGGCCAGAACCTCGTATCCGCGCGCCACAAAGGCATCGTAATCGGGGCGGAACCCCTGCACGACCGTCAACCGCGCTTTCGGCAGCGCCGACAGATCGTCTTCCTCACGGGGGGCCAGAACAAGAATCTTGCCTTGGGCCGGCACAGAGATTGCGCCGTTTTCGAGCGCGAAGGGGAGGCGGGATGATCGCATGGGCGGCTGCGCGAGGCAGTCTGGTTCCTTCTACCGGGCAAGCTGCGCGCGCAAACGCGGCGCAGTCTCAGGATCAGCGGCCTACTCTTTTTCCATGGTGCATTGCAACGGATGTTGATGCCTGCGGGCAAAATCCATCACCTGCGCCACCTTGGTTTCCGCCACTTCAAACGAAAACACGCCAACAACCGCCAAGCCCTTCTTATGCACGGTCAGCATGATTTCAAAGGCTTGCGCATGGTTCAGGCCAAAGAACCGCTCCAGCACATGCACGACGAATTCCATCGGCGTGTAATCGTCGTTCAACAGCATCACTTTGTACAGCGGAGGGCGTTGCGTCTTGGTCTTTGTCTTCGTCAGGATGGAGGCATCGCCCTCGGTCCCATCCGGCTTGTCGGACATCATGAGGGGCAAAAAGGTCAAGGGCCAAAGCTCCGTCGGTTAAGGGATTCGGATGCGCAACGCTGCCGCGCAATATAGACTTTTTTCAACTTTGGAAAAGGGGGGCGCAGACTTTGCCCGGCTATCGCGCTAACAACGGCGGTAAAATCCCCGCGCGGTTTGCGCCGCCCGACCCGGAGAAAACCAATATGCCACCCAGAATTACGACAATCGGCTTTGATGCGGATGACACGCTTTGGCAGAACGAGGCGTTCTTTCGCCTGACGCAGGATCGCTTTACCAGTCTGCTCGCCGATTATGCCGAGGCCGATCACCTGCATGACCGGCTTTTGGCCGCAGAACGGCGCAATCTGGGCCATTACGGCTTTGGCGTGAAAGGCTTTGTCCTGTCGATGATCGAAACCGCGATCGAGGTGACGGATCAGCGCGTCTCGGCCAGTGTCTTGGCCGAAATCATGCAGGCGGGCCGCGAGATGCTGGAGCATCCGATCGAACTTCTGCCCCATGCCCGCGAAGCGGTGGAGGCGGTGGCCGCCGATCATCATGTCCTCTTGATCACCAAGGGCGACCTGCTGGATCAGGAGCGCAAGCTCGCGCAATCGGGTCTGGGGGATCTCTTTGACGGGGTTGAGATCGTGTCTGACAAGACGCCGCCGGTCTATCGCGGCATCTTCCAGCGCCATGGCCGCGCGCCTGAAGAGGCGATGATGATTGGCAATTCCCTGAAATCCGATGTTTTGCCGGTGATCGCGGCGGGCGGGGTCGGGGTCTATGTGCCGCATGGGCTGATCTGGGCGTTGGAGCAGGCCGAGGCCCCGCAAGGCCATCCGCGCTATCACGAACTGGCCGATCTGGGCGGGCTGACAGATTTGCTGCACCAGTTGCGCTCACCCGAAAATCAGATGCCCCGCAACACCTAGCGTCCGTCAGGCGCAACCCCGCAACATCTGCGCCGCGTGCTACTTTCGTTCCGCTATACCTCCAAAGTTATTGAATTTTTTGGTTTTCGGATGGCTTTGGTCGTGCTACCTTTCGCCTCAGCAGAATAGCCCCATAAAAATAATCGGGGCATCCATGAGGCAGGAACAAGGAACCGGCGACGTGTCATCGCTTCAGGGGCTTTTTGCCCGCATTTTTCTGTTTTTGGGGCTGATAACGCTTATTGCGCTGCTTTCGGTCACGTCCGGGCGCGCGGCTCCTTATGCAGCCGTCGTCATGGATGCGCGAACGGGGGAGGTTCTCTATTCGCAGAACGCCACGGCCCGGCTGCACCCGGCCTCCCTGACCAAAATGCTGACGCTTTACATAGCTTTCGACGCCATCAAACGCGGCGAGATTTCGCTCGATACCGTGGTGACTGTGTCCAAGAACGCGGCCTCCAAACCGCCCTCAAGGCTGGGGTTGAAGGCCGGGCAAAAGATCGCCCTGCGCTATCTGATCCGGGCGGCGGCGGTGAAATCGGCCAATGATGCGGCCAGTGCCATCGGGGATGCGCTGTCGGGGTCTGAATCGGCCTTTGCCGCGCGGATGACCAGAACCGCCAAGGCCATTGGCATGAAGAATTCCACCTTCAAGAATGCCAATGGCCTGACCGAGGCGGGGCATCTTTCCACCGCCGCTGACATGAACCATCTGGGCCGCCGGCTCTTTTACGATTTTCCGCAATATTACAATATCTTCTCGCGCCGCACGACCGATGCGGGCATGGCCAATGTGCGCAATACCAACCGCCGCTTTCTGGACGCCTACAGGGGCGCGGACGGGATCAAGACGGGCTATACCTCGGCTGCGGGCTTCAACCTGACGGCCTCGGCAGAGCGCGGATCAAAGCGCATCATCGCCACGGTTTTTGGCGGCAAATCCACAGCGCATCGCAATGCCAAGATGGCAGAGCTGATGGACATCGGTTTTGGCAACGCGCCCGCCAATGCAAAGATCCGCAAGCCCGAACCGGCCGATCTGGGGGCAGGGGCCTTGGTCGCCGATGGGCGCAGCGCTGGTAAGACGATCCGTCTGGTGACGGTGCTGCAAACCTCTCCCCGGCCAAGGGCGCGTCCCGGCGCGGTCGATCCTGCGCAGCTGGAGGCCACCGCCGAGGCGGTTTTGGCGATGCAAGACAGTATCGAAGGGGCGATTGCCGTGGCCGCCAACGTCTCTCCGCCAGCCGTTACCCCAGCCGTTCCAAATGAGGCGACTGTCGTGGCGCTTAGCATTGACGCCCGCCCCGCGCCGCGCCCCGCTGGCCTGATCGCGCCCGCCACAGAAGACCAGATCGAGGTGGCCGCCCGTGCAGCCCCCACCCCCGCAGCGCCGCCCGGCGCCAAGACCCTGCGCCCCGGAACCCGCGCCGCGACCGAGGTCGTGACCCGGATGTCCACCTCGGGCGGACGGCATTGGGGGGTTAATCTGGGCCGCTTTCCCAACCGGTCCGTGGCCGAACGGGTGCTGATGAAAACCGCGCTGACCGAAACCGTGACCCTGCAAGACGGGCTCCGCAAAGTCGTGGCGCAGGGCGGCGGTTATGACGCGAATTTCATGGGCCTGACCCGCGAACAGGCCGACCTTGCCTGCCGCCGTCTGCAAGCCCGCGCGATCCAGTGTTTCACTATCGGGCCATGATCCTGTCCTGACCCCGCCCCGCAAGGCACCGCGCACCGCTTGGCTCAGGCCCGCCCGGATTGCGCCGAAAGCCCCATCGGATCGACGCCCATCGCGCGCAGCGCCGCCCCCCATTTTGACGGATCCTCCGTCGCAAAAATCAGATCGTCCGAGGCATCCGCCGTCAGCCAGTCATTGCGCAAGATCTCCGCCTCCAACTGCCCCGCCCCCCAGCCGGAATAGCCCAGGGCCAACAGCGCCTTTTGCGGCCCTTCACCCCGGCCAAGCGCGCTCAGCACATCCTGCGTTGCGGTCATGCCATAGCGGTCAGCGATCGGCATCGTCACCCCATCCGCCGCATAATCCGAGGAATGCAGCACAAAGCCGCGCCCGCGTTCCACCGGCCCCCCGAAATGGACATGAATGTCCCGGCTGCCCGGCGCATGCGGGATGTCCAATTGCGACAGAAGCGCTTCAAATTTCAGCTCTGGCTTGGGTTTGTTCACGATCAACCCCATCGCGCCCTCATCCGAATGGGCGCAAAGCAGAATCACCGAGCCTTCAAAGCGCGGGTCCTGCATCCCCGGCATGGCGATCAGCAATTTGCCTGTCAGATCCACGGCGCTCTCCCCTTTGGTTCTGCGTTAGAATGGGCTCCGTCCTGCCTTAGAATGGGGCGCGCCGCGGCCAGCCTCAAGCCCTTTCCCCCGGATGGGCGGTGTCTGGCCCATCACAGGGCCGGGATGTAACACCGCTCTCGCCGCTTTGTGATTGTGCAGGCGCAAGGCGACCGATTAAGCAAGGATCATGAACAACGCCCTACGCCCCCTTGCCGTGATCGCCGCCCTTCTGGGCCTTGCCCCCGCCGCCCAGTCCGCCGAGGAGGCGTTCGAGGCGGGGCTGCGTACCGGATGGCGCATGGAAAGCGGCAACCAGATGGCCGCCGTGCAACTGGATCTGGCCGAGGGCTGGAAAACCTATTGGCGCGCCCCCGGTGATAACGGGATCCCCCCCAGCTTTGACTGGTCCGGCTCCGAGAACGTCAAATCCGTGGCCTTTCACTGGCCGCGCCCGCATGTCTATGATGTCGGCGGGCTGACCACGATCGGCTACAAGAACCTCTTTGTGCTGCCGATGGAGGTCACCCCTCAAGATCCCTCCAAACCGATCCGCCTGCGGGCCGAGGTCGATCTGGGGGTCTGCTCCGACATCTGCATCCCGGCCTCTTTCCGCTTTGACACGCTGCTGCCCATGCCGGGGGAGGGCGATACCGCCATTCGGGCCGCCCTGCGCCAGCGCCCCTCGACCGCCAAGGAGGCGGGGCTTTCGGCCATCGCCTGCGACATCGTGCCAAAGGGCAAGGGGCTGTTGATCACCGCGCGGCTGCGCCTTCCCTCAACCGGGGGCGCGGAAACCGTGGTGTTTGAACCCGGCGTCAGCGATGCTTGGGTGTCAGAGGCAGAAGTCAGCCGCGACGGCGACTGGCTGACCGCCACGGCCGAGATGATCGGCCCCAGCGGCGGCGGCATGATGCTGCAACGGGCAGGCATTACCGTGACCGTTCTGGGCAAACACCGCGCGGTGGAAATCATCGGCTGCCCCGCTTCCTGACAGCGCATCCTAAAAGCGCGTCCCTACTGGGCAGCCGGTTTCTTCGCTTTTGGCGCGGTGCTTAGTTGCCGAACCCTTCAAGGGCGGCAAAGTCGATCTGCTCCAGCAGGGGCAGCATCACCTCATTGCTGGCCCCGGTGATCTGCACCAGCACCCGGTTGCCGACCAATCCCATCATGGACCCGTCCTGATCGAGGAATTTCAGCCGCCCCACGCGCACGATCTTGCCGCCCATCTGCGCCATCACCATCGCATTGCCCAGCATCGCGCTCATCTGGGCGACAAGGGGGCTATCCGCCGTCAGCGTCAGCGTGAAGCTTTCCGAGGCCCCTTCATAGCGCGCCTCCGCCCCGGTGCCGCCGCCCATCATGCCAAGCGCTGCGTTCATCTCGGTGTTGACGGTGCGGGTAAACCCTTCGGGCGCTTCGGGCAGGAAGGCCGACAACCCGTCCGCTTTCAGCGATTGAATCTGCTGCTGCGCGAAGGCCAGTTCTTTGGCCGCATATTGAATATCGCCAGCGTTATAAGCATCCAGCGCAGATTGGATCGTGTCAGAAATCTGATCCGCCTGCGCGCCGCCCGCACAAAGGGCGACAAGGCTGGCAGTGGCCATAATACGAGAAAGATAAATCATTATAAGCGTCCTGAACAGTTAAAACCTGTTCAAGGCTAGCGAAAAAGACGCGGCAAAAGCAAGAGGTTCCGTCAGGCCGAAGCGTGGATTCGCTCGATATAAGCGCGCATTTCCTCGGCCTCGTGGCGGGCCTCGCGCAGGCCCTCCATGGCGGCGCGCAGCTCTGCCTCCGATTGGGTGATCTGGTTGGTCAGCTCTGCTTCGCGCTGTTCCAGATACAAGATCGCCTGATCGCGCATCTCTTCGGCCTCGTGCAGCGATTGGGCAAGGTTATCTACCTCCGTCACATCGCCGCCCACGACGCGGGTGAAGCGATGCAAAAGCCAATGCGTGAACCAGCCCAACATGAAGGCGACAAACAGAATGATCGTTGTTGCGATGATGAATTCGGTGCGGTTCATGGTTTTGACTTCTACACAGAGGCGTGGCCGGGAACAAGCCGGTCAGGGGCGGCGCGGGGGTCTTGGATAGGTTTCTTCGCTGGCCTCGAATTTCAGGCTTTCGGTCGCTTCGTCCGCCTCAGCCTCAGCCTCAGCCCCGGCCTCAGGCTCTGGGGCATTCTGTGCGGCTTCGTCCGGGGCGGCTTCAGGGGTGGCCTCATCGGGGGCCTCCATGCCCACCGCCTCGGCAATCTCTTCTCCGAGGGCTTCGGCACTCTCTTCCACAACCTCTTCAAAGGCCGCTTCGGGGATTGTCACGCTCCGCACGATGGAACCTTGCATCGGGTCGACCACAGCGGCGGCGACTTGCTGCGGCGCTGCGCCTTCCGCCGCCACACCCGCGGCGCCCCCCTGTGGGGCAGGTGTTTCCCGTGTCGCGGCGACTGCTGCAACTGCCGCCGCCACGGGCGAGGGTGCTGCCACCGGCGCAGGCTTGCTCAGCAGCTTGAACTCGATCCGGCGGTTGGCCTCGCGCCCTTCTTCGGTGCCGTTATCCGCGATCGGCTGATCCTCGCCATAGCCCTTGGCGACAAAAATCTCGACCGGGATGCGCCGGCCTTGCAAGGCGGTCAGCACGGCTTCGGCGCGGGCCTGGCTCAGCGCACGGTTGCCGCCTTCCGAGCCTTGGCTGTCGGTGTGTCCAGCGATTTCCATTTCCAGCGGCGGGCATTCGGTCAGCACTTCGGCCAGCGCATCCAGAACGCCCCGCGCATCGGCATCAATTTCGGCCGAGCCGGGGGCGAAGGTGATCTTCTTGCGGGTCAGAATCGCGTTCAGATCGGCGGCACATTCTTCAGGCGTCGGCAGGGCGGCCTGCGGGTCGAACTGCTCATCATAGCTGACGTCGATCTTGAAGGTTTCGCCCTGTCCCAGCTTGCCCGACAGGATCTGCGCCACCCGCGCGCGGCCATCGGGCGTTCCAGTGACGCCCGTCACCTCCACCAGATCGGCCTGCACCGTCAACGCGCCGTGATGCAGCACGCTCAGCGCCTCGATCCCGGCCAGAACCCGGATCGGCCAGCCCTCGGGCAGCCCGGCTTCTTCTTGCCGGGTCGCGGTATAGACACGGTCCACCCCGAAATGCGCGCGCGCAAAGCTGTCAACGGCATCGCGCTGCAACGCATCCGACAAGCGCCCGCGCAATTCGACCTGCCCGGTCTGATCCAGCTTGGCGGTGAACTCCACCGGGCCTTGCGACGTGGCGGTTTCCTTGGGCGGCAGGGTCGCGGCCAAAGAGAAGACCGGCGGAAGCTGCGCCTGCAAATCGCCCACCACGCGGTCAAACACCGCTTGCGTGGTGTTCACCCCCGCCAGCAAGGACACATCCGCGTCCGAGAAGGTGATCGTCCCGGTTCCCAGCGCCATGACCGCCTTGATCCCGGCCTCGGCGGCCTCGGCCCAACGCGGGGTTGGCACGCCCAGCCCGATGGTGCAGGGCGTCTTGCCCGTCACACCGGCAAGGCTGCCTGCCTGCAAGATCCGATCTCGCGCGCGGTCACTATCGGCGGAACAGGCGTCAAACCGCGCGCCCCGGTCATCGCGCACAAAGCGCAAGGTGAAGGGCGTCAGCACGGGGCGGGGGGCAGAGATATCAATCTTCGCGGTCAGCCCCTTCGGCACCTTGCGGGCCAGATCGCTTTCCAGCTTGCGCTTTTCCTCGGGGCTGGTGGAAATCGCCGTGACCGTCACCAGATCCGCCGACACCGAAATCTTGGACCGGGGCAACAGCTTGAGCGCCTCCAGCCCGAAGGACAGCGC
>JAQWYA010000067.1 GCA_029254215.1 Pseudorhodobacter sp. | reverse complement strand
GCACCCAAATGCCCGCCCGTCACCGACACCGCAGAGATCGTCTCGCGGCGCAGCTCATCAGCCAGTTGTCGCAGCTCCCGGTCCGTGAGGCCCTTCATGTCAGAAGGGAGGGTCACACGATCCAGCAGCGGTGTTTTCGGTCGGTCGGTCATTGGCCCCTCCGGGGTCTGTCTTAGGGTGCACCCCTTTGGGGTTCGTCTTTGGTCCAAAACTTCGGGGTGCGGCGTCAGGAAACGCCGCTTGGGTGGTCAGGGTCAGCTTTCGCGGGCGATCACAAAGCGGG
This sequence comes from Pseudorhodobacter sp., assembly GCA_029254215.1. GTDB lineage: Bacteria > Pseudomonadota > Alphaproteobacteria > Rhodobacterales > Rhodobacteraceae > Pseudorhodobacter. Next base: position 23,718 of record JAQWYA010000067.1, on the reverse strand, counting down.
CGGCCTCTATCAGCGTTCGCGCGCTGTCGCCATAGGGGGCAAGTGCGGCTTCTGCCTCGGCTACAAGGTCGGCGGCACGCTGGGTTGCCCCTTCCAACCCCAGAAGAGAGACGAACGTGGCCTTGCCCGCATCTGCATCCTTGCCCAGCCGCTTGCCTGCCTTGGCCGCATCTCCTGTCACATCCAGAATATCGTCCGCCACCTGAAAAGCGAGGCCAAGCGCTGTGGCATACTGTCTGAGGGGGGCAGGGTCGGCCCCTGCAATCACGGCCCCTGCCTGTGCCGACCATTCGAACAACGCTCCGGTCTTGCCCGCCTGAAGACGGATGATCTGATCGAGGTTCAGGGGGGTGGTTGCGGTCTCCGCCGCCATGTCAAGCGCTTGGCCAAGCACCATCCCCCCCGCACCCGAGGCCTGCGCCAACCCGGCAACAAGGCGCAGCCGGGTCTCGGCATTGCCAAGGGCTGGGTCGCACAAAAGATCGAAGGCCAGTGTTTGGAGCGCGTCCCCGGCCAGAACCGCCGTCGCCTCGTCCCATTTCACATGGACGGTCGGCTGGCCCCGGCGCAACGCGTCATCATCCATGCAGGGCAGATCGTCATGCACCAGCGAATAGGCGTGCAGGCATTCGATTGCTGCGGCGGCAGAAACCGCTTGGGCGGGATCTATCCCATGCAGGGCCGCCCCTTCGAGCACCAGAAATCCGCGCAGCCGTTTGCCGCCGCGCACAGCATAGCGCATTGCCTCGACCACGGGTTCTTGCCCGAACCCGGCCAAGGCCTGATCCAGCCGGGTCTGCACCAGACCCGCGCGGTCGGCCAGAAGGGCCGGAAAGCTCACATCCCCTCCGTCGGGGTTGTGCCGATGGCCTGACCTTCCTTGGCGCGGATCGTCTCAACCCGTTCCTCGGCCTTGGCCAGTTGTGCGGCGCAATGCGCCTTCAGGGCTGCGCCCCGCTCATAGAGCTGGATCGAGGCCTCCAGCGGAACTTCGCCCCGCTCCAACGCGGTCACGACCTGTTCCAGCGCCGTCATGGCCTCTTCAAAACTCAGCTCGACTACGGGCTTATCGGTCATCGGCAAATTCCTTCAACACGGTCACATGGGCAGCGGCACTGCGGCCCAAAGCGTCCAGATCATAACCGCCCTCCAGCACAGAGACCACCCGGCCCGCGCAATGGGTTTGGGCAAGCTTGCAGATTTCCCGCGTGATCCAGCCGAAATCCTCGTCCTCCCAAAGCAGTCCGGCCAAAGGATCGTCAGCATGGGCGTCAAAGCCGGCGGAAATCAGAATCAACTCGGGCTGGAAAGCGGCGATACGGGGGAAGGCGAGTTCGGAATAAGCGCGCCGCATCTCAGCCCGGCCAGAGCCTTCGCGCAGCGGCAGGTTCAGGATCTGTCCTGCACTGCCCGTCTCAGAACTGGCGCCCGATCCGGGGTAAAGCGGCCGTTGATGCGAGGAGATAAACAGCGCCCGCGGCTCCTCCCAAAGCAGGTCTTGCGTGCCATTGCCGTGATGCACGTCGAAATCGACGATTGCCGCCCGCGACAAGCCGTGATGATCCAACGCGCGCTTGGCGGCAATCGCCACCGTGCCAAAGAGGCAAAACCCCATCGCCGTTTCGGTTTCGGCGTGGTGGCCGGGGGGGCGCGTGGCGACAAAGGCGTTTCCCGCCCCGCCTGACAGCACCAGATCCACCGCCGCACAGGCCCCGCCAACCCCGCGCCGCGCCGCCGTCAAAGAGCCGGGGGCAAGGTAGGTATCGCCGTCCAGTGCGGCCCAAGGGCGCGCCGGAATCGCGGCGGCTACCCGGTCGATATAGGATTGCGGATGGCAGCGGGTGATGTCTGCCCAATCGCCCAAAGGGGCCTCCAGCCGCAGCAGATCGATGCGGGCAAGGGCTGTCTGAACGGCCTTCAGCCGCGCGACCTGTTCCGGGTGGCCGGGAGGTTCGACATGCTGGTCGCAGTCAGGATGGGTGAAAAGCGCGGTTGTCATCAGATGCCCGGTCTGTCGCGGCCCAATCGCCGCCTGATGGTTCTAAACCCGAGGCCGCAAAGTTCAAGTCCGTGGCGGGCAGGTGTAAAGCGACGGCCCGTCCGTCCCGCCGCGTCAATCGGGGGCAAGCATATAGCCTGCACCGCGCACGGTTTGCAGATAGCGGGGCTGCTTTGGATCATTCTCGATCTTGCGGCGCAGACGGGTGATCTGCACATCGACGGCCCGTTCCTGCCCGCGATCGGCCTCGCCGCCCGTATCGCCCCGCCCCAAATCCGTGCGCCCCAGATCTCCGGCCAAAGCCTCGCGGGTGACGGGCTGGCCCGCCTGTGCGGCAAAGATCCGCATCAACTGCGCTTCGGTGGCGGTCAGGCGCACGGGGTCATTGCCATTCCACAACTCGCCCCGGTCAACGTCATAGCGCACCGCGCCAAGGTGGAGCATCTTTGGCCCGACCTCGGCCTGAACCTGCGGCACCCGGCGCAGGATCGCGTTGATGCGCAGCAAAAGCTCTTTGGGTTCGAACGGTTTGACGAGATAGTCATCGGCCCCGGCCTCCAGCCCCTCAATCCGGTTGGCGGTTTCGCCCCGCGCGGTCAAAAGCAGGATCGGCACGGAAAGACGGCTGCGCAATTCGCGCGTCAGGGCGATCCCGTCTTCGCCCGGCATCATCACATCCAGAACAATCAGGTCGAAATCCAATCCACCCAGAAGCCGCCGCGCCTGAGCCGCATCGCGCGCGATGGTCACCAGAAAGCCATTGCGCATCAGGAATTTCTGCAAAAGCCCGCGGATGCGTTCGTCATCATCAACGACAAGAAGATGGGCCTGAGGGTCAAGGGTCATGTATTGGTCTCCTTCAGGCTTTGATAATGGCGTCTGGCCTCGGCGTCCATCATTGCCTCCAGCACTTGCCGAAAGCCCTGCACCGCCGCAGGCCCCGCCGCGCGGTAAGCCGCGCGCATCCGTGCGCGCTGGGCGTCTGACAGCCGCCGTTCCAGCTCCGCCCCCTTCGGGGCCAGATGCAAATGCCGTTCCCGCTTGTCCGCGCGCCCGACTTTGCTTTCCACCAGCCCGTCTTCGATCAATGTGCGCAGCACCCGGTTCAGGGATTGCTTGGTGACCCCCAGAATGGACAAGAGGTTGTTGACCGTGGTGCCGGGGCTGCGATGGATGAAGTGAAGCGCCCTGTGATGCGCGCGACCGTAATCCATGCCTTCCAGAATGCGGTCAGGGTCGGCGGTGAACCCGCGATAGGCAAAGAACATCGCTTCGATGCCTTTGCGCAGCTGCTCATCCGTCAGGAAAAGCAGGTTTTCGCTGCCGCCCGCCTCTGTTGTCATGCTGTTCCCCTCATCCGTCTGCCGCTGATTTTATGTCAGCCTTGTTGACTTTCCAAGAGTCAACTGTTAGCGACGCCCGAATTCAACGCAACTTTATGTCCGTTTCGGACTTAAAACGCGCAACTAATGCAAAATTTATCGGTAGGGGATGACGATGACCGGTTATGATGATCGCGATGGCAAGATCTGGATGGATGGCAAGCTGGTGGAGTGGCGCAGCGCCAATGTTCACATCCTGAGCCATGCTTTGCACTACGCCTCCAGCGTCTTCGAGGGGGAGCGGTGCTACAACGGCAAGATCTTCAAATCGGTGGAACATTCAGAGCGGCTGCGCAAATCGGGTGAATTGCTCGACATGCCGCTGCCCTGGTCAGTGGCCGAGATTGAGGCTGCAAAGGAAGCGACCCTCAAGGCCAATGGCCTGACCAATGCTTATGTGCGCCCGCTGGCATGGCGCGGCGCGGGCGAGGATATGGGCGTTGCCTCCAAGCGCAACCCGATCCATCTGGCGATCGCCTGCTGGGAATGGGGCAATTACTATGGGGACGCCAAGATGAAGGGTGCCAAGCTCGACATCGCGAAATGGAAGCGGCCCAGCCCGGAAACCATCCCCCATGCGGCCAAGGCGGCGGGGCTTTACATGATCTGCACCATGTCCAAACACGCGGCCGAAGCGAAGGGCTGTTCGGATGCGATGATGTTCGACTATCGTGGCTATGTCGCCGAAGCGACGGGCGCGAACATCTTTTTCGTCAAGGATGGCGTCGTGCATACGCCGCTTGCGGATGGCATTTTGAACGGGATCACCCGGCAAACCGTGATCGGGATGCTCAAGGACAAGGGGATCGAGGTGCAGGAACGCCGCATCGAGGCCAGCGAGTTGGAGGGGATGCAGCAGTGCTGGCTGACCGGAACAGCCGCCGAGATTACCCCCGTCGGCCAGATCGGAACCTATAATTTCGAGGTCGGCCAACTGACGCGCGACATCTCTGCCGAGTATGAGGCGCTTGTCCGCCGCTAAAGCGCAGATGGCCCGGTGCGCGCGATGGCTCCGGGCCAATTCCTTCCTATAGAACAGAGGCGCGTCAGTCGGTTGCGCTGCGTTCGATGCCGATAAACCGCTTCAGGCGTAGGCTGTCATCCCGGTCTTTGGGGCGCTCGGTCAGGCTCCGCAACCGAGGGTCGGGCGCGTCGCTTTGCTGGGTCCGCTCAATCGACAGAAAATGCATCATGCGCCCGTTTTCCGGTGCGCTGCGATGATCTGCAAGATGTTTGGTCATGGCGTCCTCCTTGATGGGTTCACGCGGCTATTTTACGCCATTTCCATCAAAATGTCGCCCATCGTCCCGAAGAGTGGCCATTTGCCGCCGAAGGGTCTGTCTTGGGCGCGGCGTTGGCTTTACGTGGAAAGCTGCGCCAGCGCCCAAGACGCGGCCTCGGCCACCGTTGGGTCCGGGTCTGTCAGCAAGGGGGTTGCGGCGGCGGCAAGGCTGGCCTGCCCCGAGTTCCCGATGGCATACAGCACGTTGCGCAAAAAGCGATTGCGCCCGATCCGCTTGATTGGACTGCCGGAAAACCGCGTGCGAAAGCTGGTATCGTCCAGCGTCGCCAGTTCCGCCAGCAAAGGCGCGCCGACCCTTGGCTGATAGCCGATCTCTTGCGCGGCGACGGCGAATTTGTTCCAGGGGCACACCGCCAGACAGTCGTCGCAGCCATAGATGCGGTTGCCCATAAGGGGCCGCAACTCCGGATCAACCGGGCCTGAATGTTCAATCGTCAGGTAAGAAATGCAGCGCCGCGCGTCCAACTGATAGGGCGCGGGGAAAGCCTTGGTCGGGCAGATATCCAGACAGGCGGTGCAACTGCCGCAATGGCTGACCTCGGGCGTGTCGCGGGGCAGGTCCAGCGTGGTAAAGATCGCACCCAGAAAGACCCAATTGCCCAGATCGCGACCCAGAAGATTGGTGTGCTTGCCTTGCCAGCCCAGCCCCGCAGCCTGCGCCAGCGGCTTTTCCATGACGGGCGCTGTATCGACAAAGACCTTGATCTCGGCTCCGGTCTGTTCGACCAACCAACGCCCCAGCCGCTTGAGCCGTTTCTTGACCAGATCGTGATAATCCCGCCCCTGCGCATAGACAGAAATCGCGGCCCGATCGCGGCAGTCCAGAACGGTCAAAGGGTTTGCGGTTGGGGTGTAGGCTTCGGTCAGCATGATAACGGACCGTGCCTCTGGCCAAAGGGCGGCGGCACTTCCGCGCCAGCCCATCCGTTCGGCCATCCAAGCCATCTGGCCGTGATAGCCCGCCGCCACGAATTGCGAGAGCCTTTCGGCGGTCTGAGGCGTGGCATCCGGGGCACAGACCCCAAGGGTGGAAAAGCCTTCGGCCAGCGCCCGCTTTGTCAACTTGTCCTTGAAATCCGGGTCAGCCTGCATCTGCGGCCCCCTAGCTGCGGGTCATGCCGCTTGTGGCGTGCTGGCCTCGGTGAGGATCGCGTGCAGCTTGGCCACATCCTGATTGGACCGCAGCTTGGTGCAGATATCGGGGTTTCGCATGGTGCGAGACACCAAGGCCAAGGCCTTGAGGTGGTCCACACCCGAATCCTTGGGCGCGAACAGCGCGAACACCAGATCGACGGGAAGCCTGTCGACCGAATCATAATCCAGCGGACGCTCAAGACGCAGAAAAACGCCCACGATCCGATCAAGTTCCTGCAGGCGGGCATGGGGAAGGGCGATGCCATGGCCCACACCTGTCGGGCCAAGGCTTTCGCGTTCCTGCAATCCGTCAATCGCCACCGAGGCATTCAGCCCGTAAGCGCCCGACACGACATCGCCGATGTCCTGAAACAGCCGCTTCTTGCTGGATTGGTGACTGATGACGCGGATTGCGCTGGGGCTAAGAAGAGTTGTCAGTTCCATCGGTTCCGTTCATCCTTTGCCCCAGCAGGTCCCATCAGGCTGAATTGCGCGGGTCGATCCAGCCGATGTTACCGTCGTCGCGGCGATAGACGACATTCACGCCGCCATGTTTGTGGTTGCGGAACACCAGCATTTTCTGCCCGGCCAATTCCAGCTGCATGACGGCCTCGCCTACGGTGATGGTGGGGACTTTCGTCTCCATCTCGGCGATGATCATCGGCTGAAGCGTATCGGGCTCTTCGTCCTGGTGGTCCTCTGTCGAGGCGAGGATATAGGTGGAACCGCCGTCGAACTCAACCGGTGCCGTGCGGTCACGATGATGGTCACGCAAACGCCGTTTGTAGCGGCGCAGTTGCTTGTCCATTTTCTCGCGGCAGGATTCGAAAGCGGCGTAAATCTCAGCGGCATGGCCCTTGGCCTGCGCCGTCAGCCCGGTGGACAGATGAATGGTGGATTCGCAAACCAGCTCGTGCCCGTTGCGTGAGAAAATCACGATCGCATCGGTCGGGCGTTGCGCGTATTTCTCAACCGTTTCGCCCAATTCCGCCTTTACATGCGTTTGAAGCGCCTCGCCGATGTCGATCTGTCTCCCGCTGATCTGATACCGCATGATCCCTCCTTCTTGGTTCGGCATAGGGCCATCCCGCACCTTGCAGGGGGCCCTGCCGATGGGTTTATCGCCCGCTCTCGCTGCTCAATACGCGTTCAGCCAAGGCTCTTTGGCCTGCGTTGTGGACTGAACGAACAAGAACGGGTTCTGCTTGCATCCCCTTCATTTGGCGACAGGAGAGGGCGGGTTGTCAATCACTTCCTCATGCGAATTTTCGCAGATCGGTTCAGCTGATGCGGAAGTTCTGGCCCAGATAGACGCGGCGCACATTCTCGTCGCGCACAACCTCATCGGTGGTCCCGCTCATCAGAACAGTGCCGTCATGAAGAATATAGGCGCGGTCCACAATATCCAGCGTTTCCCGCACGTTGTGATCGGTGATGAGCACTCCGATCCCGCGATCCTTGAGGTCTGCAACCAAGTGACGGATTTCACCCACGGCGATGGGGTCGACCCCCGCGAAAGGTTCATCCAGCAGCAGATATTTCGGGTCGGCGGCAAGGCAGCGGGCGATCTCAACCCGCCGCCTTTCACCGCCCGACAAGGCCAGAGCGGGCGCGCGGCGCAGGTGGGTGATTGAGAATTCGCTAAGAAGTTCCTCAAGCCGTTCGCGGCGTTTGTGGCGATCAGACAGCGTGATCTCCAGCACGGCAAGGATGTTGTCTTCGACCGACAGCCCTCGAAAGATCGAGACTTCCTGCGGCAGATATCCGATCCCCAGACGCGCGCGCCGATACATGGGCAAGCCCGTGACATCGCGCCCGTCAATCAGCACCTGCCCGCCCTCAGGCGACACCAGACCCGCAATCGCGTAAAAGCAGGTGGTCTTGCCAGAGCCGTTCGGCCCCAGAAGCGCCACCACCTCGCCCCGGTTCAGATGCATGGTCACGTCACGGATCACCGGCCTGCGCTTGTAGCTTTTGCGCAGGTTCTGGATGTGCAGGCCCGCCTGCCCCTCCTGAACGGTCAGCTTGGGTGCCGCCATCAGTTCTCTACCTTCTTGGGCTGGAACACCGTTTGCACACGGCCCTCCATCGTGCCCTGCCCGGTCTTGAGGTTGATCACCAGCTTTTGGCCCGACAGCGTATTGCCGCCCTGCGTCAGCAGCACATCGCCGGTCATCACCACCTCCCCCGCCGCGATCGTATAGACGGCATCGCGGGATTCAGCGGCATCCGTTTCATTGACCAGCGTCACGCCATTGCTGGCAAAAAGCTTGTCGATCCCTGTGCGGTCGGCGGTATATTCCACCAGCACTTCCCCGGCCGAGAGTTTCAGCACCCCCTGCGTCACCAGCACATTGCCCGAAAACGTGGCCTTGCCATCGGCCTGATTGACCGAAAGCTGATCAGCCGCAACCTCTACCGGTAGCGATGTGTCTTGTGTCAGGCCCCCGAAAGCCACGTTTGCGCCTTGCGCCAAGGCAAGGGCGGGCATCAGGGACAGGCAAAGGACACAGGCCAAACGGATCAAATTAAACATAAAGCGCCTCGGGGATGGATCATTTCGCAGGGAGGTATAACAGTTTTACACCTTTTTTGAAAACGAGAAGATAGACCGCGCCCGCGCCCCCATCCCCGGCGGAATCGTCATGCCGGATTTCCATGGATCCGGCGTCAATCTGGCCCACTGGCCCGGTCCCTGTCACGGCGCCCTCGCTGATGACCTGCGTGCGGTCCAGCGCCGCGCTCATCTTCTGCGTGGTCAGCCGATAGCCGGTAGAGGTGGTGATGACGACCCCGCCTTCCACCACCAGCGCCCCGCTTTCCTTATCCAGTTGTCCGCGTTGCGCGACCAGTTGTGCTGTGCCACCGTCCGGAGTTTCCAGCAGGGCAGAAATGCCTTGGGCGGTTGGGCCTTGCGTTTCACTTTGCCGGGGGCGGGCCTCATCTGCGGAGATGCTCAGGGCGGCACCGTCATCGGTAACCCCCGCCCAGGTCGGGGCCGTGAGGCGCGGCTCCTTCACCCGCTCGTCAATATCGACGGTGGCATAAGGGATCGCCTCCGAAGGATCGACCGTCCGGGACACCAGAAACAGGGTGGACAGAATGGCCAGCGCTATCAGTGGCAGAAGGATTTTCAACCAGGCGACGATGGTGGAGTGCAGATTGTCGGAAACGGTCATTGCATCGTCCATCGGGTTTGCGGCCAGCCCGCCAAAGGCAGCGTCAAGGCCAAAGATAGCCCCAAGACAGACCCGCGCCAAGCCATGCCCCGCGCAACCGGCAGGGCTTTGCCGAAACAGAGGCTGCGGGCGTCAGTGGTGGAAGATGTCCAGCGGTTCGTCATAGCCCATCAGGTCCAACTCCGCGCGTGTCGGCAGAAAGGCAAACAGACGCTGCGCCAGATCCAGCCTGTCCTCGCGGATCAGCCGTGCCTCCAGCGCGTCTTTCAGCTTGTGCAGGTACAAAACGTCCGAGGCGGCGTAATCCTTTTGTGCCTCGGTCAGCATCACAGACCCCCAATCCGAGGTTTGCTGCTGCTTGGAGACATCGACGCCTACCAGTTCCGCCAAGAGGTATTTCAGCCCGTGGCGGTCGGTGAACGTCCGCACCAGCCGCGAGGCGATCTTGGTGCACCAGACCGGAGCCGTGACCACGCCAAAGGCATTTTTCAGCGCGGCGATGTCAAAGCGGCCAAAGTGGAACAGCTTGATTACGGCGGGGTCTGTCAAAAGCCGCTCAAGGTTGGGGGCGCTGGTCTGGCCCTTGGCGATCTGCACCAGATGCGCATGGCCATCGCCCGCCGAAAGCTGCACGACACAAAGCCGGTCGCGGCGCGGATCAAGCCCCATGGTTTCCGTGTCGATGGCCACCACGGCACCCAGATCAAGCCCATCGGGAAGGTCGTTTTGATAAAGATGTATCGTCACGTCACAGGTCCTTGATCTGATGCTGCCTGCCAGCGGGGCCGGAATGCCCTTTGGCCTTTGGCGCTTATAGGCGTGGGCAGGGCGGATTGCCAAGCCTTCCCTCGGTCAGGGCGCGCGTGGGCCCGCAGATCGGGGCTTGCACTTTGCCGCCCCATGCCCAAGTTCAGGGCGAGGGCCGCCATGGCCTACCCAAACCAAGGACTGCTTTCATGCCCCAGTCGCCCGAGATCAATCGCCGCATCGTACTGGCCCAGCGCCCCAAAGGCGCGCCCGATGACAACACGCTGCGGCTTGAAACCGCGCCACTGCCGGCACCCGGTCCGGGGCAGATGTTGCTGCGGTCGGTCTATCTGTCGCTGGACCCTTACATGCGGGGCCGGATGAATGACGCCAAATCCTATGCCGAACCCGTGGCGATTGGCGGGGTGATGACAGGGCAGGTTGTGGCCGAGGTGGTTTCCTCTGACCTCAAATCCTTCAAGCCCGGCGACAGGGTTTTGGCGGGCAGCGGCTGGCAAGATTACGCGCTTTCGGATGGGGAGGGCGTGTTCAACCTTGGTGCTGCGCCCGAAAACCCGTCCTGGGCCTTGGGCATTCTGGGGATGCCGGGCTACACCGCCTATGCGGGCCTTCTGAAGATCGGAGAGCCGAAGCCCGGCGAAACCGTGGTCGTGGCCGCGGCCTCTGGCCCGGTGGGGGCGACGGTTGGCCAGATCGCCAAGATCAAGGGCTGCCGCATTGTGGGCATTGCTGGCGGGGCCGAGAAATGCGCCCATGTCGTCGAAACCCTTGGGTTTGACGCCTGCATCGACCATAAGGCCGCCGATTTTGCGGATCAATTGCGCGCCGCCTGCCCCAAAGGCATCGACGTGTATTTCGAGAACGTGGGCGGCAAGGTTCTCTATGCTGTCTTGCCTTTGCTGAACCCTTTTGCGCGGATGCCGGTTTGTGGCGTCGTCTCGTGGTACAACCTGCCGGGTCTGCCCGAGGGTCCGGACATGGGGCCTGCCATCATGGGCACGATCCTGCGGATGAAGGTGAAGGTTCAGGGCTTCATCATCTTCGACAGCTTCCCCGCCAGCACCTATACTGAGTTCCGCCGCGACATGACCGCTTGGCTGACTGAGGGCAAGGTTGCCTATAAAGAGCAGGTGATTGACGGGCTGGAGAACGCGCCAAACGCGCTTTACGACCTGCTGGTGGGCAAAAGCTTTGGCAAGATGGTCGTGAAGCTGGATTGATCGAGGTTCGGGCGGGGGGCGGAAAGGCCGCCCGCCCATCCCCCCGGCTCAAGCGCCCTCAAACCCTTCGAGCACGTTGACGGTGTTGATCCCCACCGCCTCGATCGCATAGCCGCCCTCCATGCAGATTACGGTTGGCAGACCCATCGCGCCCACGCGCCGCCCCGCATCGGTGAAATCATCGCTGTCGAGTTTGAAAAAGCTGATCGGGTCATCCTTATAGGCATCCACCCCCAAGGACAGCACCAGCGCATCCGCGCCCCATGCCCCGATCTTGGCAATCGCATCGTCCAGCGCTTGCGACCAGATGGAATAGGGCGTGCCCGGCGGCATCGGGTAGTTAATGTTCGCGCCTGCCCCCGCGCCTGTTCCCGTCTCATCCGCGTAGCCGATGAAATAGGGGTAGCCGTGGCGCGGATCGCCGTGCAGCGAGGCGAAGAACACATCGCCACGGTCGTAAAAGATGTCCTGCGTGCCATTACCGTGGTGGAAATCGATATCCAGCACGGCGACTTTGGCGGCCCCCCCATCGCGCATCATCTGCGCCACGATGGCCGCGTTATTGAGGAAGCAATAGCCGCCGTATTGATCCTTGGTGGCGTGATGCCCCGGCGGACGGCACAGCGCAAAAGCCGCCCGCGCCCCCGCTGCGACATGGGCCTGCGCATGTTGCGCCGAAGCCAGCGAGGATTGCGCCGCAGCCCAAGTCCCCTTGGTGATCGCGGTCTCTGACGCATGGCAGTAATAGCCGACCTTGCCGTCAATATTCTCGGGGATCCGATCCTGATGCATCCCGCGCGTGGGCACGTTGGCGGCAATCACCTCGCCCGCCATGCCTTCGGCCTTCCAGTCGTCATAGGCGGTTTCCAGAAAACGCAGAAAGCCCGCATCCAGCAGCTTTTGGGCCGGGGCCATATCGACCGGGCCAGGAGCACGGATATCGGTCATGCCTTGGGTCAGCAGACGGTTGCGCACATATTCGACGCGGGAGGGTCGCTCGAACGGGGTGACGAACTGGCCGCCGGAAAGCTCTGCCTGCGGGAAGTGGAGCCGGTTGTCATCGCTGAAATAGGTGCGCATTGTTCGGGGCCTTTCGGGTCAGAGGATCAAAGAGGCGGCGGGGCTTTGCCCGGCCAATCGGTTGCAAGATGGTAGGCATGGCCAAGCGCCAGAAGGGCGGCGTCCGACCCTGTCGGGCCAAAGATCTGCACCCCCATCGGCAGGCCATTCGGGCCAAAACCGGCGGGAACGCACAAGCTTGGCAGCCCGATCAGGGAGACAGGCACGACGATCTCCATCCAGCGGTGATAGGTGTCCATCGCGCGGCCATTTATGCTTTGCGGCCAGCGCCAGTCTGCCGGAAAGGGCCAGACCTGTGCGGCGGGCATGGCCAGAAAATCGTAGGCGTCAAACAGCGCCGCCGCCTGCGCATACCATGCAGATCGGATCAGACTGGCGCGGTAAACCTGATCCGCCGTCAGCGAAAGACCCTGTTCAATCTCCCACTGGGTTTCGGGCTTTAGCTGGGCGCGCAAGCTGGGATCATCGTAAAGCGCCCGTTTGCCCCCGGCGTTGAGCATCGCACGCAGCGTGATCCAGGCCTGCCACAGATCAGTGGCGGGAAAGGGGGCCGCCAAGGGGTCCACCCAATGGCCCATCTCTGCGAAAACCTGCAAAGCGCGGGTGCAAATCTCCAGGATGCCGGGTTCGGTCGCATAGGCCCCGCCCCAATCGCCCAGCCAGCCGATACGAAGCCCCGGCTTTGCGGGCGCAAGACCTTGCGAGAACGCCTCTGCCGGGCGGCCAAAGGGCATGGCGGGGTTTGGCCCGGCGATCGTCTCCAGCAAAAGGGCCAGGTCCTGCACGGATCTGGCCATCGGCCCTTCGGTGGAAAGGGTGGCCAGAAACCCGTCGCCCCCGGCATCGTCAGGCACGAGGCCCCAGGTCGGGCGAAACCCATAGACATTGCAAAACGCAGCGGGGTTGCGCAGGCTTCCCATCATATCAGAGCCATCCGCCACGGGCAGCAGCCGGGCCGCAAGCCCCGCCGCCGCCCCACCTGACGACCCGCCAGCACTGCGCGAAGGGTCATAGGGGTTGCGGGTCACCCCGAAAACCGGGTTGAAGGAATGCGATCCATGCCCCCATTCGGGCGTGTTCGTCTTGCCGATGAAAATCGCGCCCGCCTGCCGGATGCGGGCGACGATCAGGCTGTCGGCCTCTGCCACGCGGGCAGAGTGGATCGGTGACCCTTGGGTGAAGGGCAGCCCTTTGATCGTCAGCAAATCCTTCACCGCAAAGGGCATCCCATGCAGCCAGCCTTTGCGAGGCGCTGCATCGGCCGCTTTCGCCTCTGCCAGCAGATCGGCGCGGGCGCGCAGCGAGGTAATGGCGTTGATCTGCGGGTTTACCGCCTCGATCCGGTCCAGATAGGCGGACATCACGGCATAAGAGCTGACCTCTCGCTGCGCGATCATCGCCGACAGGTCACTGGCGCTAAGGGCGGTCAGATCCATCAAAAGCTCGGGGATTTAGGGGGCTTTGCAGGGAAACGGGGGGCGGTGAGGCCCCCCGTCTGATTTGTGTTACTTCTGAAGCTCGGTCCAGATGGCGGTGTAATATTCCAGCGCCTTGGGCGAGCAGGTGGGCAGGAAGACCCCTGCCGACTTGAACTCATCCGGGATCACGATTTCAGGGGCGTCAGCCATGTCTGCGGGCATGAACGGGTCAGACCCGGTGATTCCGTTGGCATAGCGGGCGAAGGCCGAAACCATCGCGGCGTTTTCCGGCACCATGATGAAATCCATGAACTTGTAGGCTTCCTCGACATTCTGGGCATCCGACAGCAGGGCCACCGAATCCATCCACAGCACGAAGCCCTCTTTCGGGTAGCCGAACTTCACGTTCTCGTTCTGCAGCCGCGCGCGGAAGATCGCGCCGTTCCAATAGACCGAGGCCATCACGTCATTGGCCGCCAGCTTTTCGGTCATGCCGTAATCCATCGACTGCCATTTCGGCTTTGCCGCAACCAGCACATCGCGGGCTTTCTTCAGCACCTCGGTGTCTTCGGTGCAGGGCTTGCCGCCGACATACATGATCGCCAGCGACAGCACGTCGTTCATTTCCGGGCTGACGTTGACCTTCCCCACCAGTTCCGGCGGCGGATCAAGGAAGATCGAAGAGGTGTTGATATCGCCCGAATAAGCGGTGGAGTTCACGGCCACCCCGGTTGACCCCCACTGCCACGGAACCGAGAATTTACGCTCCGGGTCCCAGGGAACATCGCGCCATTCCGGGGCGATATTGGCGTGGTTCGGCAGTTTGGACAGGTCCAGCTCTTGGATGAGGCCCTTTTCGCGCCAGATCGGGATGTAGTTGGCGGAGGGCACCACAAGGTCAAACCCGGCGCCGCCGGCCTCGACCTTGGCCAAGGCGGTATCGTTGGAATCGTAATCGGTGATCGTCACCTTGATGCCGGTTTCGGCCTCAAACTTGGCGATCAACTCGGGGCTGGTGTAATCGCCCCAATTGTACAGCTGCAACGTCCCTTCTGCGCTGGCAAGGCTGGTGCCTGCCATCAAAAGGGTAAAGGCGGATAGGATCTTTTTCATCTTTCTCTCCTTGTTGGTCGTTTCTTCTTGGTCTGCGTCAGGTGCGTTTGCGGGTTAGCAGAAAGAACCCGGTCAGCAGGATTACCGTCAGGACCAGCAGAAGGGTCGAAATCGCATTGACCTCAGCCGAGACGGAGCGGCGAATTTGCGCCAGCATATAGGTGGGCAGCGTATCCTGCCCGGCGGATTTCACAAACAGCGTGATGATCACATCATCCAGCGAGGTGACAAAGGCCAGCATCAGCCCTGCAATCGCCCCCGGCATCACGATGGGCAGTGTAACATGGCGGAAGGTCTGCCAAGGTGTGGCGTAAAGATCGCCCGCCGCGGTTTCCAGCGTCAGGTCCATCCCCTCCAGCCGTGCGCGGATCGGCAGATAGGCGAAGGGAATGCAAAAGGCCGAATGCGCAAGGATCAGATAGCCAAGCCCCTGATACCCCGTCGCGACCTTGATGGCGGCAAAGACGATCAGCAGCGCCACGGCGGTTACGATTTCCGGCACCATCAGCGGCTGGTTGATCATCAGATAAACAAAGGTCTGCCCCTTGGTCTGCTTGCGCCGCGTGGTGCCAAGGGCGGCCATCAGCGCCACGGTCGTTGAAATCAGCGCCGCCGCCGAGGCAATCGTCAGGGATCGCATCGTCACATCGCGGACCTGTTCGTTGTTCCAAGCCTTTGGATACCATTGCAGCGAGAACCCCTCCCACACGGCGATCGAATTGCCGCCGTTGAAGGAATAGATCACCAGCATCAGGATCGGCAGATACAGGATGATGAACACTCCCACCGCGATGGTGGAAAAGCCCGGGAGGCGCGAGACGGAAAAGCGTGTGTCAGCCATTGTTCGTCGTCCTCATCGAAGCCCGGACATAAAGCATCAGCGCAGCCCCGACGATCACCAGCAGCGTCACCGAAAGCGCCGCCCCCAAGGGCCAGTTGCGCCCCTGACCGAATTGCAGCTCGATGAAATTGCCGATCATCATGTTGCGCCCGCCGCCAAGGATGCGCGGCGTCACATAGGCGCCAAGCGCCGGGATGAACACAAGGATGGAGCCCGCGATGATCCCCGGCTTCACAATCGGGACGATGATCCGGCGCAAGACCTGCCAGCGGGTGGCGTAAAGATCATAGCTTGCCTCCAGCAGGCGCATGTCGAAGCGGTCGATCGCGGCGAAAAGCGGCAGCACCATCAGCGGCAGGTAGACATAGGTCATCCCCAGAAACACCGCGAAATCGGAATAGATGATGACCAAGGGTTCGTCGATCACGCCCAGATACAGAAGGGCGGTGTTCAGAACGCCTTCATTGCGGATGATCTGATTGATGGCAAAAGTGCGGATCAACAGGTTTGTCCAGAACGGGATCGTGATCAGAAACAACAGGGCCGTCCGGGCGCGGGGGGTGCGGGTGGCGATGAACCATGCCGTTGGAAAGCCCACCACAAAACAGAACATCGTGGTCAACAGGGCCAGTTTGACGGACCGCCAGAAGATCGACAGATGCGCATCTGCCAGCTTGTAAGTGCCGTCGAATATATCACGAGAGTACAGCACCCCGACCCAGGCATCCCATGAAAACTCCCACACCACGTTGCCGTAGCTGCCGGGCGTCAGGAAGGAATAGATCACGATGATCAGCAAGGGCCCCGCCGCCGCTACGATCAGGATGATCAGGGCCGGAAGGGACAAGAGCCAGCCGTTGCGGATCGTGCGTCGTTCGGCGCGTTGTTCAGCGAGGCTGGCCATGGCTATTCATCCACCACTTGCGCGGCCCCGGCCTCGAACCGGAGGCTGACCTGATCGCCACGCGCCAGCCCGGCCTCGCCTGAGGCAGCACTTTGCAGCCGGGCCACAATCTCGGTTCCATCCGCAAGACGCAGATGGCAATGGGTATCGGTGCCAAAATAGACGCTGTCGGCCACTGTGGCGGCAAGGCTGCCCGGATCGCCTGCGCCCGAAATCCGCACTTGTTCGGGCCGCACGGCCAGCGTGACCTTGCCGCTGCGGCCTTGGGTCGGGGCCTCAACCAGATCGCCCGAGGTCAGGCGGATTGCGCCCTCTTCGACGGTGCCGCTCAGGAAATTCGTTTCGCCGATGAAATCAGCGACGAAACGATCCTTGGGGTGATTGTAGATTTCACGCGGCGCGCCGATTTGCAGGATATTGCCTTTCCGCATCACCGCAATGCGGTCTGACATGGTCAGCGCTTCTTCCTGATCATGGGTCACAAAGATAAAGGTGATCCCGGTTTCGGTCTGCAAGCGCTTCAACTCGCGCTGCATTTCCTTGCGCAGTTTCAGATCCAGCGCCGACAGGGGTTCATCCAGCAACAAGACCTCGGGTTCCGGGGCAAGCGCACGGGCAAGCGCCACGCGCTGCTGCTGGCCACCCGAAAGCTGCTGCGGCTTGCGGCCTGCGAAGTCTTCCAACTGCACGAGGGCCAGCATCTTGTCGACCGCCGCTGCAATCTCCCGCTTGGGCCGCCCGAGCATCTGCAAGCCAAAGCCAATATTCTGCGCGACCGTCAGATGAGGAAACAGCGCGTAGCTTTGGAACACGGTGTTGACGGGGCGCTTGTTGGGCGGATCATAGGTAATATCGCGCCCCCCCAGCAGGATCTTGCCCGCGCTCGGCGTTTCAAACCCGGCGATCAGGCGCAACAGCGTGGTCTTGCCACAGCCCGAAGGCCCGAGAAGCGTAAAGAAGGACCCTTTTTCGATGCGGACGGACACGTCATCCAGCGCGCGCACGGCGAACTGCCCCGAGCCGTAATCCTTGCGGGCCGATTGGGCCTCTACCGCGATCGCCGTGGTCAAATTCTGTCCTCCTGCAATGCTTTAAGCAGTTGAGCCTATCGCAATTGATCTGGCAAGAGGGGGCTTCGGTTTTCCTGTTTAGGGGCATTTGAAGCCGAATTTTGGGTCATTTCTCCGCTGAAATCCCGTTTTCCTGCCCGAAACTTGCGCTTGTTGAGGGGGTGGGCAGGCGCGATGCACTTCGTCATACTGCCTGTGAAACGCATCAAACCTTTAGGGGCGCGGATATGAGCGACGGCTTTCACCTAGCGCTTTGGCAGGGCATCAGCGCGGGGCAAGACCCTGACAAAGCGCTGGATCAGGCCCGAGATGTGGCGCTGCGGGCGGCGGGACTGGGCGCTGATCTGCTGGTGTTTCCAGAGGGTTATCTGACGGGCTATTACACGCCAAAGCCAATCGGGCCATTGGCGGCGGCCGTCACGTCGGCGCATCTTGCGCGATTGGCGGGGATCGCCTCGGAAAGCGGCGTGGCGCTTGTCATGGGCAGCTACGAATCTGTGTCGGACGGCCCCTGCAACAGCGCGTTTGTCGTGACCCCGCAGGAGGGTCTGATCGGCGCCTATCGCAAACGGGCCTTATTCGGCCCTTGGGAGGAGGCGGTTTTTCAACGCGGAACCGACCCTTTCCTGTTTGGCTACAAGGGGCTCCGGATCGGTGTTCTGATCTGCTATGACATCGAATTTCCGGAGCGCGTGCGGGAACTGGCTGCGATGGGCGCCGATCTGGTGGTCACCCCAACCGCGCTCATGGCCCCCTATGATGCCGTGCCCCGCTTCATCCTTCAGGCCCGCGCCTTCGAGAACCATGTTTTTCTGGGCTACGCCAATCGCATCGGCTCAGAGCCGCCCTTTGACTATCTTGGCCAATCCCGGATCATCAGTCCCTTGGGGGAGGTGTTGGCCCAAGCCGATGCCCATGAGGCCCTTCTTCATGCTCGGCTTGACCTTCGCCTGCGTGACAAAGCGCGCGAGGGTTACGACTACCTTGCCGATATCGCCAAGCAAGCCGGAGGCTAGCGCGCCGATCTGGCGTTGAAGCCCAATCAAGCGCCTGCGGATTGAAATGCGCGGGCGTTTGGGGCAGGTTGCGGCGGAAGTTGCGGCGCAGAAGGAGGGAAGCCCGATGAAAACTCTGCGGGATATTCCGTCGCCCAGCTATACCGCCCCCTCCGCCTGGACGGAGCATGTGCCTTTCGCGCTTTGGCTGACCGATCAGATCGCCCCCCGGACCTATGTGGAATTGGGAACGCATTACGGCATGTCCTACTTTGCCTTCTGTCAGGCCATTGCGAAGGCCGGACTGCCGACCAAAGCCTTCGCGGTTGATACCTGGAAGGGGGATGATCACGCCGGTTTTTATGATGATTCCGTCTATGGCCGGGTCTCGCGCCAGAATGCAGCGCATTACGCGGGCTTCTCGACCTTGCTTCGGATGACTTTCAACGAAGCGGCAGACCAGTTTCAGGACGGCTCCGTCGATCTTTTGCACATCGACGGGCGTCACGGATATGAGGACGTCAAGGAAGACTTCGAGATTTGGCTTCCCAAGCTGTCGGACCGCGCGGTTGTTCTGTTCCATGATACCGAAGTGCTGAATCGCGGGTTTGGTGTCTCTCGTTTCTGGGCAGAACTTGAGGCGCGCTATCCGTCGTTCAAGTTCCTGCATGGGCATGGTCTGGGCGTGCTTGGGGTTGGCAAGAAACAGCCCAAAGCGATGAAAGCCCTGTTTGCGATGGGCAAGACGCCCGAACAGCTTGGTTTCTTCCAATCGGCCTTCGAGCGGCTGGGGGCAGAGCTGGCCCGAAGCATCACGGCGCAGTCGGCATCCAAGGCGCGGGCTCAGGCGCCTCAGATCCCAAAGGTCAAACTGGTGATCGCCACCAAGGCCAAGCAGGCGGATTTCTTTGAAACAACGGCGACCGGACGGTCACTCAAGCGGCTCAACTTTGGCCAGCTTCATCTCAGGCTTTTTGCCGAGAACGCAACCGGTTTGCCCAAGCTTTACAATCAGGCCATCCGCGAAAGCGCCAATGATCCGGCGATGCTGGTGTTCTTGCACGATGATCTGCATATCCTCAGCTTTGACTGGATCGCGCAACTGGCGGCGTCTATGGCGCAATACCAGATCGTGGGATTGGCGGGAAACAAGCGGCGTGTGCCGGGGCAGGGGATTTGGCTGTTCCCGCATGGGGACGGCAAGCATGACTTGCCTGAGAACCTCAGCGGCACTGTCGCCCATGGCAAATCCTATCCGGGTCAGTCCTCTGTCGGGTATTTTGGCCCCGCCCCGCAGCAGGTCAAACTCTTGGATGGGCTATTGCTGTGCGGGATGAGCACGACCTTTCTGGAAAACGATCTGTTCTTTGACGAACGTTTCGATTTTCATTTCTACGATCTGGATCTGTGCCGGTCGGCCGAACAGAAAGCCATCACCTGCGGCACATGGCCGGTGTCGGTGATGCATGAAAGCGCCGGAAACTTCGGGTCAGAGTCATGGCGCGCCGGTTTCGCCCGTTACCTTGAGAAGTGGGGCAGCTAAAGCCCTTGGCCGCCAAAGGCTTATTTCAGGAAGCTGGAGCCGATAAAGCCAAGCGCCATCAGCCCGGACATCATCAAGAACAGAATTTGCCCAAGATTGCGCTTCTTGGGGGCCTCCAGCGTGTCGGCATCGGCGCGGGTCAGACTGTTAACCACGATGAACCCCTGATCCTGTTCCCGCACCATGGCAATCGCGGTGTCGCGGTCTGGGGCGGTAATCTCAACCTTGCGGGTCTCTTCATAGCCATCGTCGGTTCTGGAGAGGTAGCGGATCTTGTACTCGGTCATCTCGGTCTCGTTTGGATCATGGCTTTGGGCATTGGGCAGCAGCCCAGAGCATAGACCTTGTCAAAACAGGTTGCAAAGTGTCCGGCAGGCGTTGGTCGGCGGGCAATGGCCTAGCCATTGTCGCGCAAAACCTGCCCCGCCAGATACAAGGAACCACAGATCAGAACCCGCGCATCAGGATCCTGGGCAATGATATCGCGCAGGGCCTCGATCGCGCTGGACGATTGCACGGCTTTAATCCCCGCGTCTGTCGCGGCTTTGGCCGTCGCTTCGGCAGGCAGGGTCGCGGCTTCGCCGGGGATTGAGACGGCGTGCAGGCTGACCACTTGCGGCGCAAGCGGGCGCAGATAGCCGCCGATATCCTTGGTATTGAGCATGCCGCAGATCAGATGGGTCGGGCGTTTTGGCATCCGTGCCAATGTGGCGGCCACAGCCTCTCCGCCTGCGGGGTTGTGGCCCCCGTCGAGCCACAGCTCGGCCCGTCCGGCGATCTGCGCCAAGGGGCCGGTGTGAAGGCGCTGCATCCGCGCGGGCCAATAGGCGCGGGTCACGGCGGCCTCTGCCTCCCCCTTGCCGATCAGACGCAAAGCTGCAAGGGCGGCCCCGGCATTCTGAACCTGATGCGGGCCGGGCAGATTGGGCAAAGGCAGGTCCAAGAGCCCGTTTTCATCCTGAAAAACCATGCGGCCCCGGTCTTCATAGCAGTGCCAATGCTGACCAAAGACCTGCAAGGGGGCGCCCATCCGGGCGGCGCGGGCCTCGATCACCTCAAGGCCTTCGGGGGCCTGAGGGCCAACGACGCAAGGGACGCCGCGCTTGATGATCCCGGCCTTTTCGCCCGCAATCGCGCCCAGTGTGTCGCCCAGATATTGCTGATGATCCAGAGATACCGGGGTGATGATCGTCACCGCCGGGCGGTCCACCACATTGGTGGCATCGAGCCTGCCGCCAAGCCCAACCTCCAGAAGCAGATAATCCGCCGGAACCCGAGAGAAGGCCAGCATCGCAGCGCAGGTTGTCGCCTCGAAAAAGGTGATCGCATCCGTGCCATTCGCGGCCATGCATTCATCCAGCAGGGCAGACAGTGCGTCTTCGGCGATCAGATCCCCGGCAAGCCGGATGCGTTCGTGAAACCGGGCCAGATGCGGGCTGGTATAGGCGTGAACCCGAAGGCCAGACGCCTCCAGCCCGGCGCGGATCATCGCTTGGGTGGAGCCTTTGCCATTCGTGCCCGCGATATGAATGACCGGAGGCAGGCGCTGTTCGGGATGATCGAGGGCGGCCAGCAGGCGATGCACCCTGTCCAGCGTCAGGTCGATGATCTTGGGGTGGAACTGCATCATGCGCGTCAAAAGCGCATCAGAGGAGGGCAGGCTCACTTTTGCGGGGCTTTCGCTGCAGAGGAGGGGGCGGCCGCCGGGCCGGGTTTGGCCGGGGCGGGCGGGGTTGCGGCTGCGTCCGGCGCAGGCAGATCACCGCGCACGACGGGGGGCATCCGGGTCAGCATTCGCAGAACGGTTGCAAGCTCTTCGCGCAGATCATTGCGGTGGGTCACCCGGTCCAGCATCCCATGATCCAGCAGATATTCGGCGCGCTGGAACCCTTCGGGCAGCTTTTCTCGGATTGTCTGTTCAATGACGCGCGGGCCTGCAAAGCAGATCAGCGCATTGGGTTCGGCAATCTGCACATCGCCCAGCATCGCGTAAGAGGCCGTGACCCCCCCGGTGGTCGGATGGGTCAGGACCACGATGTAAGGCAGACCCGCCTCCCGGAGCATATCGACAGCGACGGTGCTGCGGGGCATTTGCATCAGGCTCAGGATGCCCTCTTGCATCCGCGCGCCACCGGCGGCGGAAAACAGCACCAGCGGGCGCTTCAGCTTGACGGCACGTTCCGCCCCGGCAAGCATGGCATTGCCCACATACATGCCCATAGACCCGCCCATAAAGGCAAAGTCCTGCCCGATGGCGACGATGGGCGTGCGCAAAACCTCGCCCTCGGCGACCAGCATGGCGTCGCGTTCGCCCGAGGCGCGCTGCGCGGCCTTCATCCGTTCGGGGTATTTTTTCTGGTCCCGGAACTGCAATGGGTCGGCCACCGGCTCGGGCACTTTCACCTCGACAAACACGCCGCCGTCGAAAAGCGCCTTGAACCGTTCGCGCGGGCTGATCGCCATATGGTGATCGCAGCTGGTGCAAACGTTCAGATTGTCCTTCAGCTCCCGGTGAAACAGCATCGTTCCGCATTCGGGGCACTTCGTCCACAGATTCTCGGGCACTTCGCGGCGCGAGAACAAGGAGTTGATCGTCGGGCGGACGTAGTTCGAAATCCAGTTCATCGAGACAGGGCCTTTCGGTCTTCGCGTTTCAGCCTGAGATAAGCCGAGGAGGGGTGAATTGCAATCGTGATAGGCCAGCGCAGGTCAGCCCCGCATCGCAGCCTCATGCCAAAGGCGGGCGCCGGGGTGGGGATTTTCGCTTGGCGACCTTGGCGCCTTTGTCGGCCTTGGCCGCTTTCGGCGGGCGGGCGGCAAGGCTGTTTGTGCCTTTCGCGGGGCGTTTGCGCAGCTTCTTTTCCAGCGACTTGCCGGTTTTCTCTTCCCAATAGGCGCTGGCATCCTGAAAACCGGGTGTCTCCGGGGCGGCAGCGAGTTGGCTCAGCAAGCGGCCAGCGCGCACAAACTCGCCCTGTTCCAGCGCCTTGAGCGCTTTGGTCATGTGGCGCAGGGGCAGGTAGTTCATGTCATAGTGGAATTCCGGCACCTCGCCTGTGGCGAAAACATGCGACAGAACGGGGTCCAAAAGCCCTTGATAGGCAAGGATCTGCGGCACCCTGTGGCCCGCGCCGGGCAAGGGGACCTCGCGCCGCTTGGGCCAGTTCGCAGAGACGAAGCGCGCAACGAAATCGGCATCCGGCGTGCTGCGCGGATCAAACAGGACAATCGGGCGCGCGGCAGGATCCGCGACCAGCGCCATGTCGGGATGCAGGATCAGGCAATCGCGAAATGAAGCCTGCTCAGCCTCGGTCAGATGGCGCGCAAAGCTGGGATGGGCGGCCAGACGTGGGGCAAGGGCAACCGCAGTGCCGGACACCGAGCCACTGTAGAACAATGCCGCATAGCCGCCCAGATCATAGCCATAAAGAAACACCCGGTCGTAATTGGCGGCCACTGGCGCAACGGTTTGGGCGAATTGTTCTTGCGACAGGAACTGATAATGGCTGTTTCCGCCTTCGGCCACAAAGATATGGTCATGGCCCTTGGATAGGATGAACTCTGATCCGAACCCCTTATCGGCCAGACCCATGCGCATCTGGTTGAAGCTGATCACAAGCGTGCCAGAGCCTGCGGGCTGGAAATGCCCGCTGATCCGATGGTCTTCGCTGTTCAGCAAGGGTGTCACTGCAGTTTTCCTTTGCGGATCAATAGGTTTACTCTTGCGCTTGCCTCAGGCGACATCGCGGGCCAGCAATTGCCCCCCCGG
>JAQWYA010000065.1 GCA_029254215.1 Pseudorhodobacter sp. | reverse complement strand
TGACCCCTTATCTACGGCGCTGGGCGCGGGTTTCCAGCCCTCAAAGCTGGGGGGCGGTGTTTTTCCACCTCGTCATTCGGGGTTTGCCCTGCCAAGATGCGGGCGGAAATGGAGGTCTTAGATGGATCATTACACCGATAGGGCCGATCTGGCCGCCGCCCTGCGCTATACCGCTCGGCTGGGAATGCATGAAGGGATTGCCAACCATTACAGCCTTGCGGTTTCGGCCGATGGGGCGGAGTTCCTGATCAATCCCTATGGGCGGCATTGGTCGCAGATGCGAGCCTCTGATCTATTGCTGCTGGACGCGAACCAGCCCCCGGTGGGCCGCGAGGATGTCGATCCGACCGCTTGGGCCATTCACGGCGCGATCCATCGCAAGGTGCCGCATGCCCGCTGCATCATGCATCTGCATTCCAAATACGCAACCGCGCTTGCCGCGCTGAAAGACCCGGTGCTGCCCCCGGTCGATCAGAATTCGATGCGGTTTTTCAACCGGGTGGCGATTGACGATGGCTATGACGGAATGGGTCTTGGCGATGAGGCCGAACGGTTGGCGGTGGGGCTTGGCAATCATTCGGTGATGCTCATGGGGCAGCACGGGGTTCTGGTCGCGGGGCCATCCGTCGCGCAATGCTTTGATGATATTTATTATTTTGAGAGGGCGGCGGAAACCTATATTACCGCGCTGTCCACAGGCCGGGTGTTGAACATCGCCTCTGACGAGGTTGCCGAAAAGACGGCGCGGCAATGGGCGGCTTATCCGGGGGCGGCGCAGAAACATCTGGAAGCCGTGCACAGCATTCTGACCGCCCAAGAGCCTGATTACCGGCACTGAGCCCAAAACTGAAACTGGCGCGATAGCCTTGTCGGGCAGGGCAAAAGCCGAAGGCGCGAAAAACCCGACACTAGTGTCGCTTTTGGCAAAGACCCGCAGCGCCGGACCTGAGATTCAAACAGGGTCCGGCCCTTTTGCTGAGGGTCTTTGCGCGAAAGGTGTTCCGCCATGTCCAATGATCCGCTGTTGCAGCCCTACCAACTCAAGCATCTGACCCTGAAAAACCGGATCATGACGACCAGCCATGAGCCGGCCTATCCCGAGGACGGGATGCCCAAGGATCGCTACCGCGCCTATCACGTCACCCGCGCCAAGGCGGGGGTTGCGATGACCATGACGGCAGGATCGGCGGCGGTGTCGCGCAACTCTCCGCCCGTGTTCAACAATATCCTCGCCTATAAGGATGAGGTGGTGCCATGGATGAAAAAGCTGGCGGATGAATGCCATGACCATGACTGCGCCGTGATGATCCAGTTGACCCATCTTGGGCGGCGCACGCATTGGAACAAGGGGGATTGGCTGCCCGCCGTCTCCCCCAGCCATGCGCGCGAGGCCGCGCATCGCGCTTTTCCCAAGAAGCTGGAAGATTGGGATATTTCCCGGATCATCACCGATTACGCCGATGCCGCCGAGCGGATGTATGAGGCGGGTCTCGACGGGATCGAATTGCAAAGCTACGGCCATTTGATGGATCAGTTCTGGTCGCCCATGACCAATACGCTGGAAGGGCCTTACGGTGGCAGCCTTGATAACCGTCTGCGCTTCACCTTTGACGTGCTGGACGCGATCCGCGCGCGGGTGGGAGAGCGGTTCATCGTCGGCATTCGCTACACCGCTGATGAGGCGATGGAGGGCGGGATCGACGCCGAAGAGGGGTTGGAAATCTCGCGCCGGTTGCGCGATTGCGGCAAGGTTGATTTTCTCAACGTCATTCGCGGTCATATCGACACCGATCCGGCGATGACCGATGTGATCCCGATCCAAGGGATGAAGGCTGCGCCGCATCTCGACTTTGCGGGAAGGGTGCGCAAGGAAACGGGGATGCCGACCTTCCATGCGGCGCGCATCCCGGATGTGGCGACCGCGCGCCATGCGATTGCCACGGGCCAGTTGGATATGGTCGGCATGACCCGCGCCCATATGGCCGACCCCTATGTGGTCAAGAAGATCATGGAAGGGCGCGAGGCGGATATCCGCCCCTGTGTCGGCGCGAATTACTGCCTCGACCGGATCTATCAGGCGGGGGATGCGCTGTGCACCCATAACGCCGCCACAGGGCGCGAGTTGACGATGCCGCAGGATGACGACATCCGCCCCGCCTCAGTGCGCAAGAACGTGGTGATCGTCGGCGCAGGCCCGGCCGGGATGGAGGCCGCCCGCGTGGCCGCGACGCGGGGCCATGCCGTGACGGTGATCGAGGCCGCCCCCCATGCTGGCGGTCAGATCCGCCTGACGGCGCAATCGCCCCGGCGCAAAGAGATGATCTCGATCATCGACTGGCGGATGGCGCAATGTGCGGCGCGCGACGTGGCCTTCCGCTTCAACACCTATGCCGAGGCCGAGGACGTGCTGGCGCTGTCGCCGGATGTGGTGATCGTGGCCACGGGCGGGATGCCGGATACGAGCGTTCTGGAAAGCGGCAATGATCTGGTTGTGTCCACTTGGGATATCATCGCGGGCGATGTGAAACCGGGTCAACGCGTGCTGGTCTATGATGATGCGGGCGATCATGCGGGCTTGCAGGCTGCGGAAATCATTGCAAAAACTGGCGCACATGTGGAAATTATGACCCCGGATCGCAGCTTTGCCCCGGATGTGATGGCGATGAACCTTGTGCCCTATATGCGCAGCCTTCAGCCGCTGGATACGGTGTTCACGGTCACTTACCGGCTGAAAGATGTTCAGCGCGAGGGCAACCGCCTCATGGCGGTGATCGGCACGGATTATTCGGATCAACGGACCAGCCGGGAGTTTGATCAGGTGGTCGTGAACCATGGCACGATCCCGATGGATGATCTGTATTTCAGCCTGCGTCCGCAATCGCGCAACCTTGGCGCGGTTAATCAGGAAGCCTTGATCGAGGGGCGACCCCAGCCGATGACCGCTAACCCCGCGGGTGGGTTTGAGCTTTACCGGATTGGCGATGCGGTTTCGGCCCGCAACACCCATGCCGCGATTTATGACGCGCTGCGGCTGGTCAAGGATATCTGACAAACGGGGCAGGATGCGGCGCTGTCTTTTGTCACCCGCATTCTGCCGTTTTCGGACGATCCGTTTTGCCGGACTGCGGGCATTTTCGCCGTCAAGGGGCCTGTGCCCCAATCGCGTTCAACTCGCCCGATTTTGGGGCCAAAGGATCTGCCATGACGACTGATTCAGACGTACTCTCTTTGCTTTTGGCCCGCAAACCGGGGCATTCTCTGGCCCGGCCGTTCTACACCGATCCCGCGATCTTCGAGGCGGATATGCGGACGCTTTACCACCGCGATTGGCTGATGGCGGCGGCCTCGGCGGAACTGCCCAAGACCGGGGCCTATGTGAAGCTGGAGATCGGGGCCTATTCGATCCTGATCGTGCGCGGCGCGGATGGGGTGGCGCGGTCCTTCCACAACTCTTGCCGGCACCGGGGCAGCCGGATTTGTGCCGCCGAAAAGGGAAGCGCGCCAAAGCTGGTTTGCCCCTATCACCAATGGACTTATGAACTGGATGGCCGTCTGCTGTATGCCCGCGACATGGGACCGGATTTCAAGCCCGAGGCCCATGGTATGCGCCCCGTGCATTGTCAGGAAGAGGCTGGGCTGATCTTTATCTGCCTTGGCGATACCGCGCCCGACTTTGCCCCGATGGCCGCGCAGATGCGCCGCTATGTCGGCCCGCACGGGCTGCGCGACACCAAGGCCGCCTTTCAAAGCACGATCATCGAGAAGGCCAACTGGAAGCTGGTGCTGGAGAATAACCGCGAATGCTACCATTGCTCGGGCTCGCACCCGTCCCTGTGCCGGACGTTCAACGACGATCCTGATCTGGTAGGCGCGGATGACAGCATCTCGTCGCCGGTGGGGGCCGCCCATGTGAAGCGCTGCGAAGAGGCGGGGCTGCCCTCGAAATATGTGATCGACCCAAGCGAACAATGGCGCTTTGTGCGCATCCCCTTCATCGGGGCTGCCACCAGCTACACGATGGATGGTAAGGCTGCCGTGTCCAAGCGCGTGGGGCAGGTGCCTTTTGACAATGCCGGAACCTGTCTGTTCTTCCACTATCCCAACACTTGGAATCATTTCCTGTCAGATCAGGGGCTTATCTTTCGGGTCATGCCGATCGGCCCGCAGGAAACGCAGGTCACCACGACTTGGCTTGTGCATAAGGACGCTGTGGAGGGGCAGGATTACGACCTCAAGCGCCTCACCGAAGTCTGGCTGGACACCAATGACGAAGACCGCCGCATCGTCGAGGAAAACCAGAAGGGCATCAACTCCCCCGCCTATCTGCCCGGCCCCTATTCGCAAAAGCAGGAAAGCGGCGTCATCCAGTTTGTCGATTGGTATGCCAACACCATGCTGGACCGGCTTTCGGGCCGCGCCCGCATCGCGGCGGAGTAAGCCATGATCCCGATGCCCCGCGAAGAAACGCCGCTTTGGACGGATGCCGAAGCGCTGGAATGCGTCATGGTCATTCCCGAGGCCCCGGATGTGCGGACCTTTTCGTTCCGTCCCCCGTCGGGGGCGCGGTTCCTGTTTCGCCCCGGCCAGTTTCTGACCCTTGATCTGCCGGTTCCGGGCGGGTCGGTGCAGCGGACGTTCACCATCTCCTCCAGCCCGTCAAGCCACAGCTATGTGACGGTCACGGCCAAGCTGCAGGCGGGCAGCATCGGCACGAAATGGATGTTTGACCATCTGGTTCCGGGCGTGCGGATCAAGGTTTTCGGGCCTGCCGGGGTGTTTCACCTGCCGCGCCAGCCTGATGACAAATACCTCTTTATCGCGGCGGGGTCGGGCATCACGCCGATGATGTCGATGAACTCTTTCCTGTTCGAGCGAGGGGAAGACCCTGATATCGTTCTGATAAACTGCGCCAAGCGCCCGCGCGATCTGATCTTTCGCAAGCGGTTGGAGTATATGGCCAGCAGGCTTGCAGGCCTCAAGCTGAACTTCGTGGTCGGGCAAGAGGACCCCTATGACGCCTGGACGGGTTATCGCGGGCGGTTCAACCAGCTGATGCTTGGGCTGATGGCCCCCGATTATCTGGACCGCGACGTGTATTGCTGTGGCCCCGAAAGCTTCATGACAGCGGTGCGTGAAATGCTCAACGCGCTGGGCTATGACATGGCGCGCTATCATCAGGAAAGCTTTCACGCCCCGGCGGCGACGCTGGCGGATGTGGTTGAACCGCAAGACAGTTTTCCGCAAGAGGCTGCGGCGGCGCAGATCCGGTTCACCCGCTCGGGCGTGCTGGCCGATTGTGGCGAAACCGATACGGTGCTTGCGATTGCGAAAGCTTCGGGGCTGAACATCCCCTCGGGCTGCACATTCGGCGTCTGTGGCACCTGTAAAGTGCGCAAAACGGGCGGAGAGGTGCATATGCTCCACAATGGCGGGATCAGCGAGGAGGATATCGCGGAGGGCTATATTCTGGCCTGCTGTTCCAACCCGAAGGGTACGGTCGAAATCGACGTCTAGACCCTTTGCCTTCAGGCGCTATTGGCTGCCCGTCCGGGGCAAGCCATGCCTTGCCTTGAAGGCTGCAAACTCGGCATCCGTGGGGCGGGTGCCGGAAAAGGTTTCGATGTAAAAGGGCATTCGGGCGATGCGTGCGGGCTTTTCTTCGCGCACCATCATCGAGATATAGCCGATCTGGGTATAATAAACCGTAAACGCACGCACCTGCGCCTGATCCGGCGAAAAGCCGAAGCGCGCGAACATCGCGCGGATGGCGGTGATCCGGGTCTGGTCGTTCTCTTCCAGGATCTGCTTGAGCGTCGGGTTTCCCAGGGCCCAGTTTCGGATCGCGAAATCGAAGCGGTTGTCAAAAAGATCCGTAGACAGCCAGCAGTCGAACAGGTTCAAAAGGGCTTCGGCAATGCTGCCTGCGGGCGCGGTCGTCTGGCCCACCAGATTGCCGGTGTTCTTGTCGCGCCAGCGGCGGACGAGCGCGTCGAGCAAAGCCTCCCGGCTGTCGAAATGGCTGTAGAAGCTGGTGCGCGACAGGTTCAGGGATTTTGCGAGGGGGAGCACGCGCACCGCCTCAACACCTTGCTCTAAAAGAAGATTATAGGCGGCTTCCAGCCACAGGGATTCTGATCCGCGCCAGCCCGTCGTTTTTGCCGTGTCGGT
Organism: Pseudorhodobacter sp.; assembly: GCA_029254215.1. Taxonomy (GTDB): domain Bacteria; phylum Pseudomonadota; class Alphaproteobacteria; order Rhodobacterales; family Rhodobacteraceae; genus Pseudorhodobacter. The sequence goes on along the minus strand of JAQWYA010000065.1, from coordinate 4,057 downwards.
CATGGGGGTGCTGTCCACTTCTTGCCGCGCCCTCTTGTCATATCTGTCTGACGGGGAGTGTAAAGCCTTTGCCGTGGTTTCTGAGGCGAAAGATTGGGGCGGGTTCGGGGCTGGAATTAAGGGATTCTAAACCCGAATCTGGAAGGGTTCATCTGGAGAGGAGGCCGGGGAAGACGGTTGAAAGGGCCGGTGGGCAGGCCGTTTCAAATGAGCATCACAAGGGATTGCACGAGGAAAACAACGGCATGACAGAGGCAAAGGCGGTTTTGAACCCCGGCGTAAGACAAAAGCTGGACCGCGTCCGCGCGGCAAGGGCCTTGGCGCCCCCCAGCACGGTGCTGGGCGGGTGGGTCGTCTCACTGGCGCGGGCGGCGCGCGATGCCATCGGGTTGGAACTCGTGGCGGATCGATCCGTCGCGGGCCGCTGCTCGCTTGCCGAACTGCTTGAACGCCGGATGGAACGGGCCTTGATCATTCTTCTCGCGGGGCGAGAGGACTCTTTGGCGTTGCTGGTGATTTCTGCAGAAGCCATGGCCGGCATGATCGAAATGCAGACGATCGGGCGGCTGTCCTCCAGCCCGCCCTTGGCCCGGCTTCCGACGCAGACAGATGCGGCTATGGTCGCAGGGTTGGTGGACCGGGCGTTGGACGATCTGGATCACAGCATGACCGAGGCGCTTGAGACGGACTGGCCCGGCGGCTACCGCTATGCCTCTTATCTGGAAACGGCGCGGCCGCTTGGTTTGTTGCTTGAAGACTTCGCCTACAAAACCTTTGAGACGGATGTTTCGCTGGGTGCGGGGACCCGCAAGGGCAACATTCTGCTGGCTATTCCGGCGGATGGCAAACGCCCCAAGCCCAAAGCCACGCCGGAGCAGTCCAATCTGGCGCAAAGCCTTGTGTTCAAAGCTGCCCTGACCGAACAGGTCATGGTCTCGGACGCGGCGATAGATGCTGTTTTGGCCAGCGTTTCGATGCCTTTGCAGACCCTTTTGGGCTTTGACATCGGCGATCAGATTCCGCTGGGCAAGGCCAGTCTTGACCAGATCACCCTTCGGGGGCTGGATGGGGCGCAAGTATTCTCGGGAAAGCTAGGCCAGAATAAGGGGATGCGGGCCGTGCGGCTGAGCGAGGACAAGGCTGCGGCGAGCCCGCCCAAAAAGCAGCCCGGCCCGGTGGCGAATGGGCAAGTCTTGGCTGTCGAAAACCGCGCGAAGGCGTGATGCAGGGGCAGAGTGCCGGGGTTGGCCTTGGACTGGTTTCCGCTTTCGGGAGGGTTTTTCAGAGCTAGGGTGAAGGGGAAGGGACTTTATCGGGTCGTCTGGGTCAGGCCACAGCTCTGACCCGACTGATCTGTGGAGAGCCGCCAGAAGCGAGCAGCCCTTTGACACGATTTATCGGTTGCCCAAGGACGCATCCGTGTATCCGCCGAACGACCGGATGCGCTCCTCAAAGGCTGTGACATTGCCTGTTGCCGCGTCCGACCGCGAGGCCATTTCAACCAAGATCAACTCTGCCGCCAAAAAGGCGGAGGTCAGCGAGGGCATGAAATTCGGCCCGGCCATCGGCAATTGCAGCACTTTCCAAGCGCCTTTGGCGATGGGGGATGCATGGCTGTCGGTTAGCGCCAAAACGCGCGCACCCTTTCTGCGGGCGATCTCGCAGGCGTTCACCACCTCGGCGGAGTAATGGGCATAGGTTATGCCAACGACAATATCGTCCGGCGAGACCATTGACATCTGATCGACAATCGCTCCGGGCATCGCGGGAACGGGCGCAAAATTTGGGAAAGCCATGGCACCAACATAGGAAAAGTAATGAGCAACAGAATAACAACTGCGCACCCCGACCGAATGGACCTGCCGGGCCGCAAGAAGTGGGGCAATGCAACCTGCTATTATTTCAAGATTTTCGGGCGAAAAAAGCTCGGCGGTATTGGTGCGATGCGCCTCCATGAGGGCAGAGATGGCATCGTCGCCCGATTGTTCGCGCAAGGCGCGCGCCCGAGCGCCATAGCTGGGGTCGGTCAGCCTCAGGCTGGCCTGAACATCCGTGCGCAAGGCGTCAAACCCGGAGTAGCCCAGTTCCTTTGCAAGGCGCGTCACAGTGTTGGGATTGATCTCGGCCAGCCGGGCGAGGCCGCGAATGGAATGGATGGCCACCAAAGACAGGTTGTCGAGCATCCAAAGCGCGAACTGCCGTAGCGCCGGCGTCCCATCGCCGCCGATCCGTGCCAGTTTTGCTTTGAGGCTTTGCGTTTGGGTCATTGCGGCTCTTCCTTTTCCAAGGGGTGCCCAAAGACATAAAGCACTTGATTTTATTTTTAGCAAGTAATAATGCAAATGTATTACTCACTCCAGCCGACCCCAGATCTTCTCTCGCCGATCCAAAAGGACACTCCCAAATGACCAGCCATATCTTCGGGCGCTCGACCAAAGGGGCTTTGCCCATCGCCGCCAAAGGGGAGGGGTGCTATCTGATCGCGGCAGATGGCCGTCGCTATCTGGATGGTTCGGGCGGGGCGGCGGTCTCTTGCCTTGGGCATTCAAACGCGGCGGTGCGCGCGGCGCTTCATGCGCAGGTTGATCAGCTTGCTTTCGCGCATACCGGGTTCTTCACATCCGCCCCGGCAGAAGAGCTTGCCGACCGCCTGATCGCCCAAGCGCCAGAGGGGATCGACCGGGTTTACCTTGTGTCCGGCGGGTCCGAGGCTGTGGAAGCCGCGATCAAGCTCGCCCGTCAGTATTTTCTGGAAATCGGAGAGCCGGATCGTCGCCGGGTGATTGCGCGTCGCCAAAGCTATCACGGCAATACGCTCGGGGCGCTTGCGGCCGGGGGCAACGCGTGGCGGCGCGCCCAATTTGCGCCTTTGCTGGCCGATACCACCCATATCAGCCCTTGTTTTGAGTATCGCGGCCGGACCGAGGGTGAGAGCCAAGAGGCGTATGGGCTGCGTGTTGCCAATGAGCTGGAGGCCGAAATCCTGCGCCTTGGGCCGGAAAGCGTGATGGCCTTCATCGCGGAGCCTGTTGTCGGGGCGACGAGCGGCGCTGTTCCGGCGGTTCCCGGCTATTTCAAGCGGGTGCGCGAGATCTGTGATCGATATGGCGTGTTGTTGATCCTTGACGAGGTGATGTGTGGGATGGGCCGGACGGGCCATCTTTTCGCCTGCGCCGAGGATGGCATCGCCCCCGATATGATCACCATCGCCAAAGGTCTTGGGGCAGGGTATCAGCCGATTGGCGCCCTGCTGACAAGTGCCCGGATTTATGAGGCAATTGCCGCTGGATCGGGGTTTTTCCAACATGGTCATACCTATATGGGCCATGCTCTTGCCGCCAGCGCCGCCAATGCCGTTCTCTCCGAGATCGAGGACCGCGGCCTGCTGAACCGGGTGCAGGTGCAGGGCGAAAAACTGGATGCGGCGTTGAAGCACGCCTTCGGCCAGCATCCTCATGTTGGCGATATCCGCGGGCGAGGGCTGTTTCGCGGGGTCGAACTCGTTGCAGATCGCGATAGCAAAACCCCGTTTGACCCGGCGCGCGGCCTTGCCGCCCGCATCAAGAAAGAGGCGTTCGCGGCCGGGCTGATCTGCTATCCCATGTCGGGCACGATCGACGGACAAAATGGCGACCACGTGCTTTTGGCCCCGCCCTTTATCATCGAGGATGCCCAGATCGACGAGCTGGTGGACAAGCTTTCCACCGGCATAACCCGCGCCCTGGCGGTTTAGTCTTTCGCTGTGCCAGTTGGGGTTGGCGAGGAAGCGCTGGCTTCTCAATTCTATCGGGCAGGTTCCGACGCTTGGTGCAAGGGCCACGATCAAAGACGATGAGAAGACTGAATTGAGTCGCGTTCTCTGTCCCTTTTCGGAGGGCAGACATCCCATTGCTGTCGCTCGATGAACAGCGCGATATCGCGCAGAAGCTCTATGATGTTTCGGCCTTGGTCGATAAGTGTCGGCGTTAGATTGAGACGACCGAACGCAAAACCCATGCCATGCTGCTGAATGCCTTCCAACTCGCCACTGACGGTGCGCCTCTGAGCTACCCCCCGA
>JAQWYA010000056.1 GCA_029254215.1 Pseudorhodobacter sp. | reverse complement strand
GATGAGGCGGGCGTCGGGGCCCATGTCGCAGGCATCACCGCCCGCGCAATGAATGGCGAGCTGGATTTCGAGGCCGCATTGCGCGAACGCGTTTCCCTGCTCAAGGGCCTGCCCGCAGCCGTGATCGCCCGCGTGATTGAGACCCGAATCACCCTCATGCCGGGCGGACAAACCCTCGTTGCCACCATGAAATCAAATGGCGCCCGCGCCGCCCTCGTCTCGGGCGGTTTTACCGCCTTCACGGCGCGCATCGCTGAAACGCTCGGCTTTGATGAAAACCGCGCCAACCTCTTGCTGATCGAAAACGAGGCGCTGACGGGCGAGGTCGCCGAACCCATCCTTGGCCGGGCCGCAAAAGTTCAAGCGCTGCAGGAAATCACCGCCCAAATGGGCATCACCCCCGCCGATGTGATTGCCGTTGGCGATGGCGCGAATGATCTTGGCATGCTGGGTGCCGCCGGCGCAGGCGTCGCCCTTCACGCCAAACCCTCGGTCGCCGCCCAATGCGATATCCGCATCAACCACGGCGATCTGACAGCGCTCCTTTATCTTCAGGGCTACGCCGTGGCAGATTTCACCTGACCCCGGACTTCTTCTTGGCAAAAATACCTGCGCCGCAGGCCCCGGCCCGCCAAGCCGCGCCACAAGGGGCCTATTTCCCCCAGTCAGCCGCCTGCATTTCGCGCAACCGGCTGGCCGTACGCTCAAACTCAAACGACCCGGAGCCTTCCAGATACAAGCGCTCCGGCTCATCCGCGGCTGAGGCGATCAGCTTCACCCGCGCCTCGTACAGCGAATCGATCAGCGTCACAAAGCGCTTGGCCTCGTTGTAATTGCTGGCCGAAAGCTGCGGGATATCTTCTACGATCAGCACCCGCACCGCTTCCGCGATCGCCAGATAATCGGCAGGCCCCAGCGGTTTGGCGCAAAGCTCCCAAAAGCTCGCACGTCCCACACCATTGGCAAAGCGCGCCAACTCCACCTTGCGGCCATTGACCGGCAAGACCAAGGGGACGCCAAAAACACCGCCTGACAAGTCCTGCCAGATGCTGTCAATCTCTGTCCGGGCCTTGCCTGCGGGGTGAAAATACACCTGCGCCCCGGCCAGACGGTGCTGGCGGTAATCATTCGGGCTTTCCAGCGCGACCACCTGCATCCGATCTCGCAAAAGATCAATGAAGGGCAGAAAAAGCGCGCGGTTTAGCCCATCCTTGTACAGATCATCCGGCACCCGATTCGAGGTGGTCACCACAACCACCCCCGCCGCGAACAGTTTTTCAAACAACCGCCCGACGATCATCGCATCGGTGATGTCTGTGATCTGCATCTCGTCAAAGGCCAAAAGACGCAGATCGCGGATGATCGCCTCGGCCACCGGGGCCAGCGCATCCTCGACCCCCTGTTTGCGAGCCTCATGCATGCCGTGATGGATTTCCTGCATGAACGCGTGGAAATGCACCCGACGCTTGGCGGGCGTGTCTGTCGCGGCCACGAACAGATCCATCACCATGGATTTACCGCGCCCAACCCCGCCCCAGAGGTAAAGCCCCTTGGGCGCGGGCGGTTCTTTGCGAAACAGCCCTTTCAGAAGCCCGGTCTTACGCGGCCCCTGTGCCTCGGCCCAGACCCGGATATCTTCCAGCACCGGCAAGACAGCATGCTGTGCCGGGTCCGCCCGCAAGCTGCCTTGCGCCACGCGTGTCTCATAGATTTCCGTCAGGGTCTGCCGCATGACGTGGCTTTTAGCCTGCCCCGGCCTGGGAAGCCAACAGGGCAAACGCAAGTGTCAGCCCCAAAAGAACCAGCGTCAGAACCACCAGAACCAGGCGGTCAGCCTGATGCTGATCCGATCGGGCGAAAAGGCCAAACTGGCGCAAGGTTGCGGGCAAACCCGGATAGCCGCGCCCCGTTTCGGCAATCGCAGCACGGCGCAGCAGAAAAAGGCTGCGAAACATCCAGTAAGCCCAAATCGCAAAGACAATTCCCTGCACCGCCAGAACGGCCATCATCATCGGCGCCACAGTTTCACCCCTGTCCAAATGGCGGTTCCGCCAAAAAACGCGCCCGCCAGACCGACAACCTCAAACAGGGCCGGGCCTTCGGGGACACCCCGATACCAAAGCGCAAACCCCATCATTGCAAGCCCCAGAACCGAGAAAACCAGCCGGAACCACAACTCTCCCCGGCTTGGGCCGAATTTCAAGGCCATCAATGCGCCCCCCCGGTCACAGCAAAATCTCCATCCCGTCGCGGCCCATCACCACCGGGCCCTCCCAGACGGTGGCGGCGCGCGCTTCCCAATCCGCCGCCGAAAAGCGGGGGTCATCTACCGGAACGAGGTGATTGAGGTAAAGCCGCCCTACCCCGGCAGCCGCCGCGATTCGGGCCACATCCTCAATGGCGCAATGAGAGGCGTAAAGATGCGCGCGCAGTTTTTCCCCAAGGCCCGTCTTTTGCACGATCACCTCTACCCCGTCGGGCAACAGCGCCTCATGCACCAAAACATCACAGCCTTTTGCAAAGGCGGCGAGGGGCGGGAAATAGGCGGTATCACCGCTGAAACACACAGATTTGCGACCCTCAAACCGCAGGGCGAATGCGTCCGTCACCGGCGGATGCGGCACACGCAACGCCGTCACGCGCAATGGCCCTGCCATAATCTCCCCTTCGGAGTAGGTTTGAATGCTCACCAGCTGATCCAAGGGTGTGCGCCCCTCATCAGCCACCCGGATCGCATTGTCGAAGGCCATCGAGGCCATGAACCCCGCCCAGTAGTCCGCAAGCCCCGCCGGGCCAAACACCGTGACCTTGCGGTTCAGCCCTGTCGTCCAGGCGGTATGGATAAGAGGCCCCAGTTCCAGCACATGATCTGAATGCAGATGCGTGATGAAGATCAGATCCAAAGCGCGCAGATCAACCCCGGCCTCCACCAGCCCCTTTGTCACGCCCAGGCCGCAATCAATCACGACCCGGCGGCCGTCCATCTCCAGCAAGCTGGAGGTCGGCATCGCCCCCCCGGCACGAATGGCAGGACCGCCCTTGGTTCCCAGCAAAACAACTCTGTCTGTCATGCCTCAGATCTCGATCTCGATGCCAAAGCCGCCGAAGATCATCCGCTTGCCATCAATCGGCATCTTCTGAAAGAGGGCGTTCATCCGCGCATCCTCCATCGCGACACCCATCACCTGATCCTGATGCGCCTTGTCGTGAAACCGCATCATGCCAGCCACCACGACCTCCCCGTCCTTGGCCATCACGGCCTGCGGAAAAGAGGTGAGCTTGCCCATCGGCACATCTTCTGGACGCAGTTCGGTGACTTGCAAAACCCCAAACTCTTTCCACAAGGGGGCCATGTCGCGGGCCAGATCGAAATAGGCCTCCAGATCCGCCTTGTGGACGGAAGCCACGAAAAGGTTGAGGTAGGCCATCGCTGTTCTCCTGCCAAAGATGAAGTCCTGACCAAAGCCTAGGCTATCCCGCGGCAGGCGTCGAATGGCTTTTCACACCCTTTGGGTGCGGGTTCGGGCCGTCCAAGCCAGTTGCCCCAGCGCCGTCAGCGCCGCCGTTCCCATGCCGACGGTCAGCACCCAAAACAGCGCTACATCGCCGAACCGCGCCATCACGACGCCCAGAACCACGGGCGACAGGATACCACCCGCCAAAGCCGCACCCAGAATGGCCGCCGAGACGCGCGGGTCATCCCCCATCTGCTGCGAGGCCGCGACAAAGAACACCGGGAAAAAGACGCCGGCCGCCACCCCCATGGCCACGAAACCCAGCGCCGGGCTGACAAACAAGATCACAAGGCCGCTCATCGTCGCCAACACAAGCGACATGGCCAGAAGCCCAGAGGCCGGCACCAGCAGCGACAGGCCGACAAGCGCCAGCCGGACAGCCAGAAACGCCCCGAAGAACAGCGATTGCAGCCGCGCCGCACCCGCCTCGCTCTCTCCCAACCCCATCAACGCAGAGGGGCCAAGCCCGATCAGCACCGACTCCGCCCCGATCATAACTGCGCCATAGGCCAGAATACCGGGCCGCCACACAAAGCCAGAGCCTTGCTTCAAACCGGCGTCCAGCGCCTCTCGCTGCCGTGCCACCAGAAAGGTCAGCGCAGCCAGTCCGCTCAGAATGCCGAAACTCCAGCCAATGCTGCTGCCCATCGCAACGAAGCCCAAGGGGGCCACAATCGCCCCCAGCCCGAAAACCGCGTTCAGCAAAGCCACCATGGCCGGGCCGGACGCCCCAAAGATCGCCAGAAACCGCCGGTTGAACAGCGCGGTCGACGCTCCATAGCCAACGCCAAACAGGCAAGCCCCCAGCAAGGTCATGGCCCATGCCGCCCCAATCGCAACCAGCGCCGATCCCACCATCATCGCCCCAAGGGCAACACGCGGCGAAACCCTGGAACCCCATAGAAACATGGACGCAACGCCAAGCGCCGATCCGACCCAATGCGCAGAGATCAGAATACCCGTCTCTGCCCCAACCAGCCCGAACGCCCGCGCAAAGGCCGGAAGCGCCGGGCCATAGATCGCCTGAGAGGCCCCCATCAGCATGAAGGTCAGCAGTCCGGCCAGAACAAGGCCCAGATTGGCCGCCATAATCGCCCGCATTGGCCCTGTCTCCCGGCTTTGTGTTTGCCCGGCTGTGCAGATCACCAAACCGCCGCAGGGTCAATCTGGCGTGACAACAGCCCCCGGCTGATAAAAAACGCAACGTCAGCGACGCAAGGGCCGGATTTGCGGTTATCATGGCGGAAACGCCCGGCTTCGATGCATCCGGCGCATGATCTGCCGTCTAGACCATCCTCTGAAAGGACCATCCATGTCTGATATCGTCATCCTGTCTGGTGCCCGCACCGCAATCGGTGCCTTCGGTGGCTCCCTGTCTGGTTTCTCTCCGATTGATCTGGCAACCCATGTGACCAAAGCCGCGCTAGAACGGGCCGCCGTTGATCCGGCGCACATCGGGCAGGTAGTCTTCGGCCATGTCATCAACACCGAGCCGCGCGACATGTATGTATCGCGCGTGGCCGCGATGCAGGCCGGCATTCCCGACTCCACCCCCGCGCTCAACGTGAACCGCCTCTGCGGATCGGGGGCGCAGGCCATCGTTTCGGCGGCCCAGGCACTGATGCTGGGCGACGCCGATTTCGCGCTGGCGGGCGGGGCGGAATGCATGAGCCGCTCTCCCTATATCCTCTCGGCCGCGCGCTGGGGCCAAAAGATGGGCGACACCAAGGCACAGGATATGATGACAGGCGCGCTGACCTGCCCCTTCGGCACCGGCCATATGGGCGTCACGGCCGAGAATGTCGCCGCAGAACATGGCATCTCCCGGCAAGCACAGGATGCCTTCGCCCTCGAAAGCCAGACACGGGCAGCCCGCGCCATCGCCGAAGGCCATTTCACCAGCCAGATCGCCCCGATCGAGGTGAAATCCCGCAAAGGCGTCTCGCTTTTCAACACCGACGAACATCCCAAAGCCACCAGCGCCGAGGCCCTTGCAGGCCTGCGCGCAGTCTTCCAAAAGGACGGCACCGTCACGGCGGGCAACGCCTCCGGGATCAATGACGGGGCCGCAGCCCTCGTCCTCGCCCGTGCGGATGCCGCAAAAGCCGCAGGGCTTACACCCTGTGCCCGCATCCTCGGCTACGCCGTTGCCGGCGTCCGCCCCGAGGTGATGGGCATCGGTCCCGTTCCGGCGGTTCAAGCCCTCCTCGCCCGCACCGGCCTTACCATCGCAGATTTCGACGTCATCGAATCAAACGAGGCTTTCGCCGCTCAGGCCCTCGCCGTCACCGCGGCGCTCGGAATGGATCCCGCCCGCGTCAACCCGAATGGCGGGGCCATAGCTCTTGGCCACCCGGTCGGCGCCACTGGCGCTCTGATCACCGTAAAAGCCCTCTACGAGCTGGAGCGCACCAAGACCAAACGCGCCCTCATCACCATGTGTATCGGCGGCGGCCAAGGCATCGCGCTGGCCATCGAACGGCTCTGATTTCTTCTTGGAAAAATACCTGCGGGGGTCCGGGGGGCGGCGAGCCCCCCGGCGCTCGGATCAGCGCAGCCGCACCTGTACCCGCGCCGACCTTCCCGCCCCGTCAATCACCGAAAACACCACAAATCCGGGGGCAGAGATCGGCACAACCGTATCCCGTCCCCGCAAGCCCACGGCCACCGGCTCCCCATCCGCCAGCCATGTGAAGGGCCCAACCCCTCCCCTCACCCGCAGCAAAATCCCCTCGGGCATGAGTTCCACCTCCGCCCCATCCGGCGGAAAAGCAACGGCGGGGGCATCGGCAGCCTCAAACACCGCCTGACGCGAGCGAAACCTCTGCAAGGGCTGGGGCAAGGCCGCGGTGCTGACGATCAATGTCGCCGCGGGCGGCGGCGGCAGTGGGGCCAATTGCCGCTTTAACCGCCCGAAAGCCTGAAACAGCACCGGCGCCGCCAGATCTGCGCCAAATGCCCCCGGCACCGGCGTTCCATCCGCCCGCCCCATCCAGACCCCGATCACATGCGCCCCGTCAAACCCGATCGCCCAGGCATCCCGGTGGCCGTAGCTCGTTCCCGTCTTATAGGCGAGCCGGTTCGCGGGCGCGCCGGAAGGCGGCGGCATCCCCGCCAGAATATCACCCAATTGCCACGCGGCCACCTCAGACAGAACCCGCCCGGCCTCACCAGCGCGCGACCCGCTGACGCGCAAAGGCAATGCCACACCGCCCCGCGCCAAAGCCGCGTAAAGCTGCACCATATCCTCCAGCGTCACCCCCAGCCCCCCAAGGCTGATCGCCAGCCCCGGCTGCCCCCCCGGAACCTGCGCCGACACCCCCGCCTGTCGCAGCGCCACCAAAAGGCGCGCCGGGCCCAGCGCTTCGGTCAAAGCGACCACAGGGATATTAAGCGAAAGCTGCAACGCCTCGCGCACCCGCAGACTACCGCGAAACTGCTTGTCAAAGTTCTGCGGTGCATAGCCGCCAAAATCCGACGGGCGATCATCGATCAGGGTTTCGGGATGGGCCAACCCCTCATCAAAGGCCAACCCATAGACCAAAGGCTTCAGCACCGAACCGGGGCTGCGCACCGCCCGCGTCATATCCACAAAGCCTTGCCGCGCGCCCCCTTCATAGCCCGCCGACCCGACCGAGGCCAAAACCTCGCCCGAGCGGTGATCCGCCACGACAATCGCCACCTGCAAGCGGTCGCCCTGCGCCGCCACAGCCTCGGCGGCAAGGGTCTCCATCCGCCGTTGCAGACCCGCGTCAATCGTCAGGCGATGTTGCCGGGCCTCACGGTCCTGCGCCAGAACCCGGTCAGCCAGATGCGGGGCCAGCGCCGGAAAGGCACGGCGCAGCGCGGGCACCGCTTCGCGCAGCGCAGCCTCCGCCTGTTCGGGCGCGATGATCCCGGCCCCGACCGCACGCGTCAGAACCTGCCCCCGCGCCGCCGTTGCCGCCCCAACATGGCGGTCCGGCCTGCGGCCTTCCGGCGCTTGCGGCAAGGCCACCAAAAGCGCCGATTGCGCCGGGGTGAGGCGCCGTGGCTCCTTCCCGAAATAGGCAAGCGAGGCCGCCCGCACCCCTTCAAGATTGCCGCCATAGGGCGCGATATGCAGGTAAAGCTGCAAGATCTCGGCCTTGCCAAGCTGCCGCTCCAGCGCCAGCGCGACGCGAATCTGGCGCAGTTTGCCAGAGAGCCGCCCCGTTCCGCTTTCCTCCAGCAGGCGCGCGACCTGCATCGTCAGCGTCGATCCACCCGAGACTACCCGCCCCGAAGCGACCGCCTGCACCCCCGCGCGCAGCAGCGCCCAAGGGTCGACACCGGAATGGGTCCGGAACCGCTTGTCCTCATAGGCCAGAAGCATGTCGATGAACCGAGGGTCCACCCCCTCCGGTGGCACTGCCATGCGCCAACGCCCATCCGCCACCGTATAGGCGCGCAACAGCTTGCCGTCCCGGTCCAGCACCTCGACCGAGGTTTCGACCGCCAGCGGCGGCAAAACCGTGGCCGCGACCCAATGATCACCTGCGTCCCGCGCAAGGCCAAAAGCCCAAAGCGCCGCCGCCAGCAGCCAAAGGGGCCGCGCCCCGATCACTCCGAGATCACCACACGGCCCGACTCTCCCTGCGCGCGGAAATCAGGCCGGTACATATCCTCGACCGAAGCCGCCGGATGATGGAACACCCCCGGAGACACCGCGCGCACGATATAGGCCAGCTCAAACGGGGCATCATCGGCCCAGTCAATCGCGGTCAGGAAACGGTCCTGCCGGAACTCGCTATGTGCAACATCCGAGGTAATCTGCAACCAGTCCAGCGCCGCAATCTGCCCGCCCTGAAGCAGGTTGGGGTTATCGATCTCGAACCCCGCAGGCAGCGGGTCTGACACCATCAGCCGCGCCTCGGTCTTGGCAAAGGGCATGACCTTCAACGCCACCACCAGCCGGGTGCCTGCCGCCACGCCATCAGACAAGCGCACCGGCGCACCTTCCATCGTGTAATAGCTGCGCTGGATGCCATAGCCTTTGCCGCCAGCAGGCTCTGGCACCTCGGGCACCCCATAGGTCGTGACTGTCAGCGTCGTGGGCTTGGCCCCGCCATTGACCACCGCGACCGGGGCGGGGTTGCTAGCCTCAAGGACCCGCACCAAGGGCCCATCAGCGGGCGCGCCGTTCAGGGTAATCCCCTCTGCCCCCGGCCCGTCGATCAGCGCATTGGCGGCCAGCAGCATCCACGTCGCCTCTTGGGTTGATGGGGTCTGACCATTGGCCGCAAGAGAGGCGGCAATCGCGTCACGGTCAACCACCTCGGATCCGGCCTCAACGGCGAGGGTCAGAACGGCAGCCGCATCGCGGCGGTTCGTCCCGAAGTCCGACCGGAAGATCTGCGCCTCCTCCCGCATCGGTAGGCTGGAAATCCGCACCGCCGCCCGCGCAAACATCGCATCCGCTCGGCGCTGGTCGCCATAACTGGCAAGCGCCGCGCCAAGCTGGGCCTGCGCGATGGGCGTGGCAAACGCATCCGCCTTCACATCGGCATAATAGCGCAGATCGCCGATGGCTGCCGCCCCTTCGCGGGCCAGAACCATCAGCGCATAGGCCAGTGCCTCTCCGCCCTCGTCGAAATCGGGGGTGTAGTTGACCTGCGCGCGCAACCCGTCCAGCGCCGAACGGAAGGCCTGATCCGGCACCGCATAGCCCTGCGCCCGCGCCCGAGACAGGAAATCCGTCACATAAGCATCCAGCCAGAAATCGCCCGAGCGTGCCGACCACAGGCCAAAACCGCCGTCGCTGTCTTGATTGGTCAGCACCTCTGCCACCGATTCAGCGATACGCTGCGCGATGTTATCGGCCCCTTTCAGCCGCATAGCCTGCGCCACCTGATCGAAGTAGATCAGGGGCAATGCGCGTGAGGTGATCTGTTCGGTGCAGCCGTAAGGATAACGGTCCAGCGCGGCCAGCAGCCCCGGCGCATCCAGACGCGCAATCGGGCCAATCGCCATCGTCGCCACACCAGACCCGGCGCGGAAACCCGCAAACACGTTCTCATCCAGCGTGAAGGTGGCCCCTGCCGCCAGATCAAGCCGCGTTGTCCGTGCGATCTCCGGGTCATTGACCTGCACCGGGATCACGAGTTCCTTGGTCAGCACCCGCCCTTCCGGCGTTGTCAAAGACACCGAGACGGTTTGCACCCCCACGGCCCCCGCCGAAACCGGCACCGAAAACACGGCCTTGCCCTGCTCGGCCAGATCAAAGCCCGAAGGCACCTGCCCCAGCACCAACCCGGCAGAGGTTACATCCAACCCCATCCGCCCAGCAGGCCCCGTGGCATGGACCACCTCCAGCAACAGGCGGCTGCTATCTCCGGGGGCCATGAAGCGCGGAACCGAGGCGGTGACAACCACCGGGTCACGCACCAGAACATCGGCCTCCGCCTGCCCCACGCCCTTGCCGGACCATGCAACGGCCATCACCCGCACAGTGCCGTTGAAAGCGGGCAGATCGAAGGAGGCGCGGGCATAGCCATCTGCCCCGACGATCACCGGGCCGCTGAAATAGGCAACAAGGTCTTCGGTCGGGGGTGGCGCTTGCAGACGCGCCTGCGCCCCGGCATCCCCGCCGGACCGGACCTGCCCCGGCGCACCGTTCAACCCGTCAATCAGACGGCCATAGACATCGCGAAGGCCAACGCCCAGTTTGCGCTGCCCAAAGTAAAAGCCCTTCGGATCCGGGGATTTGTACCCCGTCAGGTTCAGAATACCAACGTCAACGGCCGCAATCGTGACATAGGCGGTATCGCCATCCGCCACGCCTTCGACCTTGACGGCAACCTCCAGCGGGCCGCGCGGGGCGGCTTCGGCGGCAACCTCCACCACAGTCTTCAGCGCCCGCGCGCCCGGATCAATCGCAGCATGGGCAAGACCCATCGCGCGGGCCGGGTTGCGCCCTGCGGCGACATCCATCGGGCGCAGCGCCGAGACGGTCACATAAACCCCGGTTCCCCAATCGGCGGTTACCTCCAGGGGGATCAGGTTTTCGCCTTCCGTCACCTCGACCATCTTCATCTCAACCAATCGGTTCGACAGGACCGACACCAACGCCACCCCGGCGGCCCTTGGCACAACCCGCAACTGCGCGACCTCTCCGGGCCGGTAATCGGGCTTATCAAGAGACATTTCCAACGTGTCAGGCGTGCTTGTGACATCCGCGGGCGCGTACCATCCGGCATAGAAGGTGCTGGAGGTCGCTGCCCCCTTGCCGCCCACTTCGCGCACCACCAGTTCATATTCACCCCAACCGACGGCGCCCGAAATCTCTACCGGGACGGTGCCCAGTGTTGCCGTGCCTTCGGCGGCGCGGGTACGGCTGGTGACCGACTCCCAATACCAGTTGCCGTAGTCCTGATACCATTGATAGCGCGTCTCGACCCGCGTCAGCTCCCAGGCGATTTGCATCGGCTGCGGCGCAAGATCCGGGCCAAGGGCGACCACCGAAAACCGTGCATCGCTGCCTTCGGGCACCACATCGTCAAACATCGGTTTGACCCCGATCACCGGGGCCGAGGGCGCAAGCGCGCGCGTTACGCGGCGTTCCACCGGGCGGCCGGAGCCTTCGGAAACCCGCGCCACGACAATCGCCTCCAGCGGACGCAGAGGGTCCGTGACTTGCGGCAGCAGAACGCCGAATTCCGCGCGGCCCGAGGAATCGGTGACATCGCCGCCAAAGCCTTCGACGCGGGTGTTGAAGGGGTCATCCTCCAGCCCGAAACGATAGCCGTCAAAGCCCGCGACACTGCGCGCGGACCGCAAGATCACCTCGCCTTCAATCGCGAGATCCGCGCCCGGCGCGCCAAACAGGTATTTCGCCTCGATCGTCAGGGTCGGCGCATCCTCCAGCGAGATCGCGCCCTCTTCCAGCGAGAGGGCGAAATCGATCCGTTCGGGCAGGAAATCCTCGACCAGAACTGTGCTGACCGCCAAAGGCGCTGCCTCCAGATCGGCCAGAACCTCCAGCCGCCATTGGCCGCGCGGGGCAGAGCCCGCAACCGGCAGGGCAAAGACATGCCCACCCGCCGCCTCGTCCTGCGCCAGCGTGCGGCTGTATTCCACCCCGTC
>JAQWYA010000240.1 GCA_029254215.1 Pseudorhodobacter sp. | reverse complement strand
ACCTGATCGGCCTGCGGCATCAGCATGGCGACCGGCGTTTTCGCCCGCGGCTGGTCCACAGGGACGATCATCAATTGCGGGTACTGCGCGACCAGCTTGTTGGCCTCCACATTGGAGGTGATATGTGCCGTCGCCCGTCCGGACAGAACCTCTTGGAAGTCGCGGGCCGGGGCCTCGACGATCTTGTGCTGGGCATTGGGGAAGAAGGCCTTGACCTGCTGTTCCTGCGTGGTGCCCAAAGTGGCGGCGACGATCACGTCGGCTTTATCGAGATCGGCCCAATCCTTGTACTTGTCGGCATCCTTGACGTTGATCAGAGGAACCGTCGCAAGGCTGAAATAGCTGGTGGAATAGCCCGCCGCCTTGGCTCGTGCCGGGCTGATAGAGGCTGAGCCGGTGATATGATAGGTGCCAGCCGTCACGCCAGAGACCAGCGTTTTCCAATCGGTCGGGACGAATTCCACCGTGACCCCCAGATCGGCGGCAAGTGCGGTCATCACGTCGATGTCATAGCCTTTATAGGTGTTGGTGGCCACGTCCTTCATCGTCATGGGGTTCCAGTCGCCGGTCGTCCCGACTTTCAGAACGCCGCTGCTCAACACCTCATTGAGAATGGATTGCGCTTGCGCCATAGGCGCTACCAGAATGGCCGCAGCAGCGACCAAGGATTTCAAGAATGTCATGGCAAAACCTCCCTAGGTTTTGTTAAGGTTTATCTGAACATTGCGTGACCATCGCCGGAAACTGCTTGCGATACAAGGGGAAGTCATGCCTTTTGGGGGCTGTTGGGCGCGGCCCGGCCGATCTGCACAAAGGCAAGGCATTTCATGCATTCTTCCGCCCCCGTCATCGCCTTCAAGGCTGTCTCAAAGCATTTTGACGATTTTCAGGTTCTGAAAGACATCAACTTGGAGGTGGGCGCGGGCGAACGGATCGTGATTTGTGGCCCCTCTGGGTCTGGGAAATCCACGCTGATCCGCTGCATCAACGGGCTTGAGACCTATGGGGCCGGCGATCTGCGGGTGAATGATCTGCGGGTGGAGGC
Organism: Pseudorhodobacter sp.; assembly: GCA_029254215.1. Classification (GTDB taxonomy): domain Bacteria; phylum Pseudomonadota; class Alphaproteobacteria; order Rhodobacterales; family Rhodobacteraceae; genus Pseudorhodobacter. Next base: position 35,811 of record JAQWYA010000240.1, on the reverse strand, counting down.
TGCCAACCTGACCGCGGTGCGCCGCAGGGTGGGAATGGTGTTTCAGCAGTTCAACCTCTTTCCGCATCTGACCGTTCTCGACAATCTGATGCTCGGCCCGATCCGCGGGCGGGGCATGGGACAAGGTGAGGCACGGGCGATTGCGCTGCGCTATCTGGAACGCGTCCGCATCCCCGAACAGGCCGAGAAGTATCCGCGCCAATTGTCGGGCGGCCAGCAGCAGCGCGTTGCAATTGCGCGCTCACTCTGCATGGAGCCGCAAATCATGCTGTTTGATGAGCCGACAAGCGCCCTTGACCCCGAGATGATCACCGAAGTGCTGGATGTCATGGCCGAACTTGCGCAGACTGGCATGACGATGATCGTCGTCACTCATGAGATGGGCTTTGCCCGGCGCGTGGCGGACCGGATGGTCTTCATGGACTACGGCGAGATCGTCGAAGTCGCCCCGCCAGAGACCTTCTTCACCGCGCCCAAAAGCCAGCGCGCGCAGGATTTCCTGCAAAAGATCCTGAACCATTGAAAGGGGCGAGCATGATGACGATGCCTCTCTGTGTCTGGCCGCGCCACGCTGCTATGCGTTGGATGATCGGTTTGACGGCGTTTCTGGCCTTGTCGGGATGCGGGGCGAATTGGGGCTGGTATGTGGTCAACCCGGCCACGGCTTCGGGTTATGCGAACCTTAAATTCATGCTGTCGGGGCTGGTCTATACGATCCAGCTTTCCGCGACGGCGATTGCGATTTCGGTCGTGGTCGGGCTGTTGGTCGCCCTTCCGGGATTGTCGGGCAATATCTGGGCGCGCCGCGCCAGCCGCACTTATGTCGAGGTCGTGCGCGCCGTGCCGATCCTCGTGCTGATCCTCTGGGTCTATTACGGGTTGCCGCAGGTCACGGGCTGGACGATTGGCGTATTCTGGGCGGGCGTCATCGCCCTTGCCCTGTCAGACAGCGCGTTTCAGGCCGAGATCTTCCGCGCCGGAATCCAAAGCATCGCCCGAGGGCAATATGAGGCGGCCTATTCCGTATCGCTAGGGTATCGGGACACGATGCGCTATGTGATCCTGCCGCAGGCGATCCGCCGCATTCTGCCCGCTTTGGGCAACCAGCTTGTCTATATGCTCAAGATGTCGTCGCTGGTGTCGGTGATCGGGATGCAAGAGCTGACGCGCAAGGCCAATGAACTGGTTGTGTCAGAGTATCGCCCGCTGGAAATCTACACGATCCTTGTGCTGGAATATCTGGTGCTTATCCTGATCGTGTCAGCAGGCGTGCGCTGGCTGGAACGCCGTTTGCGGGTGGATGAGCGAAGCTAGGCCGGATGCCCCCGCTTCTTTACGGCCAGGCGCATCCTAGGCCATCGTCACAACCACTTTGCCCGTTGATCTGCGGCTGCGCAGCAACTCCAACGCCTCGGGCGCGGCCTCAAGGGGCAGAGTGTGGCTGACATGCGGGCGCAAGCCCCCTTCCTGATACCAGCCGAACAAAGTCGCCATGCTGTCCGACAGGCGTTTGGGCGCGAATTTCAGATACCCGCCCCAGTAAAGGCCGATCACCGTCAGGTTCTTGACCAAAAGCAGATTGGCGGGGATCTGCGGCACCTCCCCCCCGGCAAAACCGATCGGGATCAATCGTCCTTCGGGTTTGGTCGCGCGCAGGGCCTCCGTAAAGGCAGGGCCGCCAACGGCATCATAGACAACATCCACCCCGCCCATCGCTTTCAGGGCTGACCGCAGATCGCCCGCCTCGCTGTCAATTAGATGATCTGCCCCCATCGCTTCGGCAATCGCCAGCTTCTGGGCGCCTCTCGCTACGGCAATTACTCTTGCCCCCATCCGTTTGCCGATCTCAACCGCTGTCAGGCCAACGCCTCCCGCCGCCCCCAGCACCAAGAGTGTTTCCCCCGGTTGCATCCGGGCGCGGTGATCCAAGGCCAGATGGCTTGTGCCGTAGGCAATCTGAAAGGCTGCGGCTTCTGTGAAGGGCATGTCGGGGGGTAAAAGCGTGCAACTGTCAGCGGGAAAACATCCGTACTCCGCCAACCCTCCGGAAGAGGCGAAAACGGCGACCCGATCCCCTTTGGTCAAGGCGCATGGGCCCGGACCAACAGCGTCCACCACTCCGGCCATTTCCATTCCAAGCGTAAAGGGGCAGGTTGGTTTTTCTTGATACTTGCCATCCAGCATCAAAAGATCCGCGAAATTCAGCCCGCAGGCCATGATCCGCACGCGCACTTCCCCCGATTGTGGGGTGGGCACTTCCATCTCGCGCAGGATGGCTGGGCGACCGAATCCATCAATCTGATACGCTTTCATGCAACATCCTTTCTGCTCTTGCCCGTTGTAGGGCCTAACCGCCCTGGATTCCAGAGCCGAACGGTTGCATCCTGCGACTTGCCGCAATTGCGAATTGCAAATTGCAATGCAAATTGCAAAACATCTTTTTCGCGAGTTGCATGCGGTAGAGGCACCCACGGGCTGAATAGGATGACAGGTTGAAAACCGTCGCATTTCCGGGGCGTGGCACCTGTCTATTCAGATAGGTTGACGAGAATATCTTTCCGCTCTTTGCGCCGAATCTGGTCCATTGGACTGTTTGGCACGAAACGTGCTTGTATGATTATGAGTGTGTACTGATCGAATGGAGAGTAAAATGAAGCACCCGGTTGATAGCCATGTTGGCAAGCGTATCCGCCACCGTCGTTGGATGGTTGGAGTGACCCAGCAGCAACTGGCAGATAAAGTCGGGATCAAGTTTCAGCAGATCCAGAAGTACGAAACGGGGATGAATCGCGTCTCTGCCTCGCGTCTTTGGGATATTGCCGAAGTGTTGGCCGTTCCGGTCAGCTTCTTCTTCGAGGGGCTTGATGATGACCGCGAGGCGCCCCAGACCATGGACGGAGATATGCTCGCCGATAAAGAGGCGCTTGAGCTTGTCCGGTCCTACTATGCCATTCCCGAGGCGCAGCGCCGCCGCCTGTTCGATCTCGCCCGCGTTCTCAGCGACGCCGCCTGATCGCTGCCATGACGACAAGTGCTTGACCGGCCTACAGCCAGCCTGTAGCGCCGGTTTTGTGCTTTATGGAGGGCCCGCTCATGATCTCGGAACGCGAACAGGCAGAGCTTCGCTCGGTCGCCCATGCTTTGGCCGATGCCGCTCGGATTGCGACCCTGCGCCATTTCCGCAAGGCTGGCCTGACTGCGGAAACCAAGGAAGACACGCATTTTGATCCCGTGACGATTGCGGACAAGGAATGCGAGGCGGCCATGCGGGCGATTTTGGCCGAGCGTCGCCCCCAGGATGGCATTCTGGGCGAAGAGATGGGGTCAAAGCCCAGCGACTCTGGCCTGATCTGGGTCCTCGATCCGATTGACGGGACGCGGGGATACCTTTCCGGCACGCCGACATGGGGGGTTTTGATTGCTTTGTCAGATGAAACCGGCCCGGTCTATGGGCTGATCGACCAGCCTTTCATCGCAGAGCGGTTCGAGGGCGGTTTCGGCCAAGCCGAAGTGAATGGTCCTCTGGGGCGGATGCCCCTCAAAACACGTGCCGCGCGCCCTTTGTCAGAGGCGATCCTGTTCACCACTTTCCCCGAAATCGGAACGACCACTGAAGCTGCGGCTTTCAAACGCGTGGCGCAGCACAGCCGCTTGGTGCGCTATGGCACAGATTGCTATGCCTATGCCCTTGTCGCGGCAGGACAAATCGATCTGGTGATCGAGGCGGGTTTGCAGGCCTATGATGTGCAGGCTCCGATTGCTGTCATAAAAGCCGCGGGTGGCGTCGTGACCGATTGGCAGGGCCGCCCCGCGCATCAGGGCGGGCAGATCCTTGCTGCCGCCAATGCGACCCTGCACGCCGAGGCAATGGCGCTTTTGAACCCCGCACCCTAAGCAACAACCCCGCCCGCCCCTTCATCTGTTCAAAAATACCCCGGGGGGTCCGGGGGGCTGGCCCCCCGGCTTAGGGTGCGGTCCGGGGGGCCAGCCCCCCGGCTTCTGGCTTGGTCCGGAGGGCTGCCCCCGGTTCCCCGCTCATTCCCGGCCGGCTTATCCCCGAACCAAGCCCAATCATCCTACCAATGGCCAATGCTGGGCGCAGAGGCCCAAGGCTCTGCCGGGGGCAAGGCTTTGCCCATCTGCAACAACTCGACCGAGATATTGTCAGGGCTGCGCACGAAGGCCATACGCCCGTCGCGCGGCGGGCGCGCGATGACCACGCCATTCGCGGCAAGATGGGCGCAGGTTTCATAGATATTCTCAACCTCATAGGCGAGGTGACCGAAGTGGCGGGAATCCGATGGAAGCCCGTCATCGCCATCCCAGTTATAGGTCAGTTCCACCGGGCATTCCGGCTGGCCGGGCGGCGACATGAAGATCAACGAGAACCGCCCCTGTTCGCTGTCCATGCGCCGGGTCTCTTCCAGCCCCAGAAGCTTGTAAAACGCAATTGAGGCGTCAAGGTCTTTGACCCGAACCATAGTGTGCAGATATCTGATTTTCATGAAACCCTCCTGATCGGTGCCATTTGGCTGTTTGCGGATCATAGGCCTGCGCGGGCCGCTGACCAGCCCAAAAGGCGGGCCTTCCGGTCAGAACAGGGATTTCAACCCCAATGTGACAGAGCTTTCCTGACTGTCGAACCGGCTGACATTGGACGAACTGCGCTGATGGCGAAAAGTGACCTCTGGCGCAAAACCGGCATAGCTGACCGTGCCAAGGCTCAGTTTCATCTCGACAAAGGCGGATCGGTCGTCTCTCCCGCCCGGTACTGCCAGCCCCGCGATCGCATAGCCTGCGTAAGAGGTCGCGAGATAGCCGACACTTCCCGACAAAGACACAGGGCCGATCGGCTCCCCCAGCGCATAGCCCAGTTGCGCGCCCAATGTCGTGGCGCTGCGGCCCGCAAGGGGGCTGTCCAGTCGGCTGACATAGGCGGCCAGACTGGCCGTATCGCCGCCTCCCATGGCGCGCATCACCGTGCCGCGCAGCGCATAGGTTTTTTCCGCCCCGCCCGCGCCATCGCGTGGGGATCGCGCCTCGGCACTAACGAGACTATCCAGCGCCAGATCCGGCGCAAGGGCTACATGATGACCAAAGCCCAGCCGCACAAACCCGTAGTTTCCGCCTTGTTCATAGGTCTGCCGCCCGACCGTCCCATTCAGGGTAAAGCGATGCGCGCTGCCGGTTTGCTGCATCACATGGTTCAGACCGATGCTGAACCGGGCCGCGTCAAACCCCGGCTTGCCCTCCATCAGCGCGCGATCTGCCCCCCCAAGGCGGACATGGCGCAGGCTCATCCCGAATTCCAACTCCGTCAGGCTTTCCGCCGTCTCGGACAAGCGATAGCTCAACTGGCCTGCCGCCTGTGCGACGGTGCCTTTGAGCGCCTGCGCATCGGGGCTTAACTCTCCGATATAAGGGAGCCCGTCGATGATGTTGTATTGCCCTGAACTCCCGCCATTCACATTGTCAGACGGGGCTACCGAAAAGGCGAGTTTCACTGACAGCGGGTTTTGCGCTTTGACGGCGCGAAAGGCCGCAACGGTTTGCGCGCGGGTCAGATCGCTTGGGGCGGATTCGGCGGATTTGCGCAACCACCATTGAGCCGAGCTGTGATGGTCCAGCCGATAAGCGGCCAGCGCCGTGATGCGGGCGGCGTGATGGCGTTGTTCGTCGCTTGTGGCGGTTTTGTAGGCGGTCTTGCCTGACGCCTGCGCCTCCGGCAGGCGATTGAGCGTCAGATAGGCCGTGGCCAGCAGGAAATGCGCGAAACTGTCGTTCTTGTCGGCGGCGAGCATCCGCTGCGCCACGGTCACTGCGACGTCCGGCTTGTTCTCGCGGATGGCTTGAAGTCCGATCAGCCGCGCGGTGCCTTTTGAGACAACGCGCTCTCCCGCTGCGGCCTTGGTGGTGCCTTGGGCCTGCGGTGCCTGTCCTTGCGCCCCCAAAGGCGCGCCGGTTGCCGTCAAACCGGCAACCATCACCAAGGACGCGACAACGCGGTGCGCCGGGATCATGGAAGTGCGGGGTTGACGGCCACCTGATCGCAGATCGACGGGCTGTTGGGCAAGCCGCATTGGTTCATGACGAAAACGCCGAATTCCTCAGCATCTTCGATACGCTCGCCGAATTCGTCATCAACGCGGCTCAAGGCAATCCCGCCCGCAACAGAGGTGGCTCCGATCCCGCCGAACGCCCCTGCGTATTGGCCAAGGTCATCCCGCGCGGGGTTCTCAATTTTGCCTGAGAATGTTCCCTGTGCGGTGATCGCGCCGGGCTCTGGAATAAGAATCAAACTTCCCAGCGTCAGGCCTTCGCCCACGACAATCCGATTGTAAATCGCGCCGTTCACTGTGTTCGTTGCAAAGTTTGCGTTGATGAAACCATCGCCAGAGATTTTGAACGGATCAAGAGGGATAACGTCCGCAGGTGTGTTCGGTGCGACTGGGCGTGGCAAGCCACCATTCATCAAACCCGCATATTTGCCCGCATAGGAAACCTGTCCATTTGCAGGGCCGGCTTGGGTCGCATCGGGGGCGGAGTAATCGCCTACGCGTTCGTAATAAGCGCCCTGAAACACGGTATTAAACTGCCCGCCATCGCCCGCCACAACGCCGCGCATCGCCCCATCGGTCGAGACAGCGGCCAAGGCCACATAAAAGCGATCCAGATCATCTTCCTGAATAGAATAGGCAGTGTATCCGGGCACCACGATGCTGGTATCTTCAGTCCAAGTCGCAACCAAAGGCGTCGTATCCAGCCCGTCGATCGAAATCGCGATGGTGTTCTCGCCCGGTGTCCAGGCGACACTGTTGATCGAGAACAGGATTTCCTCCGGGATTACGATGCCGATTTCCGGCTCCGGCTCGGGTTCCGGCTCCGGTTCCGGCGTTGTGCCAGAGCCGCCAAGCGGGCTGCCGCCGCAGGCCGCAAGCAAAAATAACGCCAAAGGCGCTGCTGTTTTGAAGGTCATTGGACTGCTCGGTCTTGTTTTAATTTTGTCTGTCAGGGTGAAGGGTGATCCCGTCTCTGTCAATCTTTTCAAGGGTTTTAACGCCGTTCCTGATGCAAAAAGGTCGCGTGGCCCGCATGTCGTGGGGGCACTGTCCTCGGCCCACCAGATATGGGTTCCGTGGGCCTGACAGCGCTTAACCCAGCCCGCTTGCTGTGCTACCAAAAGCCAAGAGGGCGCAGATTCGACCGGGACCGGAGGCCAAAACATGCAGCAATATCACGAGGCATTGCGGACGGTTCTTGAAAAAGGCCATGCAAGCAGCGACCGCACCGGGACGGGGACCGTGTCGTATTTCGGGCTGCAATGCCGCTATGATCTGGCCCATGGCTTTCCGTTGGTCACCACCAAGAAGCTTCACCTTCTTTCCATCATTCACGAGTTGCTATGGTTCTTGTCCGGCGACACCAACATCCGTTACCTGACTGAAAACGGCGTCTCGATCTGGGATGAATGGGCGGATGAGGCTGGCGATCTGGGGCCGGTGTACGGCCATCAATGGCGTCGGTTCCCAAAACTCCGCGCCTCAGGGCAGGAGGCCGAAGGGCAACCGCTGTTTTTTGCCGACCATGTGGATCAGATCAGCGATCTGGTCGAGGCGATCCGCAAAACGCCCGACAGCCGCCGCCTGATCGTGTCGGCCTGGAACCCCGGAGATGTGCCGCAAATGGCGCTGCCGCCCTGCCACACGCTTTGGCAGGTGCGCATTCTGGACGGCAAGCTGCATTTGCAGCTTTACCAACGCTCCGCCGATATGTTTCTGGGGGTGCCGTTCAATATCGCCTCTTACGCGCTGCTTCAGGTGATGTTGGCCCATGTGACAGGGTATGAGCCGGGGGAATTTGTGCATGTGATGGGCGATGCGCATATCTATTCCAACCATATGGAGCAGGTTGAAACGCAACTGGCGCGGGCGCCAAAGCCCTTGCCGCAATTGCGTCTGACCCGTGATGTCAGCTCCCTTTTTGACTTCCGTTATGAAGATTTTGAGGTGATTGGCTATGATCCTGACCCCGCGATCAAGGCCCCGGTGGCGGTGTAACGGATGCTGAGCCTGATCGTCGCCCGCGCCCGCAATGGAGCCATCGGCAAAGACAACCAGATCCCGTGGCATGCCCCCGAGGATCTGGCGTTCTTTCAACGCGAAACCACGGGGGGAGCCTTGGTGATGGGCCGTTTGACATGGGAAAGCCTGCCCGTGAAGCCGCTCAAGAACCGCCTCAATTGTGTGGTCTCGCGGGATGAGAGCCTGACGGAGCATGTGTTTGACGGACCAAAAGCCGCGGTGGATTTCGCCTATGCCAGCGGCTATCGCCGGGTGTACGGGATCGGGGGCGCGGGCGTGTACCAAGGCCTTTTGCCGCTGGCGGACCGGCTTTTAATCACTGAGGTCGATCTGGAAATCGACGCCGCAGATGCCTTTTTCCCGGAGTTTGATCCGCGTGAATGGCAGTTGGTGGGCCGCCAGACCCTGCGCACTGAGGGGCCGGCCTGCGTGCTGCATGAATGGCTCCGCCGGCGCGAGGGGTGACAGCGGGCGGACGCGGGCTAGCTTTGGGTTTTGGCGCTGAAAGGAAGACCGATGGCCCTCTTGACCCTGTTCGTGACGATCTCGGCTGTGTTTTTGCTGGCGGATGCGCTGATGCTGGGCTTTGTTCTGGGGCCGCTGTTTCGGTCGGTGTTGGGCGACACCCTGCTGGATGGCTTGCGGCTTGGTCCCGCTCTGGGGTTTTACCTTCTGTATATGAGCGGCATCTTGTGGTTTGCCGCCTGGCCCGGCTTTCGGGCCGGGGATGCGGGGCAGGCCGCCTTGAACGGCGCGGTTCTGGGGCTGGTGGCCTACGGCACCTATGAGCTGACTTCTTGGGCGATCATGCGGGAATGGTCGCCGGTTATGGTCGCGGCTGATATGGTTTGGGGGGCTGTGGTGACGGGCGTTTCGGCCTATATTGGCGTTCGGGTGGCGCTGGCGGTGACCGGCTGACGCCGCACTTCACTTTGAACAAGGACAATCCCTGCCATGATCCTCTACGGTATTCCGACCTGCGACACCTGCAAAAAAGCCCTTAAGGCGCTGGAGGCCGCTGGCCATTCCCCGGCCTTCCGTGATGTTCGGGGAGAACCGTTGACGGAGGCTGAAATCACTGAATTCGTTGGGGAATTCGGGGATGAGATCATCAACAAGAAGTCGACCACATGGCGTGGCGCGACAGATTGGCTGAAGGCCTCGGACGCCGATGAACAGCTCCGCCAGCAGCCGACGCTGATGAAGCGCCCTGTGATCCGATCCGACAACGGGCTGACCCTCGGCTGGGACAGTGCCGTTCAGGCGGTCTATCTGTAAGCCTTGACGGCCCGCGCCAAAGCGGGCCGCACCCTTTTACGCTGCGCTTTACAGAAGTCGAAGATCGCCCGCAGACATCTTGCCATCACGGCCAGACTGCATTTCGAACCCGATTTTCTGATTGTCGCTCAGGGCTGTAAGCCCAGCCCGCTCCACCGCAGAGATATGCACGAACACATCCTTGCCGCCATCATCCGGTGCGATAAAGCCATAGCCTTTGGTGCTGTTGAACCACTTCACGGTGCCTGTCGGCATTCCGTCTCTCCTTCATCTGTCCACCCCACGGCGACATGCCGCAAGTCGTGCTGCCAGGTCTTCCAATCATCCCTCTGCTTGGCAGTACGGATCAGTCAAGAAACTCTGTCGTCACGGGCAGAGGATGCCAAAACCGCCAGAAAAATCAAGAACCTTGTGAGGAGCGGCCAAGACGGGTTTCGAGCAGCCGATCGAGCGCAAATCGGCCCCCGCCCATCAAAAGCGGAACCAGAAGCAGAAAGACCCAAAGGCTGCGCTGATCCAGGATCAAGGCCCCCGCCGCCCGGTCAAACCAAGCGCCCAGATGCTCTCCGGCCACGCCATGGCCCAGAATGTCGGTGGCGGATTGGACGATGACAAAACCGATCATGCCAAGCGCCGCAAGCCGCGTGAACAGGCCGACCAAAAGCAGAAGGGGCAACAGGAATTCCGCCACCGTTCCGGCGGTGACAACGGCCCAATGATAGACGCCGAACTGGCTGAAATCATAGCCGAAGCTTTCAACCAGACGCGGAAAAATCTGAATATAGGCACCATCCGAAGGGGTCAGAAACCCAAAGGGACCGGGGCCGAGTTTCGTGATGCCAGAGGCCCAAAAATACACCAGCAGAACCCCGGAGAAGACCAGTCGTGCCGCCAAGGGCAACACCAGCAAAGCCACGCGATCAAGCCAGCTGCAAAGACGATAGTATAAAGAAAACAAGGAGTTCACTCTGTGTCCTTTCGGATGTTCGTTAAGGCCCCGCCGCCGATCAGCAGGCCAAGGCAGCCCGCCAGATCGAAATCCTCGGCCAGGTTTTGGCAGGCCTCTTCAAGCGAGTTTCCGGCCATAAGCGAGGCCATAAAAGCGCCACCGCCCGGCGGCAGCAGATGCGGCTCCGGGTCGAACCCCGGCCTCACCAAAAGAACGGTTTCGGCCCGCATGACCGGACGCGGTGCATCGGCTTGGGTATTGGCCCACCAGATCGACCAAACCGGGTAGTCAGAGGTCAAGAGCCGGACCGCTGGCGCAAAGCAAAACCGGGTCGCCATCAGGTCTTGGGGGGCAAGGGTGGCCAGACCCTCGGGGGCCAAGGGGGCCGCATCCGCGGCGTGGTAACTTTCGCGCAAACCCTGCTCCAGCCGCGCGACATCGGCCAGATAGGGCAGATGCGAAAGCGGCGGAAAAGCCTCCAGAAAGCCGGGCATCTCTGCCCCATAAAGCATCATGATGCGGGTCTTTGGTGGATTTTTGCGCAGAAATGCAAGCGCCAGAGCTTTGAAATAGGCGTCCCCCAGCAATTTTTGCAACACGGGGAATCCCTTTTCCAGCACTTCCGTCAGGCTGGAGGCGACATTGTTGCGGTAAACATCAAAGCGACTGCCTGCGGGTTGGCCTTTTGTGTCGATCAACCCGGCCGGGCGCGGCGCATCGGGCGACAAAAGCGCGCTGTGAAAGGCGGTCTGGCTCATGCTTGCGCCCCGGTCAGCAGCTGTGCTGCGCGGGCGGCCTCGGCGGCAAGCACCGACCAATCGGGCACATCGTTGTCCCATTCAATGAGGGTCGGAAGCGGGCCCGCCTGTGCGATCACGCCCGCATAAAGCTGCCAGACCGGATCAACGACCTCAGCCCCGTGGCTGTCGATCAGCAGAGGTGCGCCATGGTCGTCCTGATCGGCATGATGCCCGCCAAGATGGATTTCCCCGACGCGGGACAGGGGAAAGGCCCGCAGATAAGCCGCCGGATCGAAATCGAGGTTGATCGCGGAAACATAGACATTATTCACATCCAGCAACAGGCCGCAGCCCGTTCGCCGCGAGACCTCGGCCAGAAAATCGGTTTCGGTCATCTCTGTCTCGGCAAAGGCGAGGTAGGAAGAGGGGTTCTCCAGCAGCATCTGGCGGCCCAAATGTTCCTGCACCCGCTCGATATGCTCTGACACGCGTGCAACTGTGGCGGCGGTATAGGGCAGTGGCAGAAGGTCGTTCAAAAAGCCGTCATCATGGCTGGACCAAGCAAGATGTTCGGAAAAGCTCGCGGGTTGCAGCCAGTCGCAAAGATGCTTGAGGCGGGACAGATGATCTGCGTCCAGCGGCCCCTCGCCGCCAATCGAAAGGCCAACGCCATGCACGGAAAAGGCGAACCGTTCGGCCAGATGACGCAATTGCGCCAAGGGGCGGCCGCCTGCACCCATGTAGTTTTCGGCATGAATCTCAAGCCATTCCACGGGGCTGGCATTTGAAAGAATATCGTTGAAATGCTGGGGTTTGTAGCCAACGCCGGGGCGGTTTGGCAGGCCGGGGCGGGGGGTGGTATCAAGCATGGTGCGTCCCATCCTTTTGCGGCTGAAAGGACCCCGCCGTAACCGCTGTGTTGCGGATACGGCGGGGCGGAGGCCTTAGCCTGCCATGTCGCGATCAAGTTCGGTCAGAGAGCCCATGCGGCCATCGGGCAGTTCCATCGTGGTGCAGGTGCCAGCCGGAACCAGCGACCATGCGTTGCCCTGATAGTCCACTTTGGACGAGCCTGCGCAGGTCGTGCCTTCGCCGGCCTTGCAGTCGTTCTGGCCAGCCAGAGCCACCCCAAAGCACTTTTCCTTGGCTTCCTGAGCCGAAGCCGGAACAGCATGGGCGGCCATTGCAGCAGCAAGAGCACCGGCGATAGCGAAGGTTTTGGTATTGAAAGACATGTTTGATTTCCCTTGAGTGTTTTGTTGTTTGATCGCTTTCTTTGCGATGTCCAAACCCTAACCGCGGGATGCGATAACGAGCCAGTCACAGGCCTGTGCAGCACAGGGGCGTGACAAAGCGTAACAAACTGTCGCAGGGGCTTGCCTTGGCTCAGTCATGCAAAAAAGCGCCGAAGGACCGGCGCTTTTCATGCAGTTTCAACGATTTAAGGCTTAGCGCAGGTCGGGGGCCTTAGCCTCGGCCGTGAGGGCGGCAAGGATGCTTTCCAGCGATTGTGTCTCGGTTTTTGTTTCACCCAGACGCCGAACTGAAACAGTTCTCTCTTCGACTTCGCGCATGCCTACAGCCAAGATCACGGGAACTTTTCCGACTGAGTGATCGCGGACCTTGTAGTTGATCTTCTCATTGCGGGTGTCCACCTCGGCGCGGATCCCGGCGGCGCGCAGGCTTGCTGTCACCTCATGCGCATAGTCATCGGCATCCGATACGATGGCCGCCACAACAACCTGACGCGGGGCCAGCCAGAAGGGCAGCTTGCCCGCGTGGCTTTCGATCAGGATGCCGATGAACCGCTCAAAGCTGCCCAGCGTCGCGCGGTGCAGCATGACAGGGCGGTGCTTGGCCCCATCCTCGCCGATGTAATTCGCGTCCAGCCGTTCGGGCAGCACGAAGTCCACCTGATGGGTGCCGCATTGCCAGTCGCGGCCAATCGCGTCGGTCAGCACGAATTCCAGTTTCGGGCCGTAGAAAGCCCCTTCGCCGGGATTGAGGATATAGTCATAGCCCGCCGCCTTGGTGGCATTGGCCAGCGCCGCTTCGGCGCGGTCCCATACCTCATCCGACCCGGCGCGGTTTTCAGGCCGATCCGAGAATTTCACCTTGAAGGATTCGAACCCAAGGTCGCGGTAAACCGAGGACAGGAACTCGATAAACCGTTTGGTTTCGGCCTCGATCTGATCTTCGCGACAGAAGATATGCGCGTCATCCTGCGTAAAGCCCCGCACCCGCATGATGCCATGCAGCGCGCCCGAAGGTTCATAGCGGTTGCAGGAGCCGAATTCGGCCATGCGCAACGGCAGGTCGCGATAGCTTTTCAGCCCGACGTTGAAAATCTGCACATGGCAGGGGCAGTTCATGGGCTTGAGCGCGTTGACCGTCTTTTCACGGGCATGTTCCTCATCCACTTCGACGATGAACATGTGTTCCTGATAATTCGCCCAATGGCCCGACTGTTCCCACAGCTTGCGGTTCACCACCTGCGGGGTGTTCACCTCAACATAGCCGCCAGCGGTCTGGCGGCGGCGCATATAGTCTTGAAGCGTGGTGTAGATCGTCCAGCCGTTCGGGTGCCAGAAGATCTGGCCGGGGGCCTCTTCTTGCATGTGGAATAGGTCCATCTCTTTGCCGAGCTTGCGGTGGTCGCGCTTGGCGGCTTCTTCCAGCATGGTCAGATGGGCGCGCAGATCTTCGCGGTTCTTGAAGGCCGCGCCATAGATGCGCTGAAGCATCGGGCGAGAGCTGTCGCCGCGCCAATAGGCCCCGGCCACCGACATCAGCTTGAACGCATCGGCCGGAAGCTGCCCGGTGTGCTGCAAATGCGGGCCACGGCACAGGTCTTGCCAGTCGCCGTGCCAGTACATGCGCAGGGGCTCATCGCCGGGGATGCTTTCGATCAGCTCAACTTTGTAAGGTTCGCCGCGTTGTTCGTAATGTGCAATTGCGCGCGGACGGTCCCAAACCTCGGTGCGAACAGGGTCGCGCAAGTTGATGATTTGCTTCATCTTGGCTTCGATCTGGCCAAGGTCTTCCGGGGTGAAAGGTTCGGAACGGTCAAAATCGTAATACCAGCCATCCTTGATGACCGGCCCGATGGTGACCTTCACATCCGGCCAGATTTCCTGAACGGCGCGGGCCATCACATGCGCAAGGTCGTGGCGGATCAGTTCCAGCGCCGCCGCGTCATCCTGAAGGGTGTTGATGGCAATCTGCGCATCCTCATGGATCGGCCATTGCAGATCGTAATGCGCGCCATTGATCTGTGCCGAGATCGCCTTTTTCGCAAGACTCACGGCAATGGATGCGGCAACTTCGGCCGCCGTTACACCGGCTTCATACTGCCGGACATTGCCATCGGGAAAGGTGAGGGAAATCTGGGCCATCGCGGGCTCCTCGTCGGTTTGGCGCCCACTGAACGCCCGGTTGCGGGTTATATCCTGCCGGATATGCGGGGCGGCGTTAAAATTGTCAACCATGCCCGCTTGCCTTGGATCGGCCCTGTCGCTGCGGTATAGCAAGGCAAGCACAAACCCCGGAGATGCCATGACCGCCGCTTTCCTGACCACGCCCCAGGGGCGCAAGATCGCCTATCATCAGCGGCCCGCAACGGGGCCGGAAAAGGGGCCGGGCATCGTGTTTCTGGGTGGGTTCCGGTCGGATATGACGGGCACCAAGGCAGTATATCTGGAGGATTGGGCCCGCGACGCGGGACGGGCGTTCCTGCGGTTTGACTATTCCGGCCACGGGCAATCCTCGGGCGATTTTCTGGACGGCGGCATTGGCGATTGGGCCGCTGATGCGCGTGCGGTCGTGGACGCGCTGACCACGGGGCCGCAGATTCTTGTCGGGTCTTCGATGGGGGGCTGGATTTCGCTTTTGCTGGCGCGTGCGATGCCGGAGCGCGTGGCGGGGCTTGTGACAATCGCCGCGGCCCCCGATTTCACCGAGGACAGCATGTGGGCGGGGTTTGACGCCAGTCAGCGCGCCGCCTTGCAGCAGATGGGGCAGGTGGCGCTGCCCTCGGATTACTCGGACGAGCCCTATATCATCACCCGCAAACTGATCGAGGATGGCCGCGACAATCTGGTTCTGCGCACCCCTCTGCCTTTGCCCTTTCCGACGCGGTTCCTGCAGGGCACTGCGGATGTCGATGTTCCAGTGTCTGTGGCGTTGAAGCTGCTGGATCACGTCAGCGGAGAAGATATCCGGCTTTCCTTGGTCAAGGGTGCGGATCATCGCTTTTCATCCCCCGACTGCCTTGCCATGATCACCGAAGCGATTTCCGAAATTTCCGGATAAGGGGCAAGCGATGCGGGCTTTTGGCAAGTTTCTGGGGCGAGTGCTGCTGACGCTATTGATCGCCATCACGCTTGCGGTTTTCTTTGCGCCCTCTGACAAAGCCGACCCGAGCCTGCGCTTTGATGCAGCGACCCTGCCCGATGATCTGGACGCTTATCTTGCCGCGCAAGAAAGCGCCTTTGACGACATCGTGCCGGGCACCCAAAAGCAGATCCACTGGGCGGGGGCCGCCGGGGCCAGGACGTCGCTTTCCGTGATCTATCTGCATGGGTTTTCAGCCAGCGCGCAGGAGATCCGGCCGGTGCCGGATCAGGTGGCAAAGGCCTTTGGGGCGAACCTGTTTTTCATGCGGCTGACCGGCCACGGCCGGACCGGGGCGGCAATGGCCTCCGCCACGGCGAATGACTGGCTTTTGGACTTGGGGGAGGCGCTGGCCATCGGGCGACGTTTGGGAGAGCGGGTTCTCGTGATCTCGACCTCGACCGGGGGGACCTTGGCCGCGTTGATGGCCGTACAGCCCGATCTGGCGCAGGATGTGGCGGGATCGGTCTTTGTGTCGCCGAATTTCGGGTTTGGCGCTTTGCCCGAAACGGCCCTGAGCCTGCCTCTTGTGCGTTATTGGGGCCCGTGGATCTTTGGGGCGGAACGGAGCTTTCCTCCGGCCAATGACCTGGAGGCGACCTATTGGACGACCCGCTATCCGACGGTGGCTACAATCCCGATGGCCTCGGTGGTGCGCGCGGCGCGGGCGCAGGATTATACGCAGGCTGTCATTCCCGCCCTGTTTATCTATTCGTCCGAAGATCAGGTCGTGCTACCCGCGCGCACGGATGCGGTTGTCGCGGCATGGGGCGATGCCGTGCGCGTCTTTCAACCCGAATTGGGGGAGGGTGATGACCCGCATCGTCACTTGATCACAGGGGATGTGATGAGCCCGAATCAGACGGCTGGAAGCGTGGCGCTGATCGTTGAATGGGCGAAGGGCCTGTAAAAACACATGGCAGAGCCCCTTATTCTTGTTCCCGGACTGATGTCGGACACGCGGCTTTTTGACGCGCAGATCCTTGCCTTGTCACGGGATCGTCCGCTTATGCTGGCCTTGCCAGTGCGTGGGGATACGATCGAAGACATGTCGCAGGCGCTTTGCGCTGTGGCGCCACCCCGCTTTGCACTTGCGGGGCTTGGGCTTGGCGCGCATGTGGCGCTGGATGTTTTGCGGCGGGATATGGGGCGGGTTTCGCGCCTCGTGCTGATGTCGGCAGATGCGCTGGCGGAAACTCCGGCGGAACTGGCGTTGCGCGACAAGCGGATGTTGCTTGCTGAAACCGGGCGCTTGGCTGAGGCGGTGGCCTTGGAATACCCCACCGGATGCTTGGCCGCATCAGAACGCAGACCCACCCTTCTGTCCCGGATTGAGACTATGGCCGCCGATCTTGGCTCCGGGGTCTTTATTGCCCAGTCGCGCGCCATGCAGCGCCGCCGGGATCAGCAGAAAACCCTGCGCCGGGCCGCGCTGCCTATTCTGGTGTTGTCGGGTGCAGCCGATACGCTGGTTTCCTGCCGCAGACAAAGCTTCATGGCCGAGATGATGCCGTCGGCGCGCCATCAGGTCATTGAAAATGCAGGGCATTTCCTTCCAATGGAACAGCCCCACGCTGTTTCAAAAGCGATGGGGCTGTTTTTGGACGGGCCGTTGATGCTGCGCTAGGCGCTGCAATCAGGCGCTTTTTTCAACCAAGGCAGGCTTGGCCGGTTTCTGAGGCGCTTCTTCGGCGCCAGAGTTCGCGTCGATGAAGTTCAGCACCAGCGGGCGGATGTTAAGACGCCAGCTTTTGCCCGCGAAGATCCCGTAATGGCCTGCGCCCGGTTCAAGGTGGCTTGCTTTTTTGCTATCCGGCAGACCCGTCAGCAGATCAAGGGCGGCAATGCACTGCCCCGGCGCGCTGATGTCGTCATTCGTGCCTTCAACGGTTTTCACGGCAACGCGGGTGATGGCGCCGATATCGACCTTTTTGCCTGCAACGACGAATTCATTCAGCGCGATCTCGCGATTCTTAAAAATCCGCTCAACCGTCGACAGATAAAATTCGGCCGTCATATCCATCACGGCGAGGTATTCATCGTAAAAACGGTTATGCGCGTCGTGGTCCGAGGCTTGGCCCCGCGCGACCCGCAAGATCTGCTCGCTAAAGGCTTTCTGGTGGCGCTCGGCATTCATCGAGATGAAGCTTTGCAGCTGCAACAGGCCCGGATAGACCATCCGCCCCGCGCCTTTATAGCTGAAGCCGACCCGCTGGATCGCAAGCTGTTCCAACTGGCCCATCGTCACGCGGCGTCCGAAATCGGTGACTTCGGTGGCGGCGGCATCGGGGTCAACGGGGCCACCGATCAGCGTCAGGCTGCGCGGCTGTGCGTCAGGGTCTTCGCCTGCCAGATAGGCGGTCGCGGCAAGTGCCAAGGGTACCGGCTGGCACACGGCGATCATATGCGTGTCGGGGCCAAGATGGCGCATGTATTCAACAAGATAGAGGGTGTAATCTTCAACGTCGAACTTGCCTGCCGACACGGGGATATCCCGCGCATTGTGCCAATCGGTGATATAGACATCGCAATCCGGCAGCAGGCTGGTCACGGTCGAACGCAGCAGCGTCGCGTAGTGGCCAGACATCGGGGCGACCAGCAAGACCTTGCGCTTCATCGGCGCACGGCGGCGCACCGAGAAATGCAAAAGATTGCCAAAGGGACGCTCCACCACAGGCACAATATCGACGAGATGGTCTTGGCCTTCACCGCCAACGATCGAGCGGATGCCCCAGTCGGGCTTGTCGATCATCCGGGCAAACGTGCGCTCTGTCACCTCGCCCCAGGCGGCGGTCAGTTTGAGCATCGGGTTTATCGACAGCGCAAAGGCTGGGTAGGAAGTCATGGCACGCGCGGTGGCCCCAAGCCACTCATTCGTGTTGCGCGCACTTTCCATAAGGTCGTAGCTCATCATATACTTCATGTTGTCTCCTGTCCCCGAGGGGTTCGCGGCCAATATGAGTGCGACCCGTTGCTGCGGATGGCGACACAATGCTGCACAGCAGCGTGAATACGAGGGAAAGTTTCAGATGACAACTACCGACGATGACGCAGGGGCCCGGCTTGAGCGGCTGAATGAGAATCTTGCGAAGATGGACGCGTTGTCAAAACGGCTGACGGCGGCGCTTTCGCGGCGCAAGCCCGCCGATGCGGCGCTGAACGGCCCGGCGGAGGATGTCTATATGAAAGCGGCCACCGCTTATGTGGCCGAGATGATGCGCAACCCCTCAAAGGTGCTGGAGCATCAGGTGAATTACTGGGGCAAAACGCTCAAGCATTATGTCGATGCGCAGCAGGTGCTTTTGAAGGGTGAATTGAAAGCCCCGGACGATCCGACCCCGAAAGACCGCCGCTTCGCAAATCCGCTTTGGGAAACGCATCCGTTTTTCAATTACCTCAAGCAGCAATATCTGCTGAATTCCGAGGCAATCAGCGGTGCTGTCTCGGGGCTTGAAAACCTCGATCCCGCGGATCGCAAGCGGGTGGAGTATTTCTCGCGCCAGATCGTCGATATGTTTTCGCCCACCAATTTTCTGGGCACCAATCCGGATGCGTTGGAAAAGGCCGTGGCGACCGATGGCGAAAGTCTTGTCGCGGGGTTGGAAAACCTTGTGCGCGATATCGAGGCCAATAATGGCGAGCTTCTGATCTCATTGGCGGATAAGGAAGCGTTTCGCGTGGGCCAGAATATCGCCTCCTCCAAGGGCGAAGTGGTGTACCGCAACAAGATGATGGAGCTGATCCAATACAGCCCCACCACGGAAAAGGTTCATGAGATTCCGCTGATCATCTTTCCGCCGTGGATCAACAAATTCTACATCATGGACCTCAAGCCCCAGAACAGCCTGATCAAATGGATCGTCGATCAGGGCTTTACGCTGTTTGTGGTGTCATGGGTCAATCCGGACGCCTCTTACGCCGATGTGGGCATGGATGATTACATGCGCGACGGTTATTTGCGTGCGATGGCCGAAACCCGGCGGATCTGCGACACGAAGCATGTCAACGCCGTGGGCTATTGCATCGCAGGCACAACCTTGTCGCTGACGCTGGCGCATCTGGGCAAGGCGGGCGACAAGACCGTCAAATCCGCGACCTTCTTTACCACGCTGACCGATTTTTCGGATCAGGGCGAAGTGGGCGTATTCCTGTCGGATGATTTCGTCGATGGGATCGAACGGCAGGTGAAGGTGGACGGGATCCTTGACCGTACCTTCATGTCGCGCACCTTTTCGTTTCTGCGCTCCAATGACCTGATCTATCAGCCCGCCATCAAAAGTTACATGATGGGGGAGGCCCCGCCCGCCTTTGATCTGCTGTTCTGGAATGGCGACGGCACCAACCTGCCCGCCCGCATGTCGATCGAATATCTGCGCGGGTTGTGTCAGGCCGATGGTCTGGCGAAAGGCGAGTTTCCGGTCTTTGGCGACCCGGTACGTCTGGCCGACATCACGATCCCGATCTGTGCCATCGCCTGCGAGACGGACCACATCGCCGCCTGGAAAAGCAGTTTCGCCGGGATCAAGCAGTTCGGCTCCAAGAACAAGACCTTCATTCTGGCAGAATCCGGCCATATTGCGGGGATTATCAATCCGCCGGGCAAGGGCAAGTACGGGCATTATTCAAACGCCGCCGAGATGACGACGCCTGAGGCGTTTCTGGAAGGCGCGTCTTTTGAGAAAGAAAGCTGGTGGCCCCGCTGGGGAGAGTGGCTTTCCAAGCAATCTGGCAAGATGGTTCCGGCCCGCGAACCGGGTGATTCGGATCATCCCTCGCTTGCCCCTGCGCCGGGCACTTATGTTGCGGCAAAGGTAACGGGTTGATCTTTCGAGAGTTTCTGCTGCATTGCAGCATCTGGCGCCAGTCCTTGATGCTGCAATGCAGAAAAACCTTGAAATGCTGCGGTGCAGCATATATATATTCTTCATCAAACAACGCGGACACGACGTACCGCAGATGGAGACTAGAAAAATGACCAAGACCCCAGACATGACGAAAATGGTTCAGGACATGATGGCTTCGTTCCCGGTTGACAACGCCGCGTTCCAGAACGCTTTCAAAACCCAGGCTGCTTTGGCCGAGAAGATGTCGAAAGTGGCTCTCGAAGCTGCTGAAAAATCCACCGAGATCTCCTCGAAGTGGGCAAAAGACACCATCGCAAAGGCAACCGACGTTTCCAAAGCCAAAACCGATGTTGCCGACTATTCCAAAGCCGCAACCGATTTCGCTTCGGTCGCTGCTGAGATGGCTGCCGAGAACATGGCTGCTTTCGCTGAAGTCGCGAAAAAAGTGCAGATGGAAACCGTTGAGCTGATGCTGGCTGCTGGCAAGGACCTCACCGAGGAAACCACCGCTGCCGTGAAAAAAGCCACTGCTGACGTGCAGACCGCTGCCAAAAAAGCAACGGCTCCGGCGAAGTAATCGCTAAGGATCTGCGCGGCCGATCCTCCTCCCTGTCGGTGTCGGCGCAAGGGCGAGCTTGAAAAAGCTCGCCCTTTCCTTTTTTTCTGCACTGCCGTAAGCTTTGCCGCAGTGCAACAGGCTGCACGGCAACGCCAATTGGGGGGCATAATGGCCGAGACGGAAAAGCCACTGTTGATAAAGCGTTACGCCAGCCGCAGGCTTTATAATACGGAAACCTCCGATTATGTGACGCTTGAAGATATTGCAGGCTTCATTCGGATTGGGCGGGAAGTGCAGATCATCGATCTGAAATCCGGCGATGATCTGACGCGGCAGTATCTTTTGCAGATCGTGGCCGAACATGAAAGCAAGGGCGAAAGCGTCTTGCCGATCAATGTCCTGACCGATCTGGTGCGCAGCTATACGACGGGCATTCAAAGCGTCGTGCCGCAGTTTCTGGCGACATCCTTTGACATGCTGCGCGACAGCCAGTCCAAGATGATGCAAAACCTGACCAAGGTTCCAAACCCGATGAGCACGGTTCCCGGCTTTGAGGCGATGCGAAAGCAGCAAGAGGCTTTCTTGAAATCCATGATGGGCGGCGCCATGCCGGGGTGGAGCGGAAGCGGCCCCGAAGAGGAGAGCGCTGACACCGAGGCCAAGGATGACAGTGCCGAACTCGCGCAGATCAAGGCGCAACTGGCGGAGTTGCAAAAGAAGCTGTCCAAGCTTTAGGCCCTCCGCCCCAGTCCGGTGCAGCAAAGAAAAACGCCCCCGAAACTTTCCGGGGGCGTTTTTGCATTTCAGGGCCGGGTGCGGGGATCAGGCGACTTCCGCAAAGACCTTCTTCAGGGCTTTTTCCAGCTTTTCGAACATCTCATCCAGATGCGCAGGCGTGCAGATGAAGGGCGGGCAAAGGACAATCGCCTGACCCAGCGGGCGGCAGATCAGCCCGAAATCCGTGCAGGTATTGGCGATGCGCTCAGATACCGACAGCGACCCGTCGAAGGGCTTTTTCGTGGCCTTGTCCTGAACCGCCTCCAAAGCGCCCATAAGGCCCTTGCCGCGCCATTCCCCGATATTCGGGTTTTCGGCCAGCCGGGCCAGCCCCGCCTCGAACTGCGGGGTGAGGGTGCGCACATTCTCGGCCAGCCCTTCGTTCATCACCACGTCAATCGCCTTGAGAGCGATGGCGCAGCCCACCGGATGCCCCGAGGCGGTGAAGCCATGCGGGAATTCCTCAATCGCTTCCGAGGCCTTGTCCAGCCGGTCCGACAGATCCGGCCCCAGAATGACAGCACCCATCGGGAAGAGCCCGGCGGTGATGTTCTTGGACGAGATGATCGCATCGGGCATGAAATCATAGGTCTGGCAGCCCCAGGTGTTCCCGGTCCGGCCAAATCCGCAGATCACCTCATCCGCGATCAAGGGGATGTTGTATTTCTTCAGAACGGCCTGCACCGCCTGGAAATAGCCCTTGGACGGCGGAATGACCCCACCGGCCCCCATCACCGGTTCGGCAAAGAAGCCTGCGATCGTGTCGGGGCCTTCCTTGATGATCGTTGCTTCCAATTCCCGCGCCATCCGGGCGGTGAACTGCTCTTCGGTTTCGCCATCCTTGCCAAAGCGCCAGTAATGCGGGCAAGACACATGGATAAAGCCGGGCAGGGGCAGACCAAAGACCGAGTTATAAGGCTTTGCCGTCATGGAGGCCGAAATCGCCGTCACCCCATGATAGGCGTTCATCCGCGTGATGATCTTGCGGCGCTCCGGGTGGCCTTCGGCCCCGCCCAAAAACCACAGCGCCTTGACCATGGAGTCATTCGCCTCGGAGCCGGAGTTGGTATAAAACACCTTGCCACGCGCAAAGGGGGACACCTCGATCAGCTTTTCGGACAGCATCACGGTCTGATCCGAGATCCGCCCGAAGAACGAATGATAACCCGAGAAGCGATCATACTGCGCCTTGGCCGCCGCAATCAGGCCCGGATGGTCAAAGCCCGCGACCATGTTCCAAAGGCCCGAATTGCCGTCCAGATATTCCTTGCCATGCACGTCGTAAATATATGGCCCCTTGCCATGCGTCAGCACCACAGCGCCCCGATCATGGATCGTCGGAAGATCGGTGAAGCAATAGAATGTGGATTTGTCGGCGCGCTGCTCCCAGCTGTTCGGTGCGTCATCCCGCATGAGGTATTTCCTTCTGATCGAAACCTGCCGCCACGCTAGCCGGGCACGCGGAGGGTTTCAATCATCGCGATGACGTGGCCCGGCGGAATGCCGGACAATCCGGCGAAATGGCGCGGTTTGGCCGTGCAAAGCAGGCAAACTGTAGCAGCGGCTTAAAGGCCGATCCGGTCGCGCAGGGCAAACCATGTCATTGCGCTTGCCAAAAGGGGCCAGCGCAGCAGGTCCCCGCCCGGAAAGCGCGGTTGCGGTAGGCTTGCCATAAGGTCAAACCGTTCGGCCTGCCCGGCAATGGCCTCGGCCATGATCTTGCCCGCGAGGCTTGCCATCGCCACGCCATAGCCCGAATAGCCCGAGGCCGAAAAGACATTCGGCTGCGGGCGGCTGAAATTCGGCAAGCGGCTGCGAGTGATGGCCAAAGTCCCGCCCCAGGCATAGTCAATCCGAGTTTTGGCAAGCTGGGGATAGACCTTTAGCATCGGCTTTGTGACGGCCTTGATCACATCGGGAAAACGGTAGCCATAGGTTTCCGCCCCCCCGAACAGAAGTCGCCCATCTTCGGACAACCGCCAGTAATTATTCACGAATTTCGTATCCGTCACGGCAACGGGTTCTGCGATGATCTCGGCTGCGCGGGCGCCCAAGGGTTCGGTGGCGATGACATAGCTGTTGATCGGCATGACACGGGCCGCGACGCTTGGTTCCAGCTTGCCCAGATAGCCGTTGCAGGCCAGCACCACGAAGGACGCGGTGATCTGGCCGGTTGCCGTGTGAACCACGGCTTTTGGCCCCTGCGTGATCCGTGTGACCTCTGCATTCTCGTGGATCGTGGCCCCGGCCTTGGTCGCGGCCATGGCCAGCCCGATCGCGTAGTTCAAAGGGTGCAGGTGCCCTGCGCTCCGGTCGATATCGCCGCCCAGATAGGTGTCAGAGCCGATCAGCGCGCGCAGTTGATCCCGGTCCAGCGGAAAGATCTGGTCGTAATCATAGTCGCGGGCCAGCTTTTCGGCATGAGCATGGGCCTCATGAACTTCGGCCATCGTGCGGCAGGCATGGGCAATGCCGGGGTAAAACGTGACCGGCATGTCGTGATCTGTGATCAGCGATTTCACAAGGCCCTTGGCCTCTTCGCCGATCTTCCACAGACGCCGGGCGGTGTCGGCCCCGTAGCTGGCCTCAAGGCTGTCCTGATCGATGCGCTGGCCCGTACCGACCTGTCCACCGTTGCGCCCCGAAGCCCCAAAGCCCACGCGATGCGCCTCCAGCACCGTCACGCTATAGCCGCGCTGTGCCAGATGCAGGGCCGCCGACAGCCCGGTAAACCCGCCGCCGATAACGCAGACATCGGCCTCACAGGCCCCCGCCAATGGCGCGAACGGAGCCAGGGGATGCGCGGTCGCCGCGTAGAAAGAGGCCGGATACTGCCCCTGCCGGTCGTTGGCGTGCAAAAGGTTCATACGTTCAGCAACAGATGCTCACGTTCCCACGGGCTGATGACTTGCAGGAACTCTTTGTATTCATTGCGTTTCACTGAATCGTAGACGGAACAGAATTCAGGCCGCAGGACCTCGACCAAGGCCTTGTCCTCTTCCAGCAGGTCGAGTGCATCGCCAAGATTATAGGGCAGGTCGGTTTCGATGTTATAGGCATCGCCCGTGCATTCGTCGCGTGGGGGTTTGCCCTCCACCAAGCCCAGATAACCGCAGGCAAGGCTGGCCGCGATGCCCAGATAGGGGTTGCAATCCATCCCTGCGAGCCGGTTTTCAACGCGCCGGGCCTCTGGCCCAGACACCGGAACGCGCAGCCCGGTTGTGCGGTTGTCGCGGCCCCATTCCAGATTGATCGGGGCGGCAAAATCGGGAACGTAGCGGCGGTAAGAGTTGACGTAAGGCGCCAACAGGGCCACCGCGCCGGGCAGGTGGTTTTGCATCCCGGCAATAAAATGCAAGAACGCGTCTGTCTCGGACCCGTCGGCGTTGGAAAAGATATTCTGCCCCGTCGCGGTATCGACGACGGAGTGATGAATATGCATGGCCGAACCCGGCTCCCCTTCGATCGGCTTGGCCATGAAGGTGGCAAAGCAATCGTGGCGCAGGGCGGCCTCCCGGATCAGACGCTTGAAGAAAAAGATCTCATCCGCGAGCCGGACCGGATCACCATGGGCGAGGTTGATCTCTACCTGGCCAGCGCCGCCTTCTTGCAGAATACCATCAATTTCAAAGCCTTGTGCCTCGGCGAAATCGTAGATGTCGTCGATGACCTTGCCATATTCATCCACGGCCGACATCGAATAAGCCTGTTTTCCGGCCGCCCGGCGACCAGAACGACCCATGGGCGGCATCACCGGCATATTCGGATCGAGGTTGCGGGCGGTCAGGAAGAATTCCATCTCGGGGGCGACGACGGGGGACCATCCGCGGGCGTTGTAAAGCTCGACCACGCGGCGCAGCACGTTGCGCGGCGCGGTCGGAACGGGGTTTCCCGCCTGATCCTGCGCGTCATGGATCACTTGCAGCGTGATGTCTGCGGTCCAGGGCGCGGCCGTGGTCGTGGAAAAGTCGGGCACCAGATACATGTCTGGTTCGGTGAAAAGGCCAGAAGGGTTATCGGCCCATTCGCCGGTGATGGTTTGCAGGAAAATGGAATTGGGCAGGAAGTAATGCGGCTGCTTTGCGAATTTAGAGGCGGGCATGGCCTTGCCCCGCGCCACACCGGCGATGTCACCGATGATGCATTCAACCTCGTCCACGCGGCGTCCCGCGATATAGTCGCGCGCGGCCTGAGGAAGCGTTTCTGTCCAGCTGTTCATGGGAGGACCCTTTCGGGGCGAGGTTGTTTGAAAAAGGCTGCGATCTGGTCGGCCACGCGCTTGTCATCCAGCGGCGTTCCGATGCGGGCGGTGCTCGCATCCAGAACGGGGTCGGGGACAACACCCCGCCCGCGCTTTTCGATCAGCCCGCCAAGATAGTCGTCGCGGATTTCGGGATGGGCCTGAACCGTAAAGGCGCGGTCGCCATAAAGCAGGGCGGCATTCTCGCAAAAGGCGCTGCGCCCAACCACGGTTGCATCCTTGGGAAGGGCTGTGACCTGATCTTGATGCCAGGCGTTCATCCGGATCGTTTCGCCGTTGAAGTCATAGTCGGACGCGCCAACGGCCCAACCTTTGTCGAATTTCTCAACCCGGCCCCCAAGGGCTTTGGCGATGATCTGATGCCCAAAGCAGATCCCGACCATGGGCACGGGCGCGGCATAAGCTTTGCGGATAAACGCTTCCAAAGGGGGGATGAAGGCGTGATCTTCATAGGCCCCAAAGCGCGAACCCGTCAGGAGCCAGCCATCGGCATCATGGACGGAGTCCGGGAATTCCATATCGACCACGGCCCAGGATTTGAAGGTGAACCCGTATCCGTCGAGAAGTTGGGCGAACATGGCCGGATAGTCGCCATAGGTTTCAATCAGGCTGTCATGGACATGGCCGGTTTGCAGAATGCCGATCAGCATTTGTCTTTCCAATACTTGGTTTCTCGGATGTTAGCCTTTGGCGGAGGGCGGGGGCAAGGGGGCAAAGCACGGCTCTGATCGCGGCCCTGAAGCCCCCTACTGGGCATGGTCTGTGCCAGCGGTTCTGATCGGCAGCGTAGCGCCCGGAGGGGAAGTGGGGGGCGCTGCCCCCCGGATTGCCTTTTCGGCAATCCTCCCCCCGAGGTATTTGGTCCAGGAGAGGGGGGGGCGGCTTTTGGGGTGCGTCAGACGGTGTCGAGGTAGAGTTCGAGTTGTTCCTGATCGCTGAGTTCCGCCAGATAGAGCATTTCTTGCCGTTTGGTCAGAACGAGGTTTCGGATCAGGTCGCGGCTGAAGATGCGGGGCATGATCTCGGAGTTTTCAAAAGCGTCGATCGCTTCGGCCCAGGTTGTCGGGATCTGGTCCAGACCTTCTTGCGAATAGGCGTTGCCCTTGATCGGGGCTGGCGGCTCTTCGGCGTCTTCGATGCCGTTGAGGGCGGCCCCGAGGATTACGGCGAGCATCAGATAGGGGTTCACGTCGCCGCCTGCGACACGGTGTTCGATCCGGCGGGCAGAGGTGCTGCCGGCGGGGATGCGGATGGCGGCGGTGCGGTTCTCATACCCCCAGCAGATCGCCGTTGGGGCATGGGCGTCTGGCACGAGGCGTTCATAGCTGTTGCCATGCGGGGCAAAGAGCAGGGTCGAATCCGACATGGCATTCAGGCAGCCTGCAACGGCGTGGCGCAGGGAGGCGGTGCCTTTCGGGCCGCCGCTGTCAAAGATATTGTCACCATCCGCGTCGAGCACCGAGAAATGGGTGTGCAGGCCGGAGCCGGAGTATTCGGGGTAGGGTTTTGCCATGAAGGAGGCGGCAAACCCATGCCGCCGGGCAAGGCCCTTGACCAGCATCTTGAAGAGCCATGCATCGTCGGCGGCGCGCAGCGCGTCATCGGAATGCATCAGGTTCACCTCGAACTGGCCAAGGCCGGTTTCCGAGGTTGAGGTATCGGCCGGAATGTCCATCGCCTCACAGGCGTCGTAAAGATCGGTGAAGAAGGTGTCGAAGGCATCCAGAGCACGGATCGAGAGGGTCTCGGCAGCCTTGCGGCGTTTACCGGAGCGCGGAGACGCCGGGACTTGCATCGTCTTGCCGGAATCGTCGATCAGGAAGAACTCCAGCTCCATCGCGCAGACGGGGGTCAGGCCGCGCGCCTTGTAGCGGGCGACAACGGCGGCAAGGGCCTGACGGGGGTCGCCGTCATAGGGCTGGCCGTTTTCGCGGAACATCCAGATTGGCAGCAGGGCAGTCGGGGCCTCCAGCCAGGGCATCGGCATGAAGCCGCGTTCGGTCGGGCGCAGAACGCCGTCCTGATCGCCTTCCTCGAAGACGAGGGGGCTGTCGTCGATATCCTCCCCCCAGATGTCGAGGTTGAGAACGGAAAAGGGGAAGCGTGTGCCATCCTTGACGGCCTTGTCGGCAAAGCGGGCCGGGATGCGTTTGCCCCGTGCCTGCCCATTCAGATCAGCAGCGGCCACACGAATCGTGCGCACTTCGGGGTGCTTTCTCAGCCAGTCTTTCATGGATCACCTGATGATTTGGGGCCGCAGTTTGAACTTGGCCCGGGCATTGCTGGGCAAATGCCGGTTGAGTCTTTTGTTGATGATCCCGAACAGACCAATCAGCGCAAGCGTCAGCAAAATGAAGTAGAATGCGACAATCGGATAGGGCACGAACGGGTTGAAGGTCTTGTCCACGAAATAGCTGGCGTAATAAAGCGCATCGCCCTGCTGGCGGAACGCGGGGAAGCCCGAAAAGAACACCAGCGTCGTGGCATGGAACAGAAAGATCGCCTCATTCGTGTAGGCGGGCCAAGCAAGGCGCAGCATCGTCGGCCATTGCACACGGCGGAACTTGGCCCATCCGGTAAGGCCATAGGCGTCGGCGGCCTCCAGATCGCCCTTAGGGATGGAGCGCAGCGCGCCGTAGAAAATCTCGGCCGAATAGGCGGCGGTGTTCAGGAACAGCACGATCAGCGCCCCGGCCCAGGCCTTGGACAGCCAGCTGGTTTCAAGCGTCACCGTGATGAACCCTAGCGGGATCTCAAACCCGGCGCGGGGAAGAAGGACCAGCGCCTCATAGGCCAGAAAGAACTGGATAAAGAGGGGCGATCCGCGAAACACAAAGATGAACCATTCGGCGGGTTTGCGCGCCCATGGGCTGCGGGCGGATTTCGCCAGTGCGATGGCGTTGGCGGCGAAGAACCCGAAGACCAGCGCCAGAAAGCCGAAATAGATGTTCCAGATCAGCCCGGAGCCGATCAGCGTGAACTGATGGCAAAGCGTGAAGTCAGACCGGGGCAGCAACCGCTCTCCGATCCCGAGAGAGCGCAGGCCATAATCTGCGATGATCTCCATGCAGCTCATGCTTCGGCCCTTCGTTGCGCTTCGCCCGATGCCGTGGCCTGACCATGGCTAAGGCGGGTCTGGACCCGTGCCAGAACGCGCTCGGACATTTTTGTCATCAGAAGATAGAAGACCAGCAAGCCGAGGAAGTAATAAAGCCGCCAATCCGGATGCGGATAGTCATAGGCCGAGGTCTTGGAGCCGCCGAGTTCGCGCGCCCAATAGACGATATCCTGCACGCCCAGCAAAAACAGAAGCGGGGTCGCCTTGATCAGGATCATCCAGAGATTTGACAGGCCGGGCAGTGCGTAGACCCACATCTGCGGCACCAGAACCCGGCGAAAGACCTGACGCGGGCTCATGCCATAGGCTTCGGCCGTCTCCAACTGCGCACGGGGAACCGCCTGCATCGCCCCAAAGAGCACATTGGCAGCAAAGGCCCCGAATACGAGGGCAAAGGTCACCACCGCCAGCGCAAAGCCGTAAAGGCTGTGCCAGACCTGCGGGGCAGAGTTGTTGGGCACTTTCGCTTCTGGGCAGACCCGGAATTCAAGGCCGTTGCGAATGGGGTCAGTCCATTCAGGGCAGCGCAGCTGATGCACAAGCCATTCAATTCCCTGATCCAGCGCAATCACGAAAAAGAGGAAAAACACAATATCGGGAATGCCGCGCACCATGCCGGTGTAAATCTGCCCCAGAAGGCGCAGCGGCAAAAGCGGAGAGCGCGCCGCCATCGCCCCGCCAAAGCCGAAGGCCAGCGCGGTGGGCGCGGTCACGGCAAGCAGGGTCAGAACCGTCACAAAGGACCAATAGAAATCAAGATGCTTGCCTGTGGTCAGGTAGCAAATCAACCAGCTATAGCCCTCAAGCGAGGCAGGATCGGCGCAAAACGCGAACATAAACGGGTCCGGTCTTGCGCGGGGGCGCCAATGCCCCCGCGCAGGACCTGTGCCTATCAGAACGTGGCGACGTCAGAGCCGAACCACTTGACGATCAGCGCATTGAGCGAGCCGTCGGCCTTCATCGCGCTGATTGCGGCATCGAATTTGCCCTTCAGCTCGGTGTCGGATTCGCGAAGGCCCATGCCGACGCCACCGCCCAGTTGGACGTCTTCGCCAGCCCAGGAAAACTGGCCACCGGATTCCGCCAGGATCGGTGCAAGGTAATCCTTGTCGGCGAAGACCGCATCAGCCTCACCGTTGCGAACGGCGGCGACGGTTTCATCCGGGGTTGCATATTCCACAAGCGTCGCGCCGCTTTCGGCGACATAGCCCGCCTGAATGGTGCCGGTCTGGGCTGCAATCACGCCACCCTTGATATCAGCACCCGCATCCAACGCCATATAGGCAGAGGAGGCTGGCGGAATGTAGTTCTGCGTGAAATCAATCACTTCGTCACGCTCTGCGGTGATGCTCATCCCCGCGATGATCGTGTCGTAGTTGCCGGACTGAAGGTTCGGGATGATGCCGTCCCAATCGGTGGTGACCCATTCGCAGGTCAGGCCCGCCATTTCGCAAAGCTGGTCGCCCAGCTCCCGCTCGAACCCGTCAACTTCGCCAGCGTCATTGATGAAGTTGTAGGGAGGGTAGGCGCCCTCGGTGCCCATACGAACGGTTTGGGCGGCAGCAGCCCCCGCAGTCAGCGCCAGAAGCGCGGTGGTCAGGATCAAGTTTTTCATGTGCAGACTTCCTAGTTGTCTTTTTGATTTTTCACTTTTGCCTCAGGCCGTCGCGGAAAGGAAGCCACGCAGACGTTCTGTCTGCGGGTTTCCGAACAGCTGGGCCGGTGGGCCTTCTTCTTCGGTCCGCCCCTGATGGAGGAAAACCACATGGTCCGACACATCGGCGGCAAGCCGCATGTCATGGGTGACCAATAGCATCGTCCGGCCTTCTTCGGCCAAAGCCTTGATGACCTTGACGACCTCTTGTTCCAGTTCCGGATCAAGCGCCGAGGTCGGCTCATCAAACAGCAAGGCGCGCGGTTCCATGCAAAGCGCGCGCGCAATCGCGGCGCGTTGCTGCTGGCCCCCAGAGAGCATTGCTGGGTAGACATCGGCCTTGTCGCCAATGCCCACTTTGTCCAGATATTTACGGGCCGCGGCCTCAACCTCTTCGGGGTCGCGGCGCAGCACGGTGACGGGGGCTTCCATGACGTTCTGTAGAATCGTCATATGCGCCCAAAGGTTGAATTGCTGAAACACCATCGACAGATTGGTGCGAATTCGCGTGACCTGGGCGCGGTCGGCGGGGTGTCGCCCCAGCCCCTTGCCCTGCCAGCGCACGGCCTCCCCCTCAAACCGGATTTCGCCTTGCTGGCTGTCTTCCAGCAGATTGCAGCAGCGCAGCAACGTTGACTTGCCCGAGCCCGAGGATCCGATCAACGAAATGACATTGCCCTTGGGGGCGGTCATGTCGATTCCCTTGAGCACCTCAAGACTGCCATAGCTTTTGTGAAGATCCCTGATTTCGATAACAGGCGCATCGTTTTTGGACAGGGTGGCAGTCGTCGGGTGATCTTGCGGGGTCACGGTAGCTCGCTTTGGACAATAGAAGACGCCCGAAGTAGGGCGTAAATTTTGGGCTATTGCAACGGGCTTTGTGACAGATCGTGACGTCAGCCTGCCGTTTTGCCCAAGCCTATTGCGCGAATTGCGCAGGTGATTGCGGATTGGGCACCGCAAGATAGGCTTCTGGCGGAATGCGGATAAGCCCATGCAGCCCCAGCGTGTCACGGTCTGATGGCGCAAGCTGGGCAATTGCTGTGGCGATGGCCTCGAACAAGGGTTCGGTGGCACGGTCTTGCGCGGTAATCAGCGGCAGGCCGGGGGTAGGGCGCGTCTGCCCGATGACGCGCAGCCGTGCTGCGTCCGGATCAATCGGGCGCAACAGGCGCCATGTGACGGCATCGATCGCGGCCAGATCTGCCGCCCCATCCGCCACCGCCCTGACAGAGGCCCGATGCGCGCCTGTTTGAGGGCCGGGCCGCAGGGTGATCCCCAGTGCTTGGGCCTCTGTTTGGGGGGCAGCCCATCCCGATTGGGAAAGCGGGTCATTATAGGCCAGCGTCGCCCCGTCAAAATCTGCCAAACTTGCCCGAGGGTCGTCGGCCCGCACCACCAACATGCTGCAATAATGGCCGGGCGGGCAGCCCTCGACCCGGTAATCCGGGGTCCCGATCAGCGCCACTTTGCCGTAAAGACGGTTGCGAAACGGCGATCCGCAGGTTTGTGACATCAGAAGATCCGGGGCCAGCCAATGCGGCATCAGGTCTTCCATCCCGCGCGTCAACAATGGCGGAGCCTCAAGCCCCCGCAGTGCCAGTTCCGCCGCGATACCCTGCCAAAGCCGGTCCTGCGCGGCGCTGGCCGCCCCGAAGTCATACATCGGCAAAGAGGCTGTCATGCTTTCGCGGCCCTTTGCCGCGCAAGGGCCGAATCTTTGTCCGACAGCCCCAAAAGATTGGCCACGAGGCGCAAAAGCTGGTCTTCCGCATCGTCTCGCGTCTTATCCGCCAGCGCAACCGACCACAGGGCTTCAACCACATCGGCCCGGTCCTCCAAGGCGACACCCTCTTTCAAAGCGCGCGTGAAACGGACGGTGTCGGGGGCCTCTGCCTCCAGCGCCTCGGCTTGGGCGCGAAGGCTTGCGGCCTCGGTCGCATCCAGCCCGTGGCGCTTGGCCAGAACCTTGTCGATCCGCGCGATTTCCGCCGCTGCATAATCGCCATCCGACCGGGCGACGCGCACCAGCAAGGCAGCCAAGGCCAGATCAGCATCGGGTTGGGGCAGGCGGGCGGGGGCGGGGGCCGAGAGCAGCCTAAGCAGAGCATCAAACATGAGCATCCATATAGGCCATCGCTTTGCCCTCGCCAATCACCTCTGCGGAACAATCACGCAAAAGCGTCCTGCTATCCGAACAGGCGGGGTCAGATTCATCCTCTGTTAACCAATGCAGGCAAAGCTGAGATGGCACAGCCCTGGGGGGGCCTATGGATTCGGACCTTTTTAAAAAGGCGCAAAGCATCGCTTTGCCCGAGACCGATGCAGAGCGTCTGGAATGGCTGCGGCTGATCCGGTCCCGCCGTGTGGGGCCTGTGACCTTTCATCGGCTGATTGCGGAACATGGCTCTGCCCGCGCAGCACTTGATGCCTTGCCCGAGATTGCGCGCGCCGCTGGCGTGGAGTCCTACAGCATCTGTCCGGCCGAAGTGGCGCATCATGAAGTGGCCCAAGCCCGAAAGGCCGGGGCAAAGATGCTGTGCTGGGGCACGGCAGACTATCCGACAGCGCTGATGGACCTGCCTGATGCACCGCCCCTGCTTTGGGCTTTGGGGAATATTAGCCTCTTGTCGCGCCCCATGGTTGCCCTTGTGGGCGCGCGAAATGCCTCCAGCCTCGGGCTGCGGATGGCGCGGCGTCTGGCCGAAACGCTGGCAGAGGCCGGGTTTGTCATCACCTCGGGTCTGGCGCGGGGCATTGATGCCGAAGCCCATGCGGCCGCCCTATCGTTGGGCACGGTTGCCGTGCAGGCGGGCGGTGTCGACGTGATCTATCCGCTGGAAAACGCGGGTCTTGCCGATCAGATCGCAACGGAAGGCTGCCGGATATCAGAACAGCCTATGGGCTTGCAGCCTCAGGCCCGGCATTTTCCCCTGCGCAACCGCGTTATCTCGGGCCTGTCACGCGCCGTCGTTGTGGTTGAGGCCGCCTCACGATCCGGCAGCCTGATCACCGCGCGCACGGCCCTTGATCAGGGGCGCGAAGTGCTGGCCGTTCCGGGGCATCCTTTCGATGCGCGGGCTGCCGGGTGCAACCTTCTGATCCGCGATGGGGCAAGCTTGATCCGCAGCGCTGCTGACGTGATTGAGGCGATCGGCCCCTTGGCAATGCCACCATCCAACCCGCAGGCCGCCCCGCGCGACATAGCCCCGCCGCCCACGCCGCAACCGCTTCCCGGCCCTGTTCCGGCGCGGCGCCCGCTGGCAGATATCTCGGCCCTTCACAGCCACATCCTGTCGCGTCTTGGGCCTAGCCCGCTTGCCGAAGATCAACTGATCCGCGATCTCGCGATGCCGCCCTCACATCTGTCGCCGGCCCTGCTCGCCCTGGAACTTGAGGGCAAGATTGAGCGTCGGGCAGGGGGGCTTTTGTCCCGCATCGGCTGATCGCCTTGGCCTTTGCCATGCCCAAACCCGCGCTGTGGCACGGGTTTGTAGACCTTGTTCGGCAAGTCAGTTCGCTCCATTGACATTCGGGTCGCTTCCCCCACATCTTGCCGCGCCACATATAAGTGTTCACGGAAAAGAGGTTTTCATGGCTGTTGTTGTCGTCGAGTCGCCTGCTAAGGCCAAGACAATCAACAAATATTTGGGGTCGGGCTATACCGTGCTTGCCTCTTACGGCCATGTGCGGGATTTGCCGCCCAAGGACGGCTCGGTCGATCCCGAGGCTGACTTTGCCATGAAATGGGAGGTTGCCTCCGACAGCAAAAAGCATGTCCGCGCGATTGCCGAGGCGTTGAAAGACGATAATGAACTGATCCTCGCGA
This sequence comes from Pseudorhodobacter sp., assembly GCA_029254215.1. Taxonomy (GTDB): domain Bacteria; phylum Pseudomonadota; class Alphaproteobacteria; order Rhodobacterales; family Rhodobacteraceae; genus Pseudorhodobacter. Next base: position 1,329 of record JAQWYA010000240.1, on the reverse strand, counting down.
CCGACCCTGACCGTGAGGGGGAGGCGATTTCATGGCACCTTCACGAAGCGCTGGCCAAGAGCCTCAAGAAGGATGCGAAGGTCAGCCGGGTCACCTTTAACGCGATCACCAAAGCCGCCGTGACCGAGGCGATGAAAAACCCGCGCCAAATCGATGTGCCGTTGGTGGATGCCTATCTGGCCCGCCGCGCCTTGGATTATCTGGTCGGCTTCACGCTGTCTCCGGTCCTTTGGCGCAAGCTGCCGGGCGCGAAATCGGCGGGCCGTGTGCAATCAGTCTGTCTGCGCCTGATCGTTGAACGTGAGATGGAGATCGAGGCTTTTCGCGCTCGTGAATTCTGGACGGTTGGCGCGCGCCTTTCGACGCCGCGCGGGCAGGAATATGACGTTCGCCTGACGGTGCTGGCGGGCAAGAAACTGGACAAATTCGACATTGCGACCCGCGAAGCCGCTGAGATTGCGGTTCAGGCTGTCACATCCCGAACCCTGAGCGTGCTTTCGGTGGAGGCAAAGCCTGCGTCGCGCAATCCCTCCGCGCCCTTCATGACCTCGACCCTTCAGCAAGAGGCGAGCCGCAAATTCGGCATGGGGGCCAAGCAATGCATGAGCACGGCGCAGCGCCTTTATGAGGCCGGGCACATCACCTATATGCGGACCGACGGTATCGACATGGCCCCCGAAGCGGTGACGGCGGCGCGGGCGGCGATCAAGGATCGGTTCGGCGCAAACTATGTTCCCGACCAGCCCCGTCTTTACAAGAACAAGGCCAAGAACGCGCAGGAAGCGCATGAGTGTATCCGGCCCACCGATATGGCCGCCGCAGCCGAGGATCTGCGGCTGGAGCCGGATCAGAAGAAGCTTTACGATCTGATCTGGAAGCGGACCATTGCCAGCCAGATGGCCGCCGCCCGGCTGGAGCGGACGACGGTGGATGTCGGCAGCAAGGATGGCCAGATCGTGCTGCGCGCCACCGGGCAGGTGGTGCTTTTTGACGGGTTCCTCAAGGTCTATGAGGAAGGTCGCGATGATGAGGAAGGCGACGAAGGCCGCCTGCCGCAGATCACGCAAGGCGAGGCTGCGGGCTTTGTCAAAGGCGCATTCCAACCCGCTTTGGCCAAGGCAGCCTCTGCACTGGATGAGGTGATCGACGCGGGGGCAATCCCCTCGGCGGTCAGCAATGACAGCCAGTCGGTTCTCGGCAGCCAGCATTTCACCCAGCCGCCGCCGCGCTACACCGAGGCCACGCTGGTCAAGCGCATGGAAGAGCTGGGCATCGGCCGCCCCTCGACCTATGCCTCGATCCTGACCACGATCGTGGACCGTGAATATG
>JAQWYA010000237.1 GCA_029254215.1 Pseudorhodobacter sp. | reverse complement strand
CACGCCGGGGGTCGCGGGTTCGAGCCCCGTCAACCGCGCCACCACCCGCCCCGAACGTGAAAAAAATGCGCGGTTGTAGCTCAGTTGGTTAGAGTACCGGCCTGTCACGCCGGGGGTCGCGGGTTCGAGCCCCGTCAACCGCGCCATTTTTTCCCTTTCCCAAAGCTTCGTTAGACAAGACGCCAAGGGTGGCCTTTGGCCATATCTCCAAGGCCTTTTCTGTCGCGTTCGAAGGGCCTCCTGTGTCAGAATGTGATCCGGTAGCGCAGATGACCATCCGTCGGGGTGTAGCTGTCATACAAGGCGCGGGCGCGGGAATTCCCTTCATCCGTGTGCCAATAAAGCCGTGAATACCCCCGCGTTCGGCAAATTCCGACAAGATCATCAATAAGTGCGCGGCCGATCCCATGGCCTCGTGCGTCGGCGGCCACGAAAAGATCCTCCAGATAACAATCCTCGGCCAGCGCCCAAGTGGAAATATGCGTGTGGTGCAGCGCAAAGCCGCAGATCGCGCCGTCCAGCACCGCAAGGCGCGCCTGCAAGGGCTTCTCGGGCGACAGAATCATCCCCCACGTGCGGTCGGTGATTTCGGGGGCGAGGTCTACGGCGTAGAATTCCTGATAGGCGGCCCAAAGTCGGCGCCAGTCTGCCTCGTCCTGAGGGGTTGCATCGCGAAGGGTCAGCATCGGCATATCCTTTGACTGGATGGCTTTGAAGGAAAGGCCGTTTTATTGGCCCTGCGTCGAGAGGTCATTCAGGATGCGGGCCCAGCTGCGCGTCCCTTTGCGGAAACTCTCCAGATCATATTTTTCATTCGGAGAATGAAGCCCGTCATCATCCTTGCTAAAGCCGATCAACATCGTATCCATTCCCAGATAGTCCTTGAAATGCCCCGCGATCGGGATCGAGCCGCCGCAGCCGATGAAGGCGGCGTCCTCGCCCCATTCGGCGCCAAGCGCCCGGCGGGCCGTTTCAAAAGCGGGCTTCGCGATGGACATCTGGCTGGCGGGGCTGGCGGGGTGGTCAATAAAACTCACGCGGCAATCGGCGGGCAGCCCAGCGGTGATATAGGCCCGAAAGGCGGCCCGGATTTGCGCGGGGTCCTGTCCGGGGGCAAGGCGAAAGCTGATCTTGGCATGGGCCTCGGCGGGCAGCACGGTCTTGAAGCCTTCGCCGGTGTAGCCGCCCCAGATGCCGGTGATGTCGCAGCTTGGGCGTGACCAGATCATTTCCAGCGGTGTTCTGCCGGTTTCGCCCGCCGGAACCGACAGCCCGACGCCGCCCAAAAAGCCGTTATGATCGAAGTTGAGCGCCTCCCACTGGGCTTGCAGCTCGTTGCTCAGATCCTCGACGCCATCGTAAAAGCCGGGCAGGGTGATGCGCCCGTCCTCATCCTGCAGCCCTGCCAGAAGCCCTGACAAGACCCGAATCGGATTGCGCGCAATGCCGCCGTAAAAGCCAGAATGAAGATCGCGGCTGGCGGCGTGGATGGTGATCTCTTCTTTCACAAGCCCCCGCAGCATGGTCACGATGGCCGGGGTCTTCGACTGGAACAGGGCCGTGTCAGAGATCAGGGCCAGATCCGCCGTGAGTTCTTCTGCATTGTCTTGCAGAAAAGGGATCATGTTTTTCGACCCACTTTCCTCTTCCCCTTCCAGAAAGATGGTTAGCTTGCAGGGCAGCGCGCCATGGACGGCCTTCCAGGCCCGGCAGGCCTCCAGAAAGGTCATGTATTGGCCCTTGTCGTCAGAGGTGCCGCGCCCTCGGATAACCGTGCCTGTGGGGGTTTCTTCCAGTGCGGGATCAAAGGGGTCGCGATCCCAAAGTTCCAAAGGATCAGCGGGTTGCACGTCATAGTGACCATAGAACAGCAGATGCGGCGCCGTTGATTGGGCAGGCCCTTCGGACAGACCGACCACCATCGGGTGGCCCTTGGTCGGCCGTTTGGAGGTTGTAAAACCAAGTCTGCGCAGCTCCTCGACCATCCAGTCCGCCGCCCGGTCACACTCCGCCTTGAAGGCCGGATCGGTTGAAATGGAGGGGATTCGCAGGATCGCGTAAAGACGCTCCAAGGCTTCGGGCAGGGTTTCATCGATTTTGGCCAGAACCGCGTCAAGCGACATCGCATATCTCCGCTATGTGAAGTAAGCGCGCAACCTATCAGCCTTCCCGCCTCTGTCCAGCCCGGCCAAGTCGGGTTATGTAGTCCCTAACGGAAGAGGAAAGGGCTGATCATGTCGGATATGAAAACGGGAATGGTAGCGGTCTGTCTGGGGCTGGCTTTGGCAGGGCCGGGGCTTGCGGAGCCGCTGGGCGGCAACGTCGCCGCTTGGGAGTTGTTTGCGCCCGAAGGCATCGCGGTCGAGATGGTCGGTGCCAGTGCCTTGTCGCCCCAAAATGCCGCCCTGTTGCAGCAAGTCGCCTCTGGCTACGCTTATTATGCGGCGGTGGCGATCGCACCGGGGGAGGATCTTTTGAAATCCGAGGCGACGATGTTGGTGGGCAATCACCACAGTGTCGAATCTGCCTCAAAGCTGGCACTGGAAGGCTGTGAGGCAAAGCGCACCGCGGGCCCCGCCTGCATTATCGCAGCCCTTGTGCGCCCCGAACGCTGGAAGCCGCGTGATTTTCAGCTGTCTCAGGATGCGACAAAGGCGTTTGACAGCTTTTATGGTCGCAAAGGTGTGCGGGCGCTCGCGATTTCGCCGTCGACCGGCTCTTTTGCCCTTGGCGGCGGCTTCCGGCCATCTGCAAAGGCGCTGAAGGAATGCGCGGCAAATGGTGCCAGTGACTGCACGGTTGTAATCGTCGATTAAAACCCCGAGCAAACCGCTGAATCGGCCAAGCCTTGAAAAGATTCTTGATACATATATGAATTGGTAGATATATGTGATCGGGTTGATCGATATCAAGGTTGAAACGTGGCGGAACGGCCATCTTGGCGTGACCGGCGCCAGCGGTGGCACGAAGACCGGGGAAGACCGCGCGAAAGGGCGCGGGCAGGAAGGGAAGACGATGAACTACGATCAGGCACTTGAAACAGCGTTGAACCGTCTGCACGAAGAGGGCCGCTACCGTACCTTCATTGATATTGAGCGGCGCAAGGGGGCCTATCCGGCAGCGCTTTGGCGCAAGACCGACGGGTCCGAGCAGGACATCACCGTCTGGTGCGGCAATGATTACCTTGGCATGGGGCAGCATCCGGTCGTTCTGGCCGCGATGAAAGAGGCGCTGGAGGCCACGGGCGCGGGCTCGGGCGGGACCCGCAACATCTCGGGCACCACGGTCTATCATAACCGGCTGGAGACCGAGCTTGCTGATCTTCACGGCAAGGAGGCCGCGCTGGTTTTCACCTCGGCCTATAACGCCAATGATGCCACGCTTTCGACCTTGCCCAAGCTGTTCCCCGGTCTGATCATCTATTCCGACGCGCTGAACCATGCCTCGATGATCGAAGGCGTGCGCCGCAATGGTGGGGCCAAGCGGATCTTTCGGCACAATGATGTTGCCCATCTGCGGTCGCTGCTGGAGGCGGACGATCCGGCCGCGCCAAAGCTGATCGCCTTCGAATCGATCTATTCCATGGATGGCGATTTCGGCCCAATTGCCGAGATTTGTGATCTGGCCGAGGAATTCAGCGCGCTGACTTATATCGACGAAGTCCATGCCGTCGGCATGTATGGGCCGCGCGGCGCTGGTGTGGCGGAACGCGACGGGCTGATGCATCGGCTTGACATCATCAACGGCACCCTTGCCAAAGCCTATGGCGTGGCGGGGGGGTATATTGCAGCCTCTGCCAAGATGGTTGATGCGGTGCGCTCTTATGCGCCGGGGTTCATCTTCACCTCGTCAATGCCGCCTGCCGTGGCGGCAGGGGCGGCGGCTTCGGTCCGGCATCTCAAGACCGCGCAGCATTTGCGCGATAGCCAGCAGCTTCATGCCCGGATCCTGAAGGCGCGGCTCAAGGCGATTGGCTTGCCGCTGATTGACCATGGCAGTCACATCGTTCCCGTGCATGTCGGGGATCCGGTTCATTGCAAGGCCTTGTCCGATATGTTGCTGGCAGAGTTCGGGATCTATGTGCAGCCGATCAACTTCCCGACCGTGCCGCGCGGAACCGAGCGGCTGCGCTTTACGCCGTCTCCGGTGCATGATCTGACCCAAATCGATCATCTCGTTAAGGCAATGGACACACTTTGGCGGCACTGTGCGCTGAATCGTGCCGAACTTTCGGCCTGATTGCTTCTGCATATGCAAACAGCCTTGTATTGTGGTACCTTATCCACAATACGGCAGCCGGTGAGTCGGGTTTTACAACGACTCACGGTAGAATGGGGCAGTAACGGGGCAGCAAGCATGATCGGACGGAGGAAAACACCTTCGACGTCTGAAGACGCCAAGCCGAAGGGGTTTGACGATTTCGAACTGCGCCTTGGCGATGTCATGCGCGGAGAGCGTGCGACGCTGGGCAAATCGCTGCTTGATGTTCAACGCGAGCTTAAGATCAAGGCGACCTATATCGCCGCGATTGAAAACTGCGATGTGTCCGCCTTTGAAACGCAGGGTTTTGTGGCCGGTTATGTGCGCTCTTATGCGCGCTATCTGGGGATGGAACCAGATTGGGCCTATGAACGCTTTTGTGCCGAGGCGGGATTCACGCTCGCGCATGGTATGTCGGCCGCCGCCTCTCCGGCGCGGATGACCAAGGCGCGCAGCCGGACTGCCGCCGATCTTGGGGAACCTCTGGCCAACCCGAATGCAACCTTTGTTCCGCGGACCGAGACCGTTTTCGCCCGGATTGAACCCGGCGCGGTCGGCTCTTTGCTGGTGTTGTTGGGGCTGATCGGTGGCATCGGCTTTGGCGGCTGGTCGGTCTTGCAAGAGGTGCAGCGCGTGCAGCTTGCGCCCGTGGATCAGGCCCCGCAGGTCGTGGCCGAGATTGACCCCTTGGGCAATGTGCAGGGCGTGGCCCCGCTTGTTCGCTCCGCCCCTGAACCCGAAGCAATCCCGGCGCCCGAAGCAGATCCGCAAAAGCTAGCTGCGGATCTGGGCGCAAGCTCCGATGGGCTGGGCCGTCTTTACCGCCCGCAGGCGCTGGATGTGCCGGTGCTGGTGTCGCGCGATGGCCCGATTTCCGCGATTGACCCGCGCAGCGGCACGGATCGCGTCGTCGGCGTCGAAGAGTCCCTTGTCGCTGAGGCAGAGGCCGAGGATACCACCGTTCAGGTGGTGGCCGAAGATGCGCCCTTGCTGGAACTTCTGGCCGTGCGCCCGTCTTGGGTGCGGGTACAGGCCTCGGATGGCACGGTGCTGTTCGAAAAGGTGCTGGACGCAGGCGAACGCTATACGGTTCCGGCGATGGAAACCCCGCCGGTTCTGCGCGCGGGCAATTCCGGTTCGGTCTATTTCGCGGTACGTGGCAAGACCTATGGCCCCGCGGCCCCCGGCGCGCAGGTCGTCAAGAATGTCGCCCTCTCGCCCGAGGCGCTGACCGAAGCCTATGCGCTGGCGGATCTGGATCTGGATTCCGACCTCGCCCGCTTTGTGGACGTGGCCGAGGCGACCAACCCCTGACATCGGCCCCAAGCCTGCCTGCTGCTTTTTTGGGGCGAGGCGGGGCTGCGTGGTTGCCCGCCCGCTCTTGCGGCTATATCTGTTTGGCAGCGAGCTGACCTCAAGGATAGTCCCATGTCTCATAACCCGATCCGGCCCTGGCGCAATATTGAGCGGCGCAAATCGCGTCAGATCATGGTGGGGAAGGTCGCGGTTGGGGGGGATGCGCCGATCTCGGTGCAGACGATGACCAACACGCTGACCACGGACATCAAGGCCACGATCGAACAGATCCAGCGCTGTGCCGTTGCCGGGGCGGATATTGTCCGGGTTTCGGCCCCGGACCGCGAAAGTGCGCTTGCCCTGCGTGAGATCTGCGCCGAAAGCCCGGTGCCAATCGTGGCCGACATCCATTTCCATTACAAACGCGCGATTGAAGCCGCCGAGGCAGGGGCCGCATGCCTGCGCATCAATCCGGGCAATATCGGGGACGCCACCCGCGTGCGCGAGGTGATCAAGGCCGCCAAGGATCACGGCTGTTCCATCCGCATCGGTGTGAATGCCGGCAGCCTGGAGCGGCATCTGCTGGACAAATACGGAGAGCCGTGCCCCGACGCGATGGTGGAAAGCGGGCTCGATCACATCAAGATCCTGCAAGACAATGATTTCCACGACTACAAGATTTCGGTGAAAGCTTCGGATGTGTTCATGGCCGCCGCCGCTTATCAGCAACTGGCCGATGTGACCGACGCGCCGATTCATCTTGGGATCACCGAAGCGGGGGGGCTGCAATCGGGTACCGTCAAATCCGCCATCGGGCTGGGCAATCTGCTTTGGGCCGGGATTGGCGATACGATCCGCGTTTCGCTTTCCGCCGATCCGGTGGAAGAGGTGAAAGTCGGCTTTGAGATCCTGAAATCGCTGGGCCTTCGGCATCGGGGGGTAACGATCATCTCGTGCCCGTCTTGTGCGCGGCAGGGGTTTGACGTGATCAAGACCGTGTCCGAGTTGGAAAACAGGTTGGCGCATGTCACCACATCGATGTCGCTGTCGATCATCGGCTGCGTGGTCAATGGCCCCGGTGAGGCGCTGATGACGGATATCGGCTTTACCGGCGGCGGGGCCGGGTCGGGGATGGTCTATCTTGCGGGCAAGCAAAGCCATAAGCTGAATAATGACGCGATGATCGACCATATCGTCGAACAGGTGGAAAAGAAGGCGGCCGAGATCGCGGCAAAAGAGGCGGCCGAGGCGGAAGGCACCGTCTGAGGCTGCCTGCCGTCTGAGCGTGCTCGGCGTCCTGTCGGATCGCCCATCTTGCGGCGGGTGCCACGCATTTTCTGTTGGAGTCGCGAAAACGCCTAAAGCTGATCCCAGAACAGCCGTGCCACGGGGCTGAGGTTCCGGTCGGGCGCGTGGATCTTGATCAGCCTGCGTTCCGCCGCGGGGCCTTCGGGCAGGATGAAACGGATGTCGGGGTCTGACATCAGCGCCGATTGCGGCAAGATCGTTGCCCCGATCCCGCTGCGCAAAAAAGCCAGAAGGGCCATGGTGTTGCGCGCCTCCAGATTGCAGGCCAGCAGCAAATCCTGCACGAGGGGCACCGCGACCGCCCGGCACAGCGGGTTTGCGATGAAAGGCTCATGGCGCAGCAGATCCCAGGTCGCTTTCGCGCCCTCCGCATGGGCTAGCGCAATCGGGCGATCCTTGTGGCAGGCGATCCCAAGCCGGTCGGTCAAGATCACGGTGCCCTGCGCCTCTTGCGGGAGGGTCGCCGACATGATGCCAATATCGGCCTCGTCATATTGAACCCGTTGCAAGACCGAGGCTGAATCCACATCGCTGATTTCAAGGCGTACATCGGGGCGTTGCTGGCGGAACCCTGCCACCACTTTCGGCAGCAGCGTTACAATCGCCGAAGGCACCACGGCGATCCGGATGTATCCGGCGGTAGATTTTGCATGGCGCTGGATCGCTTCAGTGCTGCGCGCAAAGGCATGATTGGCGCGGCGGCTTTCCTCCAGTACCAAAAGGCCCAAAGGCGTCAGACGATTTTTGCGGTCCGTCTCAAACAAGCGGTCACCGACATGATCTTCCAACTGAGAAAGCATCATCGACACCGCCGAAGGCGTTCGGCCCAACCGACCGGCGGCAAGCGACAAAGAGCCTTGCTCTGCAACGGTTTGAAAGACGCGCAGCATCTCCAATTTGATCGACATACAGTTTTCCTGAACATATCTTAAGAAATTCAAGATTGTCTGAATATGGTGCTGTCGTCTATAGCTTTGCGGATCAAGACGGAGGCAAGACGCATGAATACCCGGATTTACATCAACGGACATTGGCAGACTGGCGTGGGAGAGGTTGAAAACCGCAACCCTTCTGATCTGTCGGATGTGATCGGTCATTATGCGCAAGCCGGGCGGGACCAGTTGGACGAGGCGCTGTCTGCCGCGCGGGCCGCACAGCCGGTCTGGTGGGCTGCGGGCATTCAAAAGCGCCACGATGTGCTGATGGCCATCGGGACCGAGATGATGGCCCGCGCCGCTGAAATCGGGGCCATGGTCGCGCGCGAAGAGGGCAAGCCTCTGGCCGAGGGCAAGGGCGAGGTTTTTCGCGCCGGGCAGTTCTTTACCTATTTCGCGGCGGAAGTGTTGCGCAATCAGGGCGATCTGGCCGAAAGCGTGCGTCCGGGCGTCGAAATCGATGTCCGCCGGGAGCCGGTCGGTGTCGTGGCCGTTATCAGCCCGTGGAATTTCCCCATCGCAACACCAGCCTGGAAGATCGCGCCTGCGCTTGCTTTTGGCAATGCGGTGATCTGGAAGCCGGCCAATCTGACCCCGGCCAGTGCCGTTCTGTTGACGGAAATCATCGCCAAGCAGGACATTCCGGCGGGGCTTTTCAACCTCGTCAGTGGGTCAGGCCGCGATATCGGGCAGCGCCTTGTTGAAAGCCGCCAGATCGATGCGATCAGCTTCACCGGCTCGGTTCCGGTGGGCCGGGGCATCGCGGCGGCTGCCGTGACGAACATGACCAAGGTTCAGATGGAGATGGGCTCCAAGAACCCGATGATCATTCTGGCGGATTGCGATCTGGATCTGGCCGTGGCGCATGCTGCGGGGGCGGCTTTTGGCGCAACCGGGCAGAAATGTACTGCCGCCAGCCGTCTGATCGTTGAGGACAGCATTCACGACGCCTTTGTGGAGAAGCTGGTCGCGGCCGCACGCGCCTATCGTGTGGGCCATGCCTTGGAAGAGGGCACGCAGATTGGTCCGGTCGTCAGCGAGGCGCAGCTTGCGCAGAACCTCGATTACATCAAGGTCGGTCAGGCCGAGGGCGCCGAACTTCTGTGCGGTGGCACCCGGCTGGAACGGCCGACCGAGGGCTATTACATGGCGCCCGCCGTCTTCGCGGGAACGCGGAATGATATGCGGATCAACCGCGAAGAGATGTTCGCCCCGATCACCTCTGTGATCCGGGCCAGCGGCTACGGCGAGGCGTTGTCGATTGCCAATGACAGCGAATTTGGCCTGACGGCGGGCATCATGACCCGCAGCCTTGCCAAGGCCAGCCATTTCCGCGCCAATATGCGGGCGGGCTGTGTGATGGTGAACCTGCCCACCGCGGGCACGGATTACCATGTGCCCTTTGGGGGGCGCGGGGCCTCCAGCTTTGGGCCGCGCGAACAGGGGCGCTACGCGGCGGAATTCTACACCTCGGTCAAGACCGCCTATGTGGCGGCGGGCAGCCCCGAATGACCCGCGCGCCGCTGATCGACGGGCTGCAATATGCCAAGTGGTCGGAAAAGACCTTCCGGCAGATGCGGGCCGGGGGGGTGGATGCGGTGCATGTCACCATCACCTATCACGAGACGTTTCGCGAAACGGTCTTGCAGATCGAGCAGTGGAACCGCTGGTTCGAGACTTTCCCCGACCTGATCTTTCAGGGACGCACCGCCGCCGATATTGACCGCGCGCAGGCCGAAGGCCGGACAGCGATCTTCTTTGGGTCGCAAAACCCGTCTTGCATGGAAGATGACATCGGGCTGATCGAGGTCCTGCACACGCTGGGCTTGCGCTTCATGCAATTGACCTACAACAACCAGTCGCTTCTGGCGACAGGCTGCTATGAGGCCGAAGACACCGGTCTGACCCGGATGGGCCGTGAAGTGGTGGCCGAAATGAACCGTGTCGGCATGGTGATCGACATGAGCCATTCCGGCGAACGCTCTACTCTGCAAGCGATCGAGCATTCCACCCGCCCCATCGCCATCACCCATGCCAATCCGCACCAATGGCATCCGGCGCTGCGCAACAAATCCGACACAGTTTTGCGCGCGCTTGGTCAGTCGGGCGGAATGCTGGGATTTTCGGTCTACCCGCATCACCTTGCGGGGGGGAGCGACTGCTCGCTTCAAGGGTTTTGCGATATGATCCTGCGCACGGCCGATCTGATGGGGCCAGAGCGGATCGGGATCGGGACGGATCTTTGTCAGGACCAGCCCGACAGCATCGTGCAATGGATGCGGTCGGGTCGCTGGACCAAATCGGTGGATTATGGCGAGGGAAGTGCCGCGCATCCGGGGTTTCCTCGGATGCCAGAGTGGTTCAACGACAATCGGGATTTCGGGCGGATCGCCGATGGCTTGCGCGCCGCAGGTCTGGATCAGTCCGGCATTGATGGCGTCATGGGAGGGAACTGGCGCCGGTTCTTTGCGCAAAGTTTCGGACCCGCCGCGCGCGGATCCGAAAAGGTCGAGCGGGCGGCTGAATAGCCCGCACTCTATCTGGAAATAGTCGTTCAAGGGAGGAACCTGGGATGAGCGATACGACATTGGCCGGCACCATTGGTGCGGGCTTGGGGAAGGTGAATAAGCCACTTTTCGCCATAACTGGCGGGTTTATCCTGCTGTTTTGCGCCTATGCGCTGATTGATCTGGAGGGGTTGTCAGCCCTTGTGGATACCGGGTTCGGCTGGTCAGCCCGTTACTTTGGTCTTTACTGGCAGATCCTGCTGCTGGGGACTTTCCTGATCGGCTTGGTGCTGTGCGTCTTGCCGGGCGGCCGTGCCGTTCTGGGAAACCTTGCCTCGCCAGAGTTCTCGAACTTCCAATGGGGTTCGATGATCATGTGCACCTTGCTTGCGGGCGGGGGCGTGTTCTGGGCCGCCGGGGAGCCGATTGCCCATTATCTGTGGACCCCGCCGCTGTTCGGTGATCTGACCGCCGATCCAAACGCGCGGGCCAATGCGGCCTTGGCGCAAGCCTATCTGCATTGGGGCTTTCTGGCCTGGGCAATTCTGGGCGCGCTGACCACGGTGATGCTGATGCATTACCATTACGACAAGGGCCTGCCGCTTGCGCCCCGGACCCTGCTGTATCCGGTGTTCAAGGACCGGGCGATCAACGGGCCGATCGGGCTTATCGCGGATGCCTCCTGCATCATCGCGGTGGTCGCGGGAACCGTCGGGCCGATTGGCTTTCTGGGCTTGCAGATGTCTTACGGGCTCAATGCGCTGTTCGGGATCCCCGACACTCTGGCCACGCAATCCGTGATGATCCTTGGCCTTGCCGCCTTGTACACGGTATCGGCGATTTCCGGGCTCAACCGGGGCATTCAGCTTTTGTCAAAGATCAACGTGATCCTTGCCTTCGCGCTGATGGCCTTCATGCTGGTCTTTGGCCCCACGGCGGCGATCCTTTCGGGGTTCTTCGGCGGCATGAGCACATACCTGTCGAACTTCTTTGACATGGCGCTTTACCGCGGTGAGGCTGGTGTCTTCGGCGATCCGGGCTGGTTGGGCTGGTGGACCGTCTTTTTCTGGGGTTGGTTTCTGGGATATGGCCCTCTGATGGCGATCTTTATTGCCAAGATCAGCCGGGGCCGTTCGATCCGCTCGATCATCCTGTTGCTTGCGGTGATCGCGCCGATCATCACCAACTTCTGGTTCACGATCATTGGTGGCAGCGGCATCGCACTGGAGCAGGCAACACCGGGCATTATCTCGGCCCCGTTCGAAGGCTTCAACCTGCCCGCCGGGCTTCTGGCGATCACGCAGGCACTGCCGATGGGCTTCATCCTGTCGCTGTTGTTTCTGGTCCTGACGATGATCTTTGTGGCCACGACCTCGGATTCCATGAGCTTCGTGATCGCGGCATCCATGTCGGATGAGAACCCCTCTGCCGCGTTGCGGGCCTTCTGGGGCTTGGCGATGGCGGTCATGGCGCTGATCCTGATCAGCTCTGGCGGGGGCGGCGTGGGCAAGTTGCAAAGCTTCATCGTCATCACGGCGGTGCCGGTGTCTCTGGTTCTGTTGCCTTCTCTTTGGGATGCGCTGCGCATCACCTTGATGTTGGGTCGCAAATAGAATCGTTTTGTCGGGGTGGCGCGTGCTTGCATCGCCACCCCGATTCCCTTTCAGTAGGACCCGCGTCCCTTTCAGTAGGAATCGTCCAATGACCCATGCTGCGCAGTCCAATATGACAAACATGACCGAGTTTTATCGCCCCCCGGCGCAGGTGATGCGCTTGTCACGCATGGGCAGCGCGCATCCGATGCGCTTGTCGTTTCTGCGCGTCCTGTTGCGGCGGGTCCAAGCCGAGGGCTGGCAATTCACGCGCAGCCTGTGGGAGGTGGATGCGAAAGGCGTCGGGCGTGCGGTTTATGTCGCCAAGGGGCCGCAGCGCAGCTACGCGCTTGTGGCTTTCGCCCATGATCTGCCCGATGAGATGCGATCAGACCGGGTGATCGCCACCGCATGGGACGCAACTTTTGCCCTCTTCGACGGTGTGCCGACCGCTGCCGATCTGGACCGGTTGCAAGCCAATGTGCCCTTGCAGGAAGCCGGGCGCATTTCAAGCAAGGAACTCTGCCTCAGCCGGGCCAACCGCTCTGTCCGCCTGTTTGCGCATGTGGTGGAGGCCTTGTCCGAGGGACGCCAGCCGGATGCAGCTGAAATCGCCTCTGTCGGCTATTTAATGCGCACCACGGCGGTCTACGGGTCGGGTAAATTCGGCGCAGCCGACCGCGCAAAAATCGCGGACCGGGCAGAGCTTTCGGCCCCGTTTCAAGCGGAAATGCTGGTTGTCTGGCTGATCCGCTGGTTCACCGTGGATATCGTTAACCATCTTGCGGCCGTGCGGGGTGGGGCGAAGGCCGTGCCTTTGGCGGATGAAATGGCGCGCCAACTGGGTGTGGGGAACTCAACCGGGCTGGGTATGGCGCCGTTTTTGGTGCGCCACCCGATGCTTTTGAACAATTGGATGTCGGCGCGCGAAGAGGCTCTTGCCCGTGTTCGCAGCCTTGAAATCGCCACGCCCCAACAATCCGCTGCCCTGCACGCCGCACTGGACGCGGCAGAGGAAAACGCTGCGGCCTGGCGGTCGGGCCATCCGGGGCAACAGGCCAAGCTTGCCGATTTGCGGGCCGATCTGGCACGGATCCGGGCGCGGCTTGCCGCTTGGCCAGAGGGGCCGCAACCTTGGAATGCGCTGTGGCTTTGGGGTGAGGCGACCCTGAGCGAGGAGGGGCAGGAGGCGTTGCTCGCGCTTTGTCTTGAACCCCATGCCGAGATTGTCGACGGCCTTGCCGATTGCATGAGCGCCACCGAAGCCGATGGGTTTCGGATTGATGCGACCATGACCATCGGCGCGCTGCGCGACCTCCTGCAAAAATCCTATGACTGGGCCTTGAAGATCGATTTCACAGATCCCGCGCAGACCGCGCGCTTCTGGTATGTCTCTGAGGAAAAGCTGGAACCGCGGCTGGGCGAGCGGTGGTCCGAGGAAGGGGCCGCTCTGGAACAACCGCTGGGCATCGCCCGTCTGGCCCGCGCGCTTTATGAGGCGCTGGATCAGTGGCCCGATGACAGCCCCATTGCGGAAATGTTGCTGGGCGATCCCGATCAACGCCTGATGGTCCGGCGCGCGCAGGCCGCCGCCCGCCGTCCCTATAGCGAAGTGCGCGACAACTTGCTGGGCGCGGACATGCTTCCGATTGATCTGATGCGCTGCAAGCTCGCCTTTTTCGGGGCCAGCCATTTTGACCCGCGCTCGGATAAATGGGTGCGCATCAGCCTGTTTCGCGGCCTCCCTTACCCTTCCGAGCTGAGCGCCGGAGGTCTGTCATGAAGATCGAGGCAGGCGTTCAGGCCCGCCTCGGCACGGCGGTGCCCGAGGCCATGCTCTGCCCCCTCAGCCGGTCGGAAACAGAAGGGTTGGCCTTCAAGGCTGCGCGCGGGGCCGGTCTTGGCTGGGGGCTAGCCGAGGAAGCAGCCTTCGCAACGGGCTGGCTTGCGGCGCAAGGGATCGACGGGGCAGGGGCTTTGCTCGCCTGCCTTGTCGCGCGGATGTCGCGGCCTGCCGCGCCGCCGGTGATGGCCAAAGGACGCTGGTCGGCAGGGGAGGGGCGCGCTCTATGCCCATTGGCGACGGGCGTCGCCTTGGTGGATTTCGCCTTTCTCGAAGATGGGCCTTTTGCCGCCAAAACTGCGCTGGAGCTGGTGCATCTGCCGGTCTTGCTATTGCCATTCCTGTCGCAGGTGGCGATTGCCAAGCGCCAAACCGTTCGGATTGACTGGAACGGCCATGTCTTTGACCTTGGGGCCAGCCTTGCTGTGCAGGGCGCGGCCTTCGCCAAGTTCTGCGCCAGCCCGGCGGCGGGGCTGAGCCTGTCGCTTGGCGGCCCCTTGCCTGAGACTCCGGTTGCCCCGGATCGGGCGGGCTTTGCCGCTGTTTCCACCTATACGCTCAGCGCCTTGGAAAGCCTTGCGCTGCGCACCACCGTTCCCGCAACCGAAGCCTCTCGTCAGGGGGGCGCGGGGGCCGGAACTTCTGACAATGATTAAGGATCCTTTATGACGCTTTCCCGCCTCGACCCCGGCCCCCGCATGAGCGAAGCCGTCACCATCGGGGACATCGTTTTTCTGGCCGGGCAGATCCCCACCACGTTGACGGGCGACATTACCGTACAAACCCGCGAAGTGCTGGACGAGATTGACGCCGTGATGGCCAAGCTGGGCGGCTCGAAGGCTGATATCGCCTCGGTTCAGGTGTGGTTGACGGATATGGCCGATTTCGCGGGTATGAATGCGGTCTGGGATGCTTGGGTCGATAAAGCCAACCCGCCCGCCCGGGCCACGTGCGGCGTCGCCTTGGCGCGCCCCGGTATGCGGGTGGAAATGATCGTCGTGGCGCGCAAGCCCTGATCAAACGCGATCCGTCGGGAGGGGCGGCAGGTTTGGTCTGGGGAACAGACCCGCCGCCCGAACGAAAAACGCCCCGAGGCTTTGCGGCCTCGGGGCGTTTTTCTGTCAAGGATCAGGGATTGCGCGAAAGGCTTACCCTTTGCGTTGGCCTTCAACGATCTGGCGCATTCCCTCCAGCGGAACATAGCCCCGCACCATCGTCTGATCGACGACAAAGGTCGGCGTGCCGCTGATCGCCATCAGAGTTCCAAGCTCGTGGTTCGCGTCAATCACACTTTGCACCTCGGGGCTGGCCATCCGCGCCATCACGGCATCGACATCGGCAAGGCCAAGATCTCCGCCCAGCTTCTGCAAGCCCGGCAGCGTGACCGACCCCTGATAGGAAATCAGCGCGTCATGGGCGGATTTATAGGCATCGGCCCCTTCCAGTTGCAGAACCGCAATCGCAAAGCGGGAGGACAGATCCGACTGTTCCCCCAGAATCGGGAACTCCTT
>JAQWYA010000234.1 GCA_029254215.1 Pseudorhodobacter sp. | reverse complement strand
CTTTTGCTGATCCTTGGCCGGATCATGGGCGTCCGGCAATGGGGGGCGGCGCCTGCGGACAGGCCGGTTCTGGCGCTGCGAACCGTGGCGGAAGTCGCCGCGACCATCACCTTTCTGCTGGCCCTGCGGCAGATGCCTTTGGCGAACCTTTCGGCGATCTTGCAATCGCTTCCGCTGGCGGTGACCCTGGGTGCTGCCCTTTTGCTGGGGGAGCAGGTGGGCTGGCGGCGAATGACCGCGATCCTTATCGGGTTCTGCGGGGTATTGTTGATCGTGCGTCCGGGAACCGAGGGGTTCAACATCTGGTCGGTTCTGGGGCTGGCGTCGGTCGCCTGTGTTGTGGTCCGCGATCTGGCAACGCGGCGGTTTTCCACCGCGCTGCCCTCCGTGACGATCGCCCTGTATTCAGCGGTTGCCGTCACGATCATGGGCTATGCGGGGCTTGGCCTGGAAGAGTGGACCATGGTCACAACGTCAGAGGCAACGCTTCTGGTCGGGGCTTCGTCGATGCTGATCGTTGGCTATCTGTTCATCGTGATGGCGATGCGCGGCGGCGATGTGGCGATTATCGCGCCTTTCCGCTATGTGGCGCTGATCTGGGCGATTGCCCTTGGCTGGCTGGCCTTCGGCGTGTTCCCGAGTGGCTGGACCCTGCTTGGCGCGGGAATAGTTGTGGCGACGGGTCTTTATACCTATCTGCGCGAATATCAGCTCCAACGCCGGATCGCTGCCAGCAGATCCAGCCTGACCGGCACCGCAACGCCAGACCGCTAAGGTTTTTGGCCGCGCAAGTTCTCGCAAGGCGGCTCCAAAATGGCGGGCTCGGGGCAGGGAGGACACAGGTTCGGCGGGGCTGTTGCCGCCTCGAACATGGCCACCCGCCTCGTGTTGACATCCGTCGCGACTCCCCCTATACGCCGCTCACCCGAGGAGTGCGTCCGCATTTTAAGGGTCTCAAAGACTGAAGTGGTCATGATCCGGGCCGAAACGCCCCGATCCTCTGGAATTCCACCGCGCCGTTCCCCGCGAAGGGGGACGAGGGCGGTTTTGGTGTTTTGTGAAGGCACAAGATGCCGTCGAGAAGTAGTGTGCCGGAGATGAACCGGTACGAGTATTGACAGTTGCAACACGAGGAACGTGAATGCCAACGATCCAACAGCTTATCCGCAAGCCGCGGGAGCCACGCGTAAAACGCTCCAAGTCCCAGCACTTGGAATCCTGCCCGCAGAAGCGGGGCGTTTGTACCCGCGTCTACACAACCACCCCGAAAAAGCCGAACTCGGCTATGCGGAAAGTCGCCAAAGTGCGTCTGACCAACAGCTTCGAGGTGATTTGCTACATTCCGGGTGAAAAGCACAACCTGCAGGAACACTCCGTTGTTCTGATCCGTGGCGGTCGTATCAAAGACCTTCCGGGTGTCCGTTACCACATCCTGCGCGGTGTGTTGGATACCCAGGGCGTTAAAGACCGTCGCCAGCGTCGTTCGAAATACGGCGCGAAGCGTCCGAAGTGAGGAGTTGAGATATGTCACGTCGTCACGCCGCTGAAAAACGCGAGATTCTGCCTGACGCCAAGTATGGCGATAAGGTTCTGACAAAGTTCATGAACAACCTGATGATCGACGGCAAGAAATCTGTCGCCGAATCCATCGTGTACAACGCGCTGGAGCGTGTTGAGCAGCGCCTCAAGCGCGCACCGATCGAGTGCTTCCACGAAGCCCTCGACAACGTGAAGCCGTCCGTCGAAGTCCGGTCGCGTCGCGTTGGTGGTGCTACCTATCAGGTTCCGGTCGAAGTGCGCGTTGAGCGCCGCGAAGCATTGGCCATCCGTTGGCTGATCATCGCTGCCCGCAAGCGCAACGAAAACACCATGGAAGAGCGTCTGGCTGCCGAGCTTTCGGATGCCGTCAACAACCGTGGAACCGCCGTCAAAAAGCGGGAAGACACCCATAAGATGGCCGACGCTAACAAAGCGTTCAGCCATTATCGCTGGTAAGGAGACGCTATCATGGCACGCGATTACCCCCTTCAGCGTTACCGCAACATCGGGATCATGGCCCATATCGACGCGGGTAAAACCACGACGACAGAGCGGATTCTGTACTACACCGGCAAGTCCCACAAGATCGGCGAAGTCCATGACGGCGCCGCGACGATGGACTGGATGGAGCAGGAGCAGGAACGCGGGATCACGATCACTTCCGCTGCGACCACCACTTTCTGGCAGCGTCAGGAAGACCCGACCGAAGAAGGCACTTCCGATACGAAGTACCGCTTCAACATCATCGACACCCCCGGCCACGTTGACTTCACCATTGAAGTTGAGCGTTCGCTGGCGGTTCTGGATGGGGCGATCTGCCTGCTGGATGCCAACGCTGGCGTAGAGCCGCAGACCGAAACCGTTTGGCGTCAGGCCGACCGGTACAAAGTTCCGCGGATCGTTTTCGTCAACAAGATGGACAAGATCGGCGCTGACTTCTTCAACTGCGTCAAGATGATCAAAGACCGCACCGGTGCGACCCCGCTGCCAATCGCTCTGCCGATTGGTGCCGAGGACAAGTTGGAAGGCATCATTGACCTCATCAAGATGGAAGAGTGGGTTTACCAAGGCGAAGATCTCGGCGCGAGCTGGGTTCGCAAGCCGATCCGTGACGAGTTGAAAGACGTCGCTGATGAATGGCGCCACAACCTGCTTGAGATCGTTGTCGAGCAGGACGACGCTGTCATGGAAGCCTATCTTGAAGGCAACGAGCCTGACGAAGTCACCCTGCGCAAGCTGATCCGCAAGGGTACGCTGTCGCTGACCTTCGTTCCGGTCACCGCTGGTTCCGCGTTCAAGAACAAGGGCGTTCAGCCTCTGTTGAACTCGGTCATCGACTATCTGCCTTCGCCGCTGGACGTGCCTGCCTATATGGGCTTCAAAGCTGGCGACGAGACAGAAACCCGTGACCAGCCGCGCTCGGCAGATGATGCACAGCCCTTCTCGGCGCTGGCTTTCAAAATCATGAACGACCCCTTCGTCGGCTCCTTGACCTTCACGCGGATCTATTCCGGCGTGCTGAAAAAGGGCGACCAGATGGTCAACACGACCAAAGGCCGCAAAGAGCGCGTTGGCCGTATGATGATGATGCACGCCATCAACCGCGAAGAGATTGAAGAAGCCTTTGCAGGCGACATCATCGCTTTGGCCGGTCTGAAGGAAACCACGACCGGTGACACC
Organism: Pseudorhodobacter sp.; assembly: GCA_029254215.1. Lineage (GTDB taxonomy): Bacteria > Pseudomonadota > Alphaproteobacteria > Rhodobacterales > Rhodobacteraceae > Pseudorhodobacter. Next base: position 1,717 of record JAQWYA010000234.1, on the reverse strand, counting down.
CTGTCCGACCCGAACAATCAGGTCGTTCTGGAAACCATGACCTTCCCGCAGCCGGTGATCGAGATCGCGGTTGAGCCGAAGACCAAGGCTGACCAGGAAAAGATGGGTATCGCGCTGGCGCGTCTGGCTGCCGAAGATCCGTCCTTCCGTGTGGAAACCGATTTCGAGTCGGGCCAGACGATCATGAAGGGCATGGGCGAACTTCACCTCGACATCCTCGTTGACCGCATGAAGCGGGAATTCAAGGTTGAGGCGAATATCGGTGCGCCGCAGGTGGCTTATCGTGAAACCATCAGCCGCGAAGCTGAGATCGACTACACGCACAAGAAACAGACCGGTGGTACCGGCCAGTTTGCACGCGTGAAGCTGGTCATCACGCCGACCGAGCCGGGCGAAGGTTACTCCTTCGAGTCCAAGGTTGTTGGTGGTTCGGTGCCGAAAGAATACATCCCCGGTGTCGAAAAAGGCATCAAATCTGTGATGGATTCGGGCCCGCTGGCTGGCTTCCCTGTGATCGACTTCAAGGTTGCGCTGATTGACGGTGCTTTCCACGATGTTGACTCTTCGGTTCTTGCCTTTGAAATCGCGGCCCGTGCCGGGATGCGTGAAGGCATGAAAAAGGCCGGTGCCAAGCTGTTGGAACCGATCATGAAAGTCGAAGTCGTCACCCCGGAAGAATACACCGGCGGCGTCATCGGCGACCTGACCTCGCGTCGGGGCATGGTTCAGGGGCAAGATAGCCGCGGCAACGCCAACGTCATCACCTCGATGGTCCCGCTGGCGAACATGTTCGGCTACATCAACACGCTGCGCTCCATGACTTCGGGCCGCGCTGTGTTCTCGATGCAGTTCGACCACTATGATGCCGTGCCGCAGAACATCTCGGACGAAATCCAGAAGAAATACGCATAACCGGTGTGGCGGGGTGAACCCCGCCCTACCAACCCGTAGGGTGGGGCTGCCCCACCGCAACCGAAACGTTACAGGAGGCCACCATGGCTAAGGCAAAGTTTGAACGTAATAAACCGCATGTTAACATCGGTACGATTGGTCACGTTGACCACGGCAAGACGACACTGACGGCTGCGATCACGAAGTATTTTGGCGATTTCCGCGCCTATGACCAGATCGACGGCGCGCCGGAAGAGAAGGCCCGCGGGATCACGATCTCGACCGCGCATGTTGAGTATGAGACGGAAGCCCGTCACTATGCCCACGTCGACTGCCCCGGCCACGCTGACTATGTGAAGAACATGATCACCGGTGCGGCGCAGATGGACGGCGCTATTCTGGTTGTGAACGCAGCCGACGGCCCGATGCCACAAACGCGCGAGCACATCCTGCTCGGCCGCCAGGTCGGCATTCCGTACATGGTCGTCTACATGAACAAGGTCGACCAGGTGGATGACGAAGAGCTTCTGGAACTGGTGGAAATGGAAATCCGCGAGCTTCTGTCGAAGTACGACTACCCCGGCGATGACATTCCGATCATCCGTGGCTCGGCTCTGCACGCCATGAACGGCACCCGTCCGGAAATCGGCGAAGAGTCGATGAAGGCCCTCATGGCTGCCGTTGACGCTTATATCCCGACGCCTGCGCGCGCGGTTGACCAGCCCTTCCTGATGCCGGTCGAAGACGTGTTCTCGATCTCGGGCCGCGGCACGGTTGCCACGGGTCGTATCGAGCGCGGCGTGATCAAGGTCGGCGAAGAGATGGA
>JAQWYA010000231.1 GCA_029254215.1 Pseudorhodobacter sp. | reverse complement strand
ATCTGGCTTGTTTATGTGATCCCGACAGTGGTCGTTATTGCCCTTGTCTATCTGTTGAATTTTTCCTGAGGGAAGCCAATGCGTTATGTAAAATGGACGTTCCTGTCCCTGATCGCCCTGCTGCTGTTTTCGTTCTTTCATTACACGCTGCCACAGCATGACGTGGTGCGGATTGTGGGTACAGAAAACCGCCGCATTGATTTTGGAGAAAACTCAATTTTTTGGGCTTCGCCAGATGTGGGCACCGCCACCAGTACCAATCGTGATGTGCGATTCATTAATGCGGAGAGGCAAAATGGAAAGATAATCGTTTATCGCAATGAAGACACGGGCTGGGGCTGGCCGCCTTATTTCAAGCTCGACAGTTCCAACCTCCAGGCAGAGGCGCAGGCTCTCATATCCACTGACCCTTCGAAACCGATTTGGGTTTCTGTGACACATTACGGCTGGCGAAATGAATTATTTACCATCTTCCCGAATGCCGTTTCGGTTGAGGAGGTCGAGGGCCCGGATGTCACCTTCTTTCCCTGGCTCAACATCATCATCCTGACCACGCTTGCGGGTCTGGTGTTCATGCTGTGGCGGATGTGGGCGCAGTTTCGCGAACGCACGATCGACCCGGCGATGGAGAGCATCGGCGACACGTTTGATGAGGTGGACGCCAAGGCCGACGGGATCTGGGCGCGCTTCAAAGCCTGGCTGGACAGCTGGAAAAGCAAGCCCCGGCGCTAAGGCTGAAGGGGTGGCAAATGCGAAACGGCCGGGCATGGATCGCCCGGCCGTTTTGCATTTGTGTGCTTTGAGGATCAGCCGCGCAGGGTGCCGCCGGTTGCCTTGCCGACTTTTTCGATGATCTTGGCGCTGACGGCTTCGATCTCTTTGTCGGTCAGGGTTTTGTCGGTTGGCTGCAAGCGCACGGTGAAGGCGATGGATTTCTTGCCCGCGCCCATCTGGGCCTCGGCCTTCTCGCCGGTGAACTGGTCAAACAACCGCACGCTTTCGATCAGGGCCTTGTCGGCCCCTTGGGCGGCATTCAACGCGGTCAGCGCCTCGACCTGATGGTCGACGACGAAAGCGAAGTCACGTTCCACCGCTTGCAGGTCCGAAATGGTCAGGGCCGGGCGGGTGGTGGTTTTCGCCTTGGGCTGCGGCACATTCGCGGGGAAGACCGTGAAGGCAACGGCGGGGCCTTTGATATCCATCGCGGAAAGGATCTTGGGATGGATCTCTCCGAAAATCGCCAGAGTATTGGGGCCAAGCGCCACCACACCGGCCCGGCCGGGGTGGAACCAGTCGGGCAATTTGCGGGTGATCTGAACGCGCGCAGGGGCACCGAGGGCCGCCAGCAGCGCCTCTGCATCGGCCTTGGCATCATAGAGATCGACCGGACGGCGGCTGCCGAAACTGTCCCGCGGGCCAGAGTAGCCGACCAAAAGACCAGCCGCCTGCACATGCTGTTCGCCCGATTCGCCGCCGCTGAACGCGGGGCCAACCTCGGCCAGCGCCAGATCGGTGAACCCGCGCGCCTGATTACGCGCCGCTGCGCGCAACAGGCCCGGCAGCAGATCGGGGCGCAGGTGGCTCATTTCAGAGGAGATCGGGTTTTCAACGCGCACCGCATCCGACCCACCGCCGAACAGGCTGGCCGCCTGATGGTCGATGAAGCTGTAGGTCACGCATTCATTATAGCCAAGGGCGGCAAGGGTGCGCCGGGCTGTCCGCTCCCGCAGTTGGGAGGTGGTCAGGATCGGCGCGGGAACGCCAACATTTGCCCGTGCAAGGGGCTGGCCCTGTAATTTCGACAGCGAAGCAATGCGGGCGATTTCCTCGACCAGATCGGCCTCTCCCTGCACGTCCGGGCGCCATGTCGGCGGGGTCGCCTGATCGCCCTTGAGGGTGAAGCCGAGCGCGGTCAGTGTCGCGCGCTGATCGGCCTCTGAAATCTTCATACCGACCAAAGACAAGACGCGGGAGGGGTCAAAGCGATACTGGCGCTTGGTGTCGGGTGTCTCGCCGTCCACGGCGAGGGACGATGCCTC
>JAQWYA010000229.1 GCA_029254215.1 Pseudorhodobacter sp. | reverse complement strand
TGTCGCGCTTTTCGCGGGCCGGTTCATAGGTGATCTGCTGGGGCACGCCGTTGCGATAGGTGATCTTGCTTTTCGACTGCCGCTTGGAGGTGTCTGCGTCTTCCTCATAGCTGGTGGGGGTGTAGCGCCCGTCCGTCACCGCCCCGCGCGCCTTGGCGATATAGCGGAACTTGCGCAGCATCGCGACGAGGCCCGCGCTTTCGACCTTGCCATTGACGGCGTAGCGCCCGTCTGCCTCGACCCCGGAAAAGGTGATGGTGCCCGCGCGGATGCCGCGGATTGTCAGGTCGAACACGCCCTGATCGTCGATCCGGGTTTGGGCACTGACCGGGGCGGCCAAGGCCACAAGCAAAGCCAGAGTGGGGATGCGAACGGCAAAGGACATGGTACAACTCCTGTTCAGGCGCCCGGTGTGTGGGGGGCCACCCTTCATGCTTACGCCTCTGGGGGGCGGCAAAAAAGCCTTTGCGCCGGGGCGGGCGTTGACAATCGCGTCACCTTGCCATGGGTTAGGCGAAACTTTGCCGGAGCCGTGCTATGGATGTTTCACAGATTGCAGACCGCATTGCTGCGGGGGACAGGCGGGCCTTGGCGCGGGCGATCACGCTGGTCGAATCCTCGCGCCCGGATCATCGGGGGCAGGCGCTGGCGCTGGCGGATCAGTTGCGCGGAGCGGGGCGGCAAGCGCTGCGGATCGGGCTTTCGGGCACGCCGGGGGTGGGCAAATCGACCTTCATTGAAAGCTTTGGGTTGATGTTGGTGGCGCAGGGCTTGCGGGTGGCGGTGCTGGCGGTGGACCCGTCTTCGGCGCGCTCTGGTGGCTCTATTCTGGGCGATAAGACCCGGATGGAGCGGTTGAGCCGCGCGCCCTCGGCCTTTATTCGCCCGTCCCCCAGCCAGACGCATCTGGGCGGGGTGGCGCGCCGCACCCGTGAGGCGGTGGCGCTCTGCGAAGCGGCGGGCTTTGACGTGGTGCTGATTGAAACCGTGGGCGTGGGGCAATCGGAAACGGTTGTGGCGCAGCTTTGCGATCTGTTCATCCTGCTGCTGGCCCCGGCGGGGGGGGATGAATTGCAGGGCGTCAAGCGCGGGATCATGGAGATGGCCGATATCATTCTGGTCAACAAGGCGGATGGAGAGTTGAAATCCGCCGCCACTCGCACCTGTGCCGACTATGCGGGGGCCTTGCGATTGCTCCGCCGCCGCCCGCAAGACCCGGAAGGCTTTCCGAAGGCGATGACCATTTCCGCGCTGGAGGAGGCGGGGCTGGCGAAGGCGTGGGACGAGATGCAGGCGCTGGCAGAGTGGCGGCACGCGCAGGGCCATTACGCCGCGCGCAGGGCCGATCAGGCGCGCCATTGGTTCAATGAGGAGGTGCGCCAAGGGCTTTTGGCCGCCCTGACCGCCGATCCGGCGCTGCGCGGCGAGATGGCCCGGATGGGCGAGGCCGTGGCGCAAGGCGTCGTGACCCCCGACAGCGCCGCCGCGCAAATTCTGGCCCGCCTGAAAGCCGGGGGCTGAGCCCGCCCGCCTGTGACAGGGTGTTGCGCGGCCCCGCCCGCCAGCGTTCGCCCCAGCCAGCCCGCCTTAACCTGACGGCTGTAATTCTGCCCGCTGTACGGGCGGTGCATCCGATGGCCCCGCCGCTGTTCGACAAGCGCAACAAGGCGAGGGACCAGAATGAATATAGCGATTACCGATGGGTTGATCTTGATGCCGCCCGCCTACTCGGCCGGGCTGAACCTGTGGTCGCGGGAAAATGGCACGCCCGGATCGGGCAGCTATGCCGCCCAGCCCAATGCCGCCTTCGTGCCTGCGGATCAGGATTTCGGCGGCTGCATGGAGCTGCAAAAGCTGCAAACCACGCAAAAGCTGCGCTCTTATGCGCAAACGCCGATCCGTCCGGGGCTGTACTTGCGCGTCACGGCGCGGGTGAAGGCGATTGCGGGCAGCCTGCCCACGGTGCGGATCGCGGGCTGGGCGGGGTCGATTTCGGGCGCGAATGTCTCTGCCGTGCCGCAGACCGGGCCGGAGGTCGCGCTGACCGCTTACGGCGAGGTGGTGACCGTTTCAGCGATCATTGCGACGAGCAGCCGGCAGGGCGTGGACATGCCTTGGGGCGGCGCGCCGGTTTATGGCCATTTCGGGCTGGATCTGACCGGGCCGAATGGCGGCGTGGTGCGGATCGATGATCTGGTGATCGAGGATGTGACCGAGGCTTTCCTGCGCAGCCTGATCGACTGGGTCGATGTGCGCGATTACGGCGCCATCGGCGATGGCACCACCGATGACAGCGCGGCTTTTGCGGCAGCCGATGCGGCGGCGGAGGGGCGGGGCGTTCTGGTGCCTGCGGGCACGTATTTTCTGAACACCAACGTGACCTTCTCCAACAAGGTGCGGTTTGAGGGCACGGTGGTCATGCCCTCCGGTTTCCGGCTGGCCTGCACACGCGATTACAATATCGACACCTATGTCGCGGCCTTCGGAGATGAGGAAGAGGGGCTGCGGCGCGGCATTCAGGTGCTGTTCTATTTCACCGATCACATCGCCTTTGACTTGCTGGGCCGCCGCGTGACGATCCGCAGCCCGCTTGATGTGCAGGCGGTGGCGGGGCTGGATACGCTGGTTCAGCGCCGCGTCGTGATGAATGGCCAGATTGACGCGGCCAACACCGCCAATTGGGAGGATGAGACGACCACATCGGTCGCCACCTACACGCCCAGTTCCAACGCCTTGCGGCTGACGAATGTGGCAAATGTGGCCAATATCCTCATCGGGTCGCGGATCACGGGCACCGGGGTCGGGCGCGAGGTTTACGTCACCTCCAAAGATATCGGCGCGGGCACGGTCGAGATCAGCCGCCCCTGCTGGGGCTCGGCGGGCACGCGCAGCTATACCTTCACGCGCTACAAATACCTGCTGGATTTCAGTGGCTTCGCACAGCTTGGCCGCTTTGAGCTGCAAAACATCGAGTTTCAGTGCAATGGCCGGGCCAGCGCGCTGATGCTGCCGCCTGCGGGCGACACGTTCCGGATTGCGGATTGCTCGTTCAACAAGCCGAAAGACCGGGGGATTACCTCGATTGGCTATGGCTGTCAGGGTATCTTTGTGGATCGCTGCCAGTTCCTGTCGAATGAGCAGCCCCTGAACGCGCAGGACCGCACCTCGATTGCGTTGAACGTGAATGCCAATGACGCCAAGATCCGCAACAACCGCGTGGTGCGTTTCGCGCATTTCGCGATCATGGGCGGGTCGGGCAATATGTTCATCGGCAACCATTTCTTTCAGGGCGATGATCAGACGGCGGGCGTCCGGCGGGCGGGGATCGTGTTTACCTCGACCAATGTGAAGACGTTGATCACCGGCAATTACATCGACAATTGCTGGATCGAATGGGGCAATGAGCATGACGAGGCCCCGGAGTTCCAAAGCGAGTTTTCCTTTGGCGGGCTGACGGTGACGGGGAATATCTTTACCTGCAACGATGTCTCGCCCAATTTCCGCTGGTTCGTGGTCAAGCCCTATGGCTCGGGCCATTTCATCAATGGCTTCACGATGAACGACAATGTGTTCCGCACGGTGAACACCAATATCGACCGGGTGGAGGGGGTGGATACCACCCATGCGGCGCTGGATTTCTCGCGGTTCCGCAATCTGGTGGTGGAGGCGAATGCCTTTAACGGCGTCAATGCCATCACCCAAAGCCCTGTGATGATCCAGCACGATCAGAACACGGCGGCGGATACCTGGGTGCTGGATGCGGCGGCGTTTTTGCCCTTCGGGGCGCGGGCGCGCAATGTGCAGGCGGTGGTGACGGAAGGGCCGATTGAGACGGCGGGCAATGTGAAGGATTACACGATGCCCTATGTCGAAACCGAGCAGGGGCTTGGCGGCACCTTGGCGCATCTGCGCTGGTCGCGGGCGCTGAAGGGGCGGGTGCACGCAACGATCCGCTGCGATAATCCGAATTGAGGCAAGGCGCGGGGGAACCTCGCCTGTGACAAACAACAAGGCCCGGAGCGTTCACCGCTCCGGGCTTTTTCGCGTTCAGGGGGCGGGGTGCCGGATCTGATCGGCGCGCAGGGTAAAGGCCCGCCCGAAGCCGCCGTTGAACAGGGCTGAGACCGGGACCAGCCGCACAAAGCTGAAATCCGCGAAATCGATGTAGAGCTTGGCCTTGGGGTGGCTTTGCAGCCAGATCTCGCGCAGGGCGGCGTGATCGGGGGAGTGGCGCGGAACGAACGCGGCGGTAGCCCGGATCATCAGGCGCGGATGGGTCAGCGGGTCGCCCTTCGCCCCCGGCTCCCCCAGCATCAGGGCGCAGGCGGGGGAATGGGCCAGCCCTGCGTGATGCTGCGACAGCGCAGAGATCAGCGTGACAGGCAGGCCCGCGCCGTCTTGGCCCAGCGCGATCCGGCTGATACCGGGCCAGCCGTCCGGATCGCTATGGGCGAGCGCGCCATGCTGCGCTCCCAGAAAGCGAAGCGCCTCGGCAAGGGTTTCGGCATCGGCGGGCGGGGTTTTGTCTTGCGGCATGTGGGGGCGGCTCCTTCTGCGGGCGTTGCGCGAGGGTAGCGCCTTCGTGCGGGCCCGGCCAGTGCCCGCGATCCCCGTCGAATCGAGCCATCAGCGTGCGGTTTTTCGCTTTGACGCCACGTCACAAGGCTGTGACATGGTGTCGCAGGGGCTTGCCGGGCAGGTGCTTAATTTCCGGGCAGCCATAGGATGGCCCGAACCCTCACAGGTTTGTGAAAGGCTAGGGGGTTGAAAACTAATATCAATACATGGCCGCCTTCACAGAAATTTACAGATTGCCCGCTGTGGTGGTCAAGATATTTACAAGAAAATCTATATTTCAAAAAGAGTTACCAGAAAATTGACGGATGAGTTAAGGTGAAGGCAAGCATCATCAGGGCAAGGCCTGCCCTCGGTGGTCGAAAGCCGGGCGGCTTACCGCCCGCCAAATGGAGGAGTTCTCATGTCGCAACCCGTTCCGGCCGCTGCCGTCTATCCGGCTTCTGATGAATTTGTCGCCAATGCCCATGTCAATGCTGCGCAATACGCAGAGATGTATTCGGCGTCGGTCGCTGATCCCGAAGCCTTCTGGGCCGAGCAGGGGTTGCGCATCAACTGGACGCGCCCTTTCACCAAGGTCAAGGACACGGATTTCACCTTTGGTCAGGTCTCGATCAAATGGTTTGAGGACGGCAAGCTGAATGTCAGCGCCAATTGCATCGACCGCCACATGACGACGCGCGCCACCCAAACGGCGATCATTTGGGAGCCAGATGACCCAAAGACCCCGGCCAAGCATATCACCTATTCCGAACTGCTGGAAAACACCTGCCGCATGGCCAATGTTCTGAAGGCACAGGGCGTCAAGCAGGGCGACCGCGTGGTGATCTATCTGCCGATGATCCCGGAGGCCGCCTATGCGATGCTGGCCTGTGCGCGGATCGGGGCCATTCATTCCATCGTTTTCGCAGGCTTCTCGCCGGATGCGCTGGCCAACCGGATCAATGACAGCGACGCGCGGGTTGTGATTACCTCGGATTTCGCACCGCGTGGCGGGCGCAAGACGGCGCTGAAGGCCAATACGGATGCGGCACTGTTGCATTGCGATGACCGGGTGAAATGCCTTGTCGTCAAGCACACCGGCGATCAGACCACCTGGACCGAGGGCCGCGACATCGATGTGAAGGCCGAGATGGCCGCCGCCGATGCCTATTGCCCCTATGTCGAGGTTGGGGCCGAAGACCCGTTGTTCATCCTTTATACCTCGGGGTCCACGGGCAAGCCGAAGGGCGTTGTGCATACCTCAGGCGGGTATTTGGTCTTTGCGGCGATGACGCATCAGATGACCTTCGATTACCATGATGGCGATGTGTTCTGGTGCACCGCCGATGTGGGTTGGGTCACGGGTCACAGCTATATCATCTATGGTCCGCTGGCGAATGGCGCGACCACGGTGATGTTTGAAGGCGTTCCGACCTATCCAGACGCGGGCCGCTTCTGGGAGGTCTGCGCCAAGCACAAGGTCAACCAGTTCTACACCGCGCCGACCGCGATCCGCGCGCTGATGGGGCAGGGGCCGGAATGGGTGGAAAAGCACGACCTCTCCAGCCTCAAGCTGCTGGGGTCGGTCGGGGAGCCGATCAACCCCGAAGCGTGGAACTGGTACAACACTCATGTCGGCAAGGGCAAATGCCCGATCGTCGATACGTTCTGGCAGACGGAAACGGGGGGGCATCTGATCACGCCGCTGCCGGGTGCCGTGCCGCAAAAGCCGGGGTCGGCCACCAAGCCGTTCTTTGGGGTGCAGCCGGTGATCCTTGA
>JAQWYA010000219.1 GCA_029254215.1 Pseudorhodobacter sp. | reverse complement strand
CGCGACAGTCTGCGTCTTGAGGCCGGGCTGTGCCTTTACGGGCATGACATGGACACGGCCACGACCCCGGTGGAGGCCAATCTTGGCTGGGCGATCCAGAAAGCCCGCCGCGCGGGCGGCGCGCGGGAAGGGGGCTTTCCGGGGGCCGATACGATTCTTGCACAATTGGCGGATGGCCCGACCCGGCTGCGGGTCGGTCTGCTGCCCGAGGGGCGCGCGCCGATGCGCGAAGGCGTTACCCTGTTTGACGCCGCAGAAGGCGGCGCGGCCATTGGCCAGATCACCTCAGGCGGCTTTGGCCCTTCGGTCGAGGCACCTATCGCCATGGGGTATGTGCCCACCGCGCTATCCTCCACGGGCACCCGGCTTTGGGGCGAATTGCGCGGCAAACGCCAGCCCCTGACCGTCGCCCCCCTTCCTTTCCGACCATCAACCTACAAGCGCTGAGGAGCGTCCCTATGATGAAATACACCGAAGATCACGAATGGCTGCGCGTTGAAGGCGATCTTGTTGTCGTGGGCATTACCGAACATGCGGCAACGCAGCTTGGCGATGTCGTTTTCGTCGAATTGCCCGAGATTGAAACCGTTGTGGCCACGGGCGATGAGGTCGTGGTGATCGAAAGCGTCAAGGCGGCGTCGGATATTCTGGCCCCGGTGGATGGCGAGATTGTCGAGGTTAATGATGCGCTGTCCGACAAGCCGGGTCTCGTGAATGAGGACCCGACGGGGGAGGCGTGGTTCTTCAAGCTGAAGATCGATGACCTGAGCGTGCTCGACGATTTCATGTCGGAAGATGAGTATAACGATCTGATCGGCTGAAAAGCCAAGCCCCGGCGTGCCGCGTTTTCGTCGTCCTATCAAAGGGTTAGATGGGAACGCGGGGCCGGATTTAGAAAAGCTGGAATGTCGAGGGAAGCCATGGCTTACACGCCTGTTGACTACAATACCTATGATTTCGCCAACCGCCGCCATATCGGCCCCTCGCCAAGCGAGATGGAAGAGATGCTCAAGGCCGTGGGGGTCGCCTCGCTTGATGAGTTGATGGATCAGACGATCCCGGCCTCGATCCAGCAGAAAACCCCACTGGGCTGGGCGCCTTTGGCCGAACATGAGCTTTTGGAAAAGATGCGGCAGGTTGCGGCGAAGAACCGGGTGATGACCAGCCTGATCGGCCAAGGCTATTACGGCACCGTGACTCCCCCCGCGATCCAGCGCAACATTCTGGAAAACCCGGCATGGTACACGGCCTATACGCCCTATCAGCCCGAAATCGCCCAAGGGCGGCTTGAGGCGCTGCTGAATTATCAGACCATGGTGTCGGATCTGACGGGCCTTCCCATTGCAAACGCCAGCCTTCTGGATGAGGCGACCGCCGCTGCCGAAGCCATGACAATGGCCGAACGCAGCGCCAAATCCAAAGCCCGCGCCTTCTTTGTGGACCGTAACTGCCATCCGCAGACGATTGCCGTCATCCAAACCCGCGCCCGCCCCCTCGGGATCGAGATTATTGTCGGTGACCCCTCTGAGCTGGTGGCGGGGGATGTGTTTGGGGCGATCTTCCAATACCCCGGCACCTATGGCCATGTGGTTGACTACACAAACGAAATCGCGGCCCTTCATGCGGCCAAGGCGATTGCCGTTGTGGCCACGGACCTTCTGGCCCTGACGCTGCTCAAGGAACCGGGCGCGATGGGGGCCGATATTGCCATCGGCTCCAGCCAGCGCTTTGGGGTGCCGATGGGCTATGGCGGGCCGCATGCGGCCTTCATGTCTTGCACGGACGCGCTGAAACGGTCGATGCCGGGGCGGATTGTCGGCGTGTCCATCGATGCGCGGGGCAACAAGGCCTATCGGCTTAGCCTCCAGACCCGCGAGCAACATATCCGGCGTGAAAAAGCCACCTCGAATGTCTGCACCGCGCAGGCGCTTTTGGCGGTCATGGCCTCGTTCTATGCGGTGTTCCACGGCCCCCTTGGCCTGCGCGCCATTGCAGAACGGGTGCATTTCAGCGCCGTTCGTCTGTCGCGGGCGCTGCTGGCCGCAGGGGCAAAAGTCTCGCCACAGGCGTTCTTTGACACGATCACGGTTGAGGTCGGCGTGGGGCAGGCCGGGATTCTGGCAGCGGCTCGGCATGAAGGGCTGAACTTCCGCAAGATCGGGCAGGACCGCGTCGGCATCTCGCTGGATGAGACGACGGATGAGAAAGTGCTGATCCGCGTGCTGCGCGCCTTCGGGATCGAGGGCGTGCCGCCGCATCGCGCGGAACTGGGCTTTGGGGCCGGGATGCTGCGGGAAACGGATTACCTGACCCATCCGGTGTTCCACATGAACCGCGCGGAATCTGAGATGATGCGCTACATGCGCCGCCTCAGTGATCGCGATCTGGCCCTTGATCGGGCGATGATTCCGCTTGGTTCCTGCACGATGAAGCTGAATGCCGCCGCCGAAATGATGCCGATCACCTGGCCCGAATTTGGCAGCCTTCACCCCTTTGTGCCCACCGATCAGGCGCTTGGCTACAAAGAGGCGATTGACGATCTGGCCGCGAAGCTTTGCGAAATCACCGGCTATGACGCGATGAGCATGCAGCCCAACTCCGGCGCGCAGGGCGAATATGCGGGGCTGTTGACGATTCAGGCCTATCACCGCGCCAATGGCGGGGCGGATCGCGATATCTGCCTGATCCCGACCTCGGCGCATGGGACGAACCCGGCCTCGGCGCAGATGGCGGGGATGAAGGTTGTGGTGGTGAAATCGGCCCCGAACGGCGATGTCGATCTGGACGATTTCCGCGCCAAGGCGGCGGCGGCGGGCGACAAGCTTGCGGCCTGCATGATCACCTATCCCAGCACCCATGGCGTGTTCGAGGAAACCGTGCGCGAGGTCTGCCAGATTACCCATGACCACGGCGGGCAGGTCTATATCGACGGGGCGAATATGAACGCGCTGGTCGGGCTGGTGAAGCCCGGCAAGATCGGCGGCGATGTGAGCCACCTCAATCTGCACAAGACCTTCGCTATCCCGCATGGCGGCGGCGGCCCCGGCATGGGCCCGATTGGCGTTGGTGCGCATCTTGCGCCCTATCTGCCGGGTCATCCCGAAAGCGGGGGCGTCGAGGGCCCGGTTTCGGCCACGCCCTATGGCTCGGCCAGTATCCTTCTGATCTCATGGGCTTATTGCCTGATGATGGGCGGGGAAGGGCTGACGCAGGCGACCCGTGTGGCGATCCTGAACGCCAATTACATCGCAGCGCGGTTGCGCGGGGCTTACGATATCCTGTTCATGGGCAACAAGGGCCGTGTGGCGCATGAATGCATCCTTGATACACGCCCCTTCGCAGAGGTCGGTGTTACGGTGGATGACATCGCCAAGCGTCTGATTGACAACGGGTTTCACGCGCCAACCATGTCTTGGCCCGTGACCGGCACCTTGATGGTTGAACCCACTGAATCCGAAACCAAGGCCGAGATTGACCGCTTTATCACCGCCCTTCTTGCGATCCGGGCCGAAGTGCGCGCGGTCGAGGCGGGTGAGATTTCGGCCGAAGACAGCCCTCTGCGTCACGCGCCCCACACGGTGGAGGATCTGGTCGCAGACTGGACGCGCGCCTATCCGCGCGAACAGGGATGTTTCCCGCCCGGTGCGTTCCGCGTCGACAAATACTGGCCGCCCATTGGCCGGGTCGATAACGTGCATGGCGACCGAAACCTGATCTGCACCTGCCCGCCCGTTGAAAGCTACGCCGAGGCGGCGGAATAAGCCAAGATTCCCGAAGGGGCCGGTTGTCCGGCCCCTTTTTTCTATGGTGCAGGACTTGTAGCGGGCGCGGTTCGATCAGATATATATTCTGAAACGAGAATGTGAGGCGATGATGGCTGATCCCGTGAAACTTTGCTGCATGACCTGCGGCCAGATGAACCGATTTCCCGCAGACAAGCTGGCGTCTGGGCCGAAATGCGGCTCTTGCGGCGACCCTTTGCTGGAGGGGCGGGTGGCGGAACTTGACCCGGCAACGCATGACAAAGCGACCCGCAATGACAGCCTCCCGCTTGTGGTGGATTATTGGGCGCCGTGGTGCGGCCCCTGCCGGATGATGGCCCCGGAATTTTCCAAGGCGGCGAAAATCCTGAGCGGGAAGGCCAGATTTGCTAAAATAAACACTCAAGATCACCCAAAAATAGCCGAGCGCGCGCGCATTCAGGGCATTCCTGCCCTGATCCTCTATCAAAACGGGCGCGAGGTTGCCCGACTTGCCGGGGCTCGGCCCGCAGCAGATATCACGGGTTTTGTCACCAGCAAGACGCATGGCATGGTCTGACGGGCCGCCGTTTTCGGGGGGGGCTGTCAGCGCGGCGCGCCTTGGTGCCGACTGATTCTCTTGGCTGCGATAAGGCGTTAAAGGGGGGCGAGAGGCGTCAAAAAGACGGCGGAGTGCAGGCGGAAACGATCACGCAATCGACCTTGCCTGTGTTGCGAAACCGGTGCGGCACCCGGCTGTCGAAAAGATAAGCATCCCCCGGCCCCAACACTCCGACCTTATCCCCGACCGTCAATTCGATCACGCCAGAGATGATAATGCCGGCCTCTTCCGCCTCATGGCGGTAGGGCTGTAGCCCCGTATCCGCGCCCGGCGCGTAGCGTTCGTGCAGCATTTGCAGGCTGCGCCCGCGCGCGTCCCCGACCTGAAGCAGCGAAATTGCCTTAAGATTGGCCTTGCGCGACCGGGATAGCCGGTTTGGGTTGATGTTGCGCAATTCATCCGCCCGAAAGAAGATCTTGCTGGGGTCGGGCAGTTCTTCGACGAAATCATCGGCGAAAAACTCCCCCAACGTCAGGGGGATCGCGTCGAGAATCCGCTTGATGGTTGAGACGGAGGGGCTGGAGTGGTTCTGCTCGATCTGCGAAATCAAGCCATTCGCCACCCCGGCGCGGCGCGCCAATTCTCGTTGCGAAAGATTGCGACAGGCCCGCACAGTGCGCAGCCGCAGGCCGATATCAATCGGCCCGATCTCTCCGGCGAAACCTTTATTTCCAAGATCATCCATCAGCTTACCCTAAGGCAAACGGTCCCAAACACCAAACGATGATTGTAAAAAGATGAGTCGGTTGCTTATTATTTTGAACGGGTCTAAGCTTAAATAATGGGCTGGTAAAATCAGCAAACCCGGCCGGCCAAGAGGGCGGCCACGACAGGAGAGGGAAAAGGTGACACGCCCAAAAAAGGGGCGGCGCTTTTTCGGATCGGGTTAAGCGTCTCGGCGCGGGGCCTTTTCCAAATAGGGGCGGACCGCCGGTTGCCATGGTGCCGGGCCGCCTGAAAACATCGTATCCGACATTCGGATACACAAGCGATAATCGCATTGTCCGAGCCTTTGGGCGAAGGATGCAGGGTGGGCGGAATACGCTTCGCCGTCCCTTGGATAAATGACAGGAGAGCGAATATGAATCATTGGACAAAAATTCTGGCCGCCGGGGCCATGGCTGTAACAGCCGGGTCCGCCGTCGCCGAAGAGCGGTTCATCACGATCGGGACAGGCGGCCAGACGGGCGTTTACTTTGTGGTGGGTCAGTCGATTTGCCGTCTTGTGAACCGTGGTTCGGCAGATCATGGCCTGAAATGTACGGCCCCGTCGACCGGTGGTTCCATCGCCAACATCAATGCGATTGCAGCGGGCGACATGGACATGGGCGTGGCCCAGTCTGACTGGCAGTTCCACGCCTTCAACGGCAGCTCGCAATTCGAAGGCAAGGGCGTGCCGAAACTGCGCGCCGTGTTCTCGGTTCATGGTGAGCCCTTCACCGTGATTGCCCGCAAGGATGCCAATATCGCCAGTTTTGACGATCTCAAGGGCAAGCGCGTGAACGTGGGCAACCCCGGCTCGGGCCAGTTGGCTACGATGGAGGTTGTTCTGGCCGCGAAGGGCTGGACGATGGCCGACTTCTCGCTCGCCTCCGAACTCAAGCCCGCCGAACAGGCAGCCGCTTTGGGCGATAACAAGGTTGACGCGATCATCTACACCGTCGGCCACCCGAACGGGTCCATCCAAGAGGCTGTCTCGACCGTCGAGGCGAACCTCGTTCCGGTGGAAGGCGAAGCGATTGACAAGCTGATCGCGGACAATCCGTTCTATGCCAAGGCCAGCGTTCCAGGCGGCATGTATGCAGGCTCGCCGGATGATACTCCGACCTTCGGTGTGAAGGCGACCTTCGTGACGTCGGAAGATGTGCCCGAGGACGTGATCTATCAGGTCGTCAAAGCGGTCTTCGACAACTTTGATCGTTTCAAGGGCCTGCACCCTGCCTTTGCGAACCTCAAGGAAGAGGAAATGATCGCTGACGGTCTGTCTGCTCCGCTGCACCCGGGTGCAGCGGAGTACTACAAAGAGCGTGGCTGGTTGCAGTAACCTCTCTGGCCCGTCCCCATTCGGGGACGGGCCCTTCGCGCCGCCTTGCGGAACGCCACCCTTGGCAGAGCGCGCATCGTTTCAATGCATTTTATTCCGCATCACGAATGACAACGCCCGAAAGCGGCGGATCAGGGGGACATGATGACCACGAGTGACACTAAAGGGGCCGCGTCAGAGGCCGTATCGGGCCTCAGTCAGGAAGAGCTTGACGCGCTGGTCGCCTCCTCTGACACCGGTGCCCGGGGCACAACAGGGTCGGTCGGCGTCTTTCTGATGCTCGTGGCGCTGGTGTGGTCCTTGTTTCAGATCTGGATCGCCTCCCCCATTCCCTTCATGGTTGGCTTTGGGGTGTTCAACGATACCGAGGCGCGGTCCATCCATCTGGCCTTCGCGGTGTTTCTGGCTTTTGCGGCTTTTCCCGCCACGCGGTCAACCGTGCAGCTGGCGCTTGGCGTGGGCGTGCCATTGATCCTTGGAGCACTTCTTATGCTCTCGGCCAAGGAAGGGTCTTCGGTCTGGTGGATCATGCCGATGGCGCTGGCCGTTGCGGGCTGTGTTGTGCTCGGCTCTCCCAAAGACCGGATCCCGGTTTGGGAATGGGCGCTTGCGATTCTGGCCTCGCTGACCGCGATCTATCTGTTTGTGTTCTACCGGGACATCTCGGGCCGCATTGGCGCGCCGATCACGCAGGATTTCGTCGTGGCCGTGGCCGGTATTCTGCTGCTGCTGGAGGCCACGCGCCGCGCGCTGGGGCCGGCGCTGATGATCGTGGCATCGGTGTTCCTGCTTTACACGGTGCTGGGGCCGAACATGCCCTCGATCATCGCGCATAAGGGCAATAATCTGTCCGAGATCGTGAACCACCAATGGATCACCACCGAAGGCGTGTTCGGGATCGCCCTTGGGGTTTCCACCTCTTTCGTGTTCCTCTTCGTGCTGTTCGGCTCTTTGCTGGATAAGGCCGGGGCGGGGAATTACTTTATTCAGGTCGCCTTCAGTCTGATGGGCCATATGCGAGGCGGTCCGGCCAAGGCCGCTGTGGTGTCGTCGGCCATGACGGGGCTGATCTCGGGCTCGTCCATCGCCAATGTGGTAACCACCGGCACCTTCACGATTCCGCTGATGAAGAAGGTCGGGTTTTCGGCTGAAAAAGCGGGCGCGGTCGAGGTGGCCTCTTCGGTCAACGGGCAAATCATGCCGCCGGTCATGGGGGCTGCGGCCTTTCTGATGGTCGAATATGTGGGCATTCCCTATTTTGACGTGGTCAAGCACGCCTTCCTGCCCGCGGTCATCAGCTATATCGCGCTGGTCTATATCGTCCATCTGGAGGCGATGAAGGCCGGGATGGAAGGCTTGCCGCGCGCCTATACACCCAAGCCGATCGTGCAACGCCTGATCGGAATTGTGTTCACCATCGCCGCGATCTGCGCGATCTCCTTTGCAGTCTACTATGGCATGGGCTGGATTCGTCCGATGTTCCCGGCCACGGCGGGCTATATCATCTTTGCCTTCCTGACGGCGGTTTACATCGGCCTGCTGGCGATTGCCGCCAAGCAACCGCCCTTGAAGCTGGATGATCCGAACGCACCCGTCACCAAGTTGCCGCTGCCGGGTCCGACGATCCGCTCGGGTCTGCATTACATTCTGCCCGTGGTTGTTCTGGTCTGGGCCTTGATGGTGGACCGCCTTTCCCCCGGCCTTTCTGCCTTCTGGGCGACGACGTATATGGTGTTCATTCTGGTGACACAGCGCCCCTTGCTGGCGATCCTGCGCAAGCAGGGCGACCTTGGGGCGGCGATCAAGGCGGGCGGCACCGATCTGATTGACGGGCTGGTGACCGGCGCACGCAATATGATCGGCATCGGCATTGCGACTGCAACGGCGGGCATCATTGTCGGCGCTGTCAGCCAGACGGGCGTGGGGTCGGCGCTTGCGGATGTGGTCGAGGTGCTGTCAGGCGGCAATATCATGGCTATCCTGATCCTGACGGCGATCCTGTCCTTGATCCTTGGGATGGGCCTGCCGACGACGGCCAACTATATCGTTGTCTCGGCGCTGCTTGCCCCTGTCATCGTGACCCTGGGCCAGCAGAACGGCCTGATCGTGCCTCTGATCGCGGTGCATCTCTTTGTGTTCTATTTCGGGATCATGGCAGATGTGACGCCCCCTGTCGGGCTTGCCAGCTTTGCGGCGGCTGCCGTTTCTGGCGGTGATCCGATCAAGACGGG
>JAQWYA010000212.1 GCA_029254215.1 Pseudorhodobacter sp. | reverse complement strand
TGGTAAAACCGAAG
The DNA here is from genome assembly GCA_029254215.1 of Pseudorhodobacter sp. Taxonomy (GTDB): domain Bacteria; phylum Pseudomonadota; class Alphaproteobacteria; order Rhodobacterales; family Rhodobacteraceae; genus Pseudorhodobacter. The sequence goes on along the minus strand of JAQWYA010000212.1, from coordinate 1,721 downwards.
GGCAAATGGCCCAGGGTACCCTCTTCAGCTTGTTTGTCGGGTTTTCAAAATGGCGGTCCTGATATGCTCCTCTGGCATGTCATTCAGGGGCCGCCCATTTTGTTTCTAGCGCTTTGATGTCAGAGCCTTTTTTCCAGCACCCCTACTGCCCCGCAGAAGACGGCTGAACGCAAATCAGGCCGATTTGTTCAGACGCGCTTCCAGTACATCAAAGGGCACACCGGGGTCATCCTTGGCGCAACGGATCACGAGGCTGGTTTTCACCGAGGCCACATTTTCAGCCTTCAACAGATCGCCCGTCAGGAAGCTTTGGAACGAGGACAGATCCGGGGCCACGCATTTCAGGATAAAATCGATCTCTCCGTTCAGCATGTGGCATTCGCGGACCAGCGGCCAAGCCCGGCACCGGCCCTCGAAGGTCGAAAGATCACCCTCGGCCTGACTGTGCAGCCGGACCATCGCGAAGACCTGCACCTCGAACCCCATCTCGCGGGCGTCAATATCGGCGTGATAGCCTTTGATATAGCCGGCCTCTTCCAGCGTGCGGACCCGGCGCAGACAGGGCGGCGCAGAAATACCGACGCGCTTGGCCAGTTCGACATTGGTCATGCGCCCATCAGCCTGCAATTGCGCCAGAATCTGACGATCGATCGGGTCCAGTTTCGATCCGGCCATGGCTGTCTGCTCCCTGATACTCTTGTTTTTCTTGCCGGACCTTATGTTTTTCACCCAGTATGCGCAATATTATTTCAACACCGCGCAAGAAATTGTCTCGGCGGCCCCAGCGGCCCTTCTGGGCTTTCCGACCGCCGCCGCAGCGCCTATATGACATCAAAGCGAATGCGGAGGGCATCATGGCCGAGACACGTCACAGCAAAATCCTCATCATCGGGTCGGGGCCTGCGGGCTATACGGCGGCGGTCTATGCCGCGCGCGCGATGACGAACCCGATCCTTGTTCAAGGCTTGCAGCCGGGTGGCCAGTTGACCATCACGACCGAAGTGGAAAACTGGCCCGGCGATACCGAAGTGCAAGGCCCCGACCTGATGGTCCGGATGGAGGCCCATGCCAAGGCGATGGGGGCCGAGGTGATCTCTGATTACATCTCCAGCCTTGACCTGTCGAAGCGGCCCTTCACGGCCCATGCCGATAGTGGCATCACCTTTACCGCCGATGCGGTCATTCTGGCGACGGGCGCGCAGGCAAAATGGCTTGGCCTGCCGTCTGAGGAAAAGTTCAAGGGCTTTGGCGTTTCGGCCTGCGCAACTTGCGACGGTTTTTTCTATCGTGGCAAAGAGGTTGTGGTGATCGGCGGCGGTAACACGGCGGTCGAAGAGGCGCTGTTTCTGACGAATTTCGCCAGCAAGGTGACGCTGGTGCACCGCCGCGACAGTCTGCGCGCCGAGAAGATCATGCAGGACCGGTTGTTCAAACACCCCAAGATCGAGGTGCTTTGGAATCACGCCGTCGACGAGGTTTTGGGCGATGAGACCCCGCTGGGCGTCACTGCAGTACGCGCCCGCCATGTCGAGACGAATGAGATCACCGATATCCCCTGCGCGGGCTTCTTTGTGGCGATTGGCCATGCGCCCGCTTCGGAATTGGTGAAGGACCAGCTGGAGCTGCACAATGGCGGCTATGTGAAGGTGAAACCGGGCACGACGCAAACCTCGATCCCCGGTGTGTTTGCGGCAGGGGATCTGACGGACCATGTCTACCGT
>JAQWYA010000211.1 GCA_029254215.1 Pseudorhodobacter sp. | reverse complement strand
GACAGCGAACAGCGGGTCTTTGCGGATGGGGTCCACCCGACCACCAGCGCCCATGCGCTGTTCGGGCAAGCGGCTTTTGCCGGGTTGCAGGCCGCGACCCAGACCGGGGCAATCTCGGTGGCGACGATGACGGCGCTGCGCCAACAAAGCCTGTCGATTGAAAACCGGATGAACCCGACGGTTCTGTTCTACACCGATGAGAACGGCGAACGGGCGCGCCGCGCCGTGGGCCAGATCGACTTTTTCGCGAGCTTTGAGGCAGGCAGCTACAAAAGCGAGGAACAGCAGGTCACGCCGGGGCTGAGCGGGTCCACGCAGGTCGCAAAGGCCGGCTTTGACGTGCCGATCCTGCCCAATGCGACCATCGGGGCCGGGATCAGCTTTGACCGGGGTCAGGTCACGTTTGACGGGGATCGCGGCGGGTTTGACTCTGACCTTGTCGTGGGGGCGTTGTTTGGCCAAGTGGCGCTGTCCAAGACCTTCTATCTGAACGCGGCGGTCGGCGGCGGGTCGATCGATGTGTCCGACATCACGCGGTCTTTTGCGCTGGGTCCGGTGACGGAGACGTACAAGGCGGAAACGGACGGAAGCTATCGTTTCGCGCGGATTGGCGGCGGGGCGATGCTGCCGGTGTCGGAGGAGGTTTTGCTGAACCCCTTCGCCCATTACACGCATGAAAAAGTGTCGATTGACGGGTTCACGGAATCCGATGGCGCGGCCAGCCTGTCTTACGGCAGCAGCGAGTATAAGGCAGAGCGGATCACGCTTGGTCTGTCGGCGATCATTTCGCCCGTCAGCATGCCGGAGTGGAAGTTCAACCTGCGCGGCTCGGTCGAGCATGATCTGAACGACGCGCCGCTGTTCGTGGCGCTGGGGCCGACGGCCTCGACCCTCGGGGCGGTTTCGGCGCCGCGTCCGGATCGGACATGGGCCTATCTTTCAGGCTCTGTCGTGCGCGAGTTGGGGGCGGGGTCTTTCCTGAACTTCAGCGCCTCTGCATCCTTGAGCCAGAGCGGGACCACGGGCTATGTGGGCAGCATCGGGTTCAAGAAAACGTTCTAAGTCAAAGACCTGCGGTCGCCGGAGGGACTTGGCGACCGCAGGGTAATCAGGCATCAAGCGCCCCGGATCGGGGGCACTTGGGGTGCAGCCAAGGGGGCGCGGGGCGGAGATGCCTTTGCGCCCCTTTCGCATGGGGGCTGCTGGTGGGTGGCTTCGGGTGGACTGTGGCGGGTGGACTGCGGGGGGCGGGCTGGCTATGACAGGCCGCAAGACCAGCCGGTTTCGGGGCGAAAGGGGGCATTTGCAATGCTGTGGGACATTCGGGCGCGTATGAAGCCCGCTTTGGCGGTGATCGACATGATCCCCAATATTCACCGGACCCCGGCTTTGGCCCTGCTGCGCCGTGCCGTGCTGGACGGGCGGCCTGCCTCTGTGCCGCTGACGCCCGAAGACAAGGCCCTTGCCTTCTATGACGGGACGGTCAAGCTGACCTCGCCCATCGGCGCGCAGGTTCTGAAATCGCTGTATTTCAAGGGCGAGATCAAGCTGAAGAAACCGGCGCAGAAATCGCTGCCGACGCTGGACGCCTATATCGCCACCGAAGCCGCCTTTCGTGCCGAGGTCAGCGAGATTCTGGCCGCCGAAGAGGCCAAGCGACAGCGTCTGGCCGAGATTATCGCCGACCCCGACATCGCGCGGCCCGACGAACTGACGCCCTATCTGATCGACAAGGTCATGTCCGCCCGTTTTGGCCATACGGCCACGGGGGAGGTGACAATCGCGGGGCTGACCTGCTTTCGCGCGCTGCGCCCTGCCAGCCCCGAGGACGACAGCCGCTTGCGCCCTGAGGGGGAGCAGATCTGCTGGTGGTTGGACGCCGAGGGCAACCGGCAGGGCGACCCCGGCTAGGCGCGGGCGGCCTTACGCGGCTGGGGCGTCGTCCGGGGCCAGAAACCCGCCGGATTGCCGTTGCCACAGGCGCGCATAAAGCCCGTCCCGCGCCAGAAGTTCGGCGTGGCTGCCCTGTTCGAAGATGCGGCCCTGATCCATGACGATCAAACGATCCATCGCGGCAATCGTAGACAGGCGGTGGGCGATGGCGATGACGGTCTTGCCCTGCATCAGCACCTCCAGCCGCGATTGGATTGCGGCTTCCACCTCGCTGTCGAGGGCGCTTGTCGCCTCGTCGAGGATCAGGATCGGCGCGTCTTTCAGGGCGACCCGCGCGATGGCGATCCTTTGGCGTTGCCCGCCGGACAGTTTGACGCCGCGTTCGCCGACATGGACATCGAGCCCGCGGCGACCATAGCTGTCGGAAAGATCGGGCACGAAGCTGTCGGCCTCGGCCATGCGCAGGGCGTTCTGGACTTCCTCTTCGCTGGCATCGGGGCGGCCATAGGTGATGTTTTCGCGCACCGAACGGTGCAAAAGAGAGCTGTCCTGCGTTACAACGCCGATGGCGGCGCGCAGGCTGTCCTGCGCCACGGTCCGGATATCCTGCCCGTCGATCGTGATCTTGCCCTCTTCGATGTCGTGAAAGCGCAAGAGGAGGTTGATCAGGGTGGATTTGCCCGCCCCGGACCGCCCAATGAGCCCCACCCGTTCACCGGGACGCAGGTGCAGATCCAGAGTGTCGAGAACGGCCATCGGCTGCGCGCCCGCCATGCCGCGATAGCGGAAGGTGACAGCCTCGAACCGGATCTCTCCGGGGCCGCGCAGCAGGGGTTTTGCATCGGGGGCGTCGCGCACCTCGCGGGGGAGGGCGAGGCTGGTGATCCCGTCGCGCACGGTGCCGATGTTTTCAAAGAGGGAGGCAAATTCCCACATGATCCAATGGGCCATATTGTTCAGGCGCAGCGCCAGCGGCACGGCGATGGCCACCGCCCCGACCGCGATCTGCCCTTCGGACCACAGCCAAAGGCCCAGACCCGTCACCGAGGCGACCAGCCAGACGTTGATGAGGTTCAGCACGATATCCTGCGTGCTGGACAGCCGCATCTGCCGGTGGACGGTGACGAGGAAACGATCCATGCCATCGCGCATCCACCGCTCTTCCCGGTCGGAATGGGAGAAGAGTTTGACGGTGGCGATATTGGTGTAGCTGTCAACGATACGGCCCGTCATCTCGCTGCGGGCATCGGCCTGTTCTTGGCCCACGCGGCCCAGTCGCGGCACGATCTGCCACAGCATCGCGCCATAAGCGATGGCCCAAAGCAGGAAGGGGACAGCCAGCCGCCAATCCTGCCCGGCAGCAAGCACCATCGCTCCCAGAAAGTAAATCACGACATAGCTGCCGACATCCATGATCTTCATCGTGACTTCGCGCACGGCAAGGGCGGTCTGCATCAGGCGCTGGGCGATCCGGCCCGCAAATTCATCCTGAAAATAGCCGACCGATTGGCGCAGCAAATAGCGGTGCGCCTGCCAGCGGATACGCTGGGGAAAGTTGCCCATCAGGGATTGATGCAGAACGAGGGAGCTGGCGGTGTGCAGGGCGGGCAGCACGATCAGCAAGCAGAAGGCCATGAAGGCAAGGCGGCGGCCCTCTTGCGCCCAGAAGACCTCGGGCGGGGTGTCGGAGAGTCGGTCGATCAATTCGCCAAGCCAGCCAAACAGCGTCACCTCGATCACCGCGATGGTGCCGGAGCCAACCCCGAGCAAGATCAGCCAAGGCAGCGCGCCCTGACTGTAATGCAGCACAAATCGCCAGAGCGAGCGCGGCGGCATGCCGGGTTGCTGATCGGGATAGGGGGCGATGCGGCGTTCAAACCAGGCGAACATGGGGGCAACCTTTACCAAAGACGAAACCCTTGAGCGATGGTGCTGGGCCAGAGGCTGGCAGAAGTCAAGGCAAGCCGGGTTTCAAGTCTCGGAGGGCGTGCGCGGGCCGTGGCTTTCCAGCCGCTTTGGGGTTGAGATCATGGCCGGGGCGTTTGTGGCCCGCATCAGGTTTTTAGGGGGAGGGACGGGCGCAGGCGGCCTCCAGCAGGTCAGAGATCGTGTCGAGGCGGTCGAGCCTGTCCACCTGATCGATGATGCGGTCTTGTGCCGCTGGCGTCAGGCTGGCCCCGGCGCAATCGCGGAACTTCGTGCAAATCTCATCCCAGCTCAGCGGGTTGAGAGGCCCGCCGCGGTAATGCTCTGCCGAGCGCTGCGAATAGGTCTGACCGTCCTTGGTGGTCAGCGTGATGTCAAAGACCACCTTGTCCTTGCCCATCGCCTCAATCGCGGGGTCAATCACGGCCGTGACACGTTTTTGCAGGGATTGGCAGGCCTCGGAGGCGACGAAATCATCCGAGAATTCGGCCAGCCCGGCTTTGCGGCGCAGCACCATGGCGGCCATCTGGAAGGCCACGCAGAACTTGGCCTCCAGCGCGGTTTTGGCAAGGAGATGCCGCAAGGGGCCGGGGGCGATCACGTTTGGCCCGGTGCGCACAAGGATGGTTTCGACCTGCGCGGGCTGGATGTCATGCGCGCAGACGAGGGCCTTCATCGCATCCATGCCGGGGTGGCCGACGACGCCCGAAGGATAGGGTTTGATCGAGGTGCCCGGCACGAGGATCGCCCAAGGCGCGCCCAGACGGCCCATGATTTTCGTGGCGTCAACGCCGCCGCCGAACGCCTCAAAGAAGCCGCGCCCGCCTTCCAAAGCGTGTTTCGGGCCGTCAAAGCCAAGGCTGGCCAGCCGCGCGGCCGTGACCCCGGTTTCGGCGGCGCGGCCCATGTTCAGGGGTTTTGACATCGTGCCATGGTTCACGCCCAGACCCGCCGACATGGTCGCGGCAATCGCCAGCGCATGGGTGATCTGAGGCTCTGACAAGCGCAGGAGTTTGCTGGCCGCGACCGCAGCACCGAAAACGCCGATCGTGCCGCTGGAATGAAAGCCGCGCCCCCCGGTGAAATGGGCAGGATCAATCGCCTCGGCGATTTTCACCTGCACCTCGAAGCCCAGAACGAAGGCGGCGAGGATCTCGGCCCCGGTGGCGCCTTGCTGCCCCCCTAGGGCGAGGACGGCGCAAAGCGGCTGCATCGTCGGGTGGATCAGAACGGATCGGTCGCTTTCCAGCGACATGGCGGTGTCATCCCAATCCAGCGCATGGCCCGCCACGCCATTGGCCAACGCGGCCAGATGGAGGGGGGCGCGCAAGGGATCGGCGCCCAGAACCAGCGCTTCGGGCGTGCCGCCAACGGCTTGCAGATAAGAGCGGATGATCTTGGCGCAGG
>JAQWYA010000188.1 GCA_029254215.1 Pseudorhodobacter sp. | reverse complement strand
AAGGCCGTGACGCGGTGCTGCACCATCGGGTCGTCAAGGCCCTTGGTGGCCGCGCCGATCCGGTAGTTGCGGATCAAGCCGCGCGCCGCCAGCGCCAGATCAATCTGCACCGGCGCGCGGTCCAGCAAGACGACATAGCTGCCCGCAGGCCAGACGGGCGGCATGATGCCATCGCTGCCCAACTGGCCGCGCAAGCGGGTTGAGACCTCGTAGCTGTCGGGGCCGGTCATCAGCACGTCAGCGAATTGGAACAGCTCCCAGTTTTCCGGGGAGCCGTCGCCGATGGCCATCAGATTGGCCCCCGACAGCACCGCCTCCGGGCTGGCGGCGCTGAGCGTGCCACGGCTGAGGCGGACCTGGAGCGGTTCCGAGCGGTCCCACAGGCCGGGGCGCGCAGCAAAAAGCGGCGAGAGCGTGACCCCCAGCGTCGCCGGGGCCTCGACCAGCCGGTTGAGCGCATAGCCTGCGTCGCTGACCGCGCTCCAGACCGCGACGGGGCCCGGCCAAGGGGTTGCGGTGACGGCGATATGCGGGGCTTGCGGCGCCTCCTCGCCCGTCAACAGTGGCAGATCCATGAACAGCGGGAAAACCGGGCCAGAGGCGACAAAGCGCGGGACCGCGACGCGGGTTTCCACCGCATCCGAAGGGTCATAAAGGGACGGATCGCTGCGCAGGGCCTCGACCAGCCCGGCTTCGGATTGTTCAATGCGGTCAATGCGATAGGTGATGCCTTCCAGCGACACCAGATCCCCCGCCCCGTAGCGCCGCAACGAGGGCGGCAGGGCAAAGCGGGCGGTATCGCGGGCGACCCGTGCCTCGGAGAGCCAGCGTTCGACGATGCCAAGCCCTTCGGCTTCGGTCAGGGTCAGAGGCAGTTCGGAGTGCGAGACGGCGCGGCTTTGATCGTCGGGGAAGATCGCCTCGACCTGCCGGATGGCGTAATCGGCCTCAGCCTCGACAAAGCCGAGGCGGACACGGCCTGCCATTTCGGCGGCGGGCGCGCGGGCGGTTTCCAAAGCGCCTTCAAGGGCGCTGACCACGGCCAGATGGTCGCGCGGCAGCGGCGTGGCTTTGGCCCCCGCGCGCATCTGAAACCGCAAGAGCCCGTCACGGTCCACCGCCTCGAACCCATAGACCAGCATCAGGGGCTGGAGGGCGGCGCGGGCTGTGCCGACACCTTCGGGGATGTAGCCGCGCACCACACCGCGCAGGGACGCGCTGTCAAAGGCGCTGAGCCCCGCCCTTTCACACAGGTCCGCCACCACAGAGGCCAGCGGCTGATTGGTGGCCCGCCCCGTCAGCCAATGGCCACGGGGGTAATTCGTGCCATCGGTCCACAGATCGAGCGTGTTGGGAAAGGCCGGAAAGGGGCGCGCATCCCAAGCCCAGGCGTAGGAATGCGCCCAATCGACCATCGGGGCCTCATAGACCGGCGAGAGGGGGTTTTGCGCGGACGTCCAGACCTCGGCCATGGCGCGGAGGTATTGCATCTGGAGGAAGTCGTCGCGCCGCCCGTTGGAATATTTGGGCAGGC
>JAQWYA010000184.1 GCA_029254215.1 Pseudorhodobacter sp. | reverse complement strand
TCGGGCAGGCCTGCTTTGCCCCCGGCATGATGAAATCCACCTATGGCACCGGGTGTTTTGCGCTTTTGAACACGGGCGACACGGCGGTCGCGTCCTCCAACCGGCTTTTGACGACGATTGCCTATCAGCTGGACGGCAAGCCGACCTATGCGCTGGAAGGCTCTATCTTCATCGCGGGGGCGGTGGTCCAGTGGCTGCGGGACGGGCTCGGCATCATTGAGAACGCGGGCGACACGCAAGCCTTGGCAGAGACCGCAGACCCCCTTCAATCGCTGGTTCTGGTGCCCGCTTTTGTGGGCCTTGGCGCGCCCTATTGGAATGCAGAGTGCCGGGGCGCCGTGTTTGGCCTGACCCGTGGCACGGGGCCGAAGGAAATGGCGCGGGCCGCACTTGAATCCGTCGGCTATCAGACCCGCGATCTGCTGGAGGCGATGCAGGCCGATTGGACCACGACCGGAGAGGCCCCGACGCTGCGGGTTGATGGCGGTATGACCGCCAGCGATTGGACGATGCAGTTTCTGGCCGATATCGTCGGGGCCAAGGTGGACCGTCCGGTGATGCGCGAGACAACGGCGCTTGGCGCGGCATGGCTTGCCGGTCAGCGGGCCGGGCTTTACCCGGATCAGGCGGGGTTTGCGGCGAATTGGGCGCTGGACAAGACCTTCTCTCCGCTGATGGCAGAAGAGGATCGGGCGCGGAAATACGCGGATTGGAAGCGGGCCGTCGCCGCGACGATGTCGTTTTGAACGGCTTCAGCTTTCTGACCGCCAAAGAGGTGATCTTTGGCAGGGGCCGCGCCGATGAGGCGCTGCGTGCCGCCTTGGCCTTTGGGCCGCGGGTATTGCTGGTCCATGGCTCTCATCCTTGGGCGGATCATGCGGTCGAGGCCCTGCTTGCGGCTGGTGCCAATGTTCAAACCCTGCGCGGTGAGGGAGAGCCGACGCTGGCCGCGCTTGAGGTCGGTTTGACACAGGGCCGCGCTTTTGGCGCTGATGTCGTTCTGGCGGTGGGGGGCGGCTCGGTCCTGGATCTTGGCAAGGCTTTGGCGGCGCTGATCCCGGCCAAAAATCCGCCGCTGACCCATCTGGAAGTCGTCGGTCAGGGCTTGCCGCTGGAGGCAGACCCCTTGCCCTTCATCGCCCTGCCGACCACGGCAGGCACGGGCGCGGAGGTCACCAAGAATGCTGTGATCGGTGCGGAAGGCCGCAAGGTCAGTCTGCGCGACAATCGAATGCTGGCAGATCTGGCGCTTGTGGACCCGGCCCTGACCGATCACTGCCCGCAATCGGTGACGCTGGCCTCTGGTCTGGATGCGGTGGTGCAGGTGATCGAGCCTTATCTGTGCAAGCGCGCCAACCCGGTGACCGATGCTTTGGCCCGTGAGGCGATCCCAAAGGGCATCGCGGCCCTTGCCACGTTGATGCAGGCAGAGGACGCCGCCGCGCGGGATGATCTTGCCTTGGCGAGCCTGTTTGGCGGGCTGTGTTTGGCCAATTCCGGCCTTGGCGCGGTGCATGGGCTGGCAGGCGTCATCGGCGGCGTTTGCGCAGCCCCCCACGGAGTGATTTGTGGCCGCCTTCTGGTGCCGGTGTTTCGCGCGAACCGCACCGCCGCGATGGCGGCGCGAACGGGGATATCCCGCTATGACAAGGTCGAAGCTTGGATCGCCGCCGCCCTGAACGTGCCGCCACCGCAAGCGCTGGATCAGTTAGAAACGATGATCGAGGCCTGGGGGCTGCCCCGGCTCGGCCAGTGGCTCTCGGGGCAAAACCTGACGCAAATCGCCGAAAATGCCAAAGCCTCTTCCTCGATGAAAGCCAATCCGTTTGACCTGTCAGCCGATGTTCTGGAAACATGCCTGCGCGCAGCGTTGTGAGTTGCGCAAGGTTGTTTTTTGATTGCACGGATTGAAACGTTTTTCATAACAAGTGCTTTTTTCGTCCCCGGCGTTTCCGTCAAAGGCGAAGGCGATAAGCCTTTCTCGGCAGCGCGACGCATGTCGCCGTAGAACGATACGCAGGGTTTGGGACTGGCACCCATCACAGTTTTTGGATGCGGGTAATTTCGTTCAGACGGTAACCGATCACCAAGGCCAGCAAGTGGGATCGCCGGAAGAATTGGCCGTTTTCATGCCTTGGATAGCAACATGAGGGATCTGCGGCATAACACCCGCCCAGAGACGAAAAAAGGGCGCGCAAGCTCTACGAATGCACCGGGTTAAGTGCTGAGGGGTTGGCCTAAGAGGTACGATCTGTCGCGCTTTAGCATTGGTATGGATTAGGACAGGCGCGTCAGAACAAGGCTCAGCTTTTCAAGAAGAAGGTCGGCCTCGCTTTGGGTGCAGATCAATTGGGGGCGGATCTTTAGGACGTTTGCAGACTTGGCGCAGGCCGAAATCAGAACACGCTCGTCGCGTAGCCCGTTCACGATACGTGAGGTTTTGGCGGCATCGGGGATCTTTTGGGAGCGGTCTGAGACGATTTCCACCCCGAGGAACAATCCGGCCCCACGAACATCGCCAATGGCCGGATGACGCTTAGCGAGCGAGCGAAAACCCTCCTTCAAGTAAATGCCGATCTTTTGCGCGTTGCCGAGCAGATCTTCGGTTTCGATGACGTCAAGCACGGCCATGGCTGCCCGCGCGGCCACCGCATTGCCGCCGAACGTATTGAAATAGCGGGCAGTCCGGCCAAACTCCGCCAGCACTTCGGGACGACCGGCGACGCCAGCGACGGGGTAACCATTGCCCATCGGCTTGCCCATGGTCACAAGATCGGGCAGCACGCCGTGGCGCTGAAAGCCCCACATCGCATCGCCTGTGCGGCCAAAGCCGGACTGAACTTCATCCGCAATATAAAGCCCACCTGCAGCATGGATCGCGTCGACCGCGCCCTTCAGGAAACCCGCCGGGGCGTCGAACACGCCATCGCTGGCGAAAATGCCATCACAGATGAACAGCGCTGGCTTGATGCCATGGCGCTTCAGGTCTTGGATCGCGCTTTCGACATGGGCCGTGAACTCCGCGGCCACGTCGCCGGTCGGGCTTCGGTAGATATCGGGTGCCGGAACGGTGCGGACATTCACCCCAAGCGCCACGTTCTTGCCCAGCGAGGGCGAAAAACGCGACACCGCCTGTGTCACGCCATGATAAGCCGTTTCGGTCACGATGATACCCTGACCACCGGTGCAGCTTTCCGCGATGCGCACGGCAAGATCATTGGCTTCGGACCCGGTGCAGGTGAACATCAGGTGCCCGATTTCTGCGGGCATGGTCGCCAAAAGACGCTCGGCATAAATGAGCACGTCATCGTGCAGATAGCGGGTGTTTGTGGTCAGCGTCGCCATCTGGCTGCTGACCGCAGCGACCACAGCCGGGTGGCAATGCCCGATGGAGGTAACGTTGTTGTAGGCGTCCAGATAGGCGTTGCCATCGGGATCATAAAGCCACGCCCCCTCACCGCGCACAAAATGAACGGGACGCTCATAAAGCAAGCGGTAGGCCGGACCAAGCAGAGTTTTGCGCTGCTTGATGATGCCAGAGGTCACCACATCCAGTTCGACAGCGCCCTCTACATAAGCGTTTACCATGCCGGTATCGTTCGTCATCTCTCACTCCATCTTGCAGGCACGCAAAAGCGCGGTGGTGACATCTTCGCGCGGCAGGGTCGCGAAACGTTCTAGCCCAAGGCGGGCGGGTGTGTTGTTGCGCAGAATGTAGGCTGCGTTCTGCGGATAGCGGGCACTGCGCCATTCGGTGATGGCGATCGTGGTCATCAGCCGCGCAACGATCAGATCGCGCAAAAGCACAATCTCGTTTGGCAGGAGGGGGGTTACGGCATGATAGGCCGCGACAATGTCCGTAACGCAGCGGAGCGCGCCTTCTGGCTGATGGGTCATATAGGCGGCCGCGACAGCCAGATCGATCACCAACGGCGTTTTGACCATGTCTCCGAAATCCAGAACCCCGGACACTCTGCCAGAGCCATTTGCTCCGACCAGCAGGTTGTGGAGGTTCAAATCGTTATGAATGATCTGCTGACGAAATCCGGCCAAAGCAGGCTGCACTTCAGCGTCGAAATGGTCCAATTCGGCCAACAGTTGTGCGCGCAGGGCCTTGTCTGACAGAGCGTCAATCATAGGGCGCAGCCGAGAGGCGTTCTTGATGTCCCACTGGATATCAAGGCTTGAAGCCGGGTGATCGAACCCCTTGAGGGACAGACCAAGCTCGGCCAACAAACGCCCAATATTGGCGCGTAGCTGTTCGCTCGTTCCGGCAACCGCCACCGGGATGCCTTCAAGCCATGTCAATAATCGGAGGATGCTGGTGCGACCGTCGGCCATTCGCACCGGGATTTCGTACCGCCCGTCTGATGCGCGCATCATCTTTGGAACGGGCAGATCGGGGTTCATCCGTTCCATCCACAGCATCGCTTCGGTCTGGAAATTGGTGTTCAGCGGGGCTTCGGCAGGATTGGACAGCTTGAGAGTAAAACGCTGGCCGTTGGTGGTCTGGATCTGGAAGGTCGCATCACGCTCGCAGGCGAAAGCTTTAGCGACGGAAGTGAGACCATAGTGTCTTTGTACAAGCCCCGCCGCGATGGCTTCGTCTATCAAGGGTGGTGGGCTGTCCAGCGTGTCTCCTGCAGTCTGATGCGAGCTGTCGCCGGTATCTTGGTTCATCGTTAGATCAGACACTCTCAATCCCTTCAGGGCTGTAACCTCGCCCCGTTAGCGCGCGACTTGCTTTGAGCTATTCCCCATCTTTTGGATAGATTTCAATGTAATTCAAGCTATCGCCTGCACCTTCCGGACAGGCGTTGCCAATGCGATCGGATGTCATCAGATGCACGAAGCCGTGGCAGCTGACCTGCTCCCCTGAAAAGTCCGCATTTTTGGGTTAGTCTGTTCCTATCGAAGGAGACAGACGATGAAGCGATCAAGGTTCACGGAAGAACAGATCATTGGTATTCTGAAGGAGCAC
>JAQWYA010000168.1 GCA_029254215.1 Pseudorhodobacter sp. | reverse complement strand
TGGCGGAGAGACAGGGATTCGAACCCTGGGAACCCTCACAGGCTCAACGGTTTTCGAGACCGCCCCGTTCGACCACTCCGGCACCTCTCCGCGGCGGGGATCGTCATGTCGGGGCGTTTAGCTTGGCCAACGCCGCGTTGCAAGTCCGATTTTTCACAAAACGCGCCGCAGGCGGCGGATTCTCACGGTGGATTTACGGGCCCGGCCTGCGGATGACTTGGCAATGGGGGACCAACGCCTTAGGTAGGGCATACAGCCTGTAACGGAGCTTTTTGCCATGTTCTCCCTTCGGATTTTGCCTGCCGCCATATGCGCCGCATTGATGGCCCTGCCGCTTGCGGCGTCTGCGCAATCCGCAGCGCCGACCGGGTCGGAGGCTCAAATCTCCCGTCTTTCGGACGTCTTGAGGATGGACGATGTCATCGACATCATGCGGCAGGAAGGCATCACCTATGGCCGTCAATTGCAGGAGGAAATGCTGGAAGGGCGCGGCGGGCCAACCTGGGACCGGGCTGTCGACCTCATCTATGATCCGGCGACGCTGCGCCAGCGTTTTGACAGCGTTCTGGAGGCCGGGCTCGCGGACGCCCCTGAAGCCGTTGCACAGATCGAGTCGTTTTTTCTCTCGGATCTCGGGCAGGAAATCCTGACGCTGGAGATTGAGGCCCGACGGTCGTTGCTCGACGATGCGGTTGAAGACGCTGCACGCGCACGGGTTGAGGATATGGCTCAGGATGCGGACCCCCGCCTTGAGGCGCTGGAACGCTTTGCCGAGGTCAATGATCTGACCGAGGCGAATGTGTCGGGCGCGCTGAATTCCAACCTCGCGTTCTTTCAAGGCCTTGCCGAACAGGGTGCCCTCCGCGATGAGATGACAGAGGAACAGATGCTGCGCGACGTTTGGGCGCAAGAGGCTGATATCCGTGAAGAAACCCTCCAATGGTTGTTCCCCTATCTGGCGCTGGCCTATGGCCCGCTGACCGATGAAGAGTTGGAAAGCTACATCCAGTTCTCGATGTCCGAAGCCGGTCAAAGCCTGAACAATGCGCTTTTTGCGGCTTTTGACGCGGTCTTTGCCTCCATCTCTCGGGATTTGGGACGGGCGGCGGCCCGTCAGATGATGGGCGACGATATCTGACAGGTCATCCTAAGGCTGCGGAGCGCAAGGCACCGCACCATTGAGGCGCACCGTGCGCCCTTCCTCCAAACCCGATGCCCTGAAGGCCATGCCTTGTGCGGGCCGTTTGGTGTCTTCCATGGCAATGACGGGCTTGGGGGTTCGATGCCCCCAAGCCCGGCTTTTTTGCGATCAGTCCTGAAACTTTGCCCGGTTAGCCCAAGACCTCGCGCAGGGCGGATTGGGTCACGCTGACAACCCGGTCAATCTCGGCCTGCGTAATCACGAAAGGCGGTGCGAAGCCCAGAATATCCCCCTGCGGCATCGCCCGCGCAATCACCCCATGCTTCAACATGGCCGCTGCTACCTGCGGACCAACCTTCCGGCTCGGGTCGAAAAAGCGCGGGCCATCGCGGCTTTCCACCAATTCGACCGC
>JAQWYA010000152.1 GCA_029254215.1 Pseudorhodobacter sp. | reverse complement strand
GGCGCGGTGACGGGGCGGCTGTCTTCCACCGATCCGAACCTGCAAAACATCCCCGTCCGATCCGACGAAGGCCGCCGCATCCGCGAGGCTTTCGTGGCCCCGAAAGGCCGCGTCCTTGTCAGCCTCGATTATTCTCAGATTGAATTGCGCATCCTCGCCCATATCGCCGACATCCCGGCGCTGAAACAGGCGTTCAAGGATGGTATCGACATCCACGCCATGACCGCCTCCGAGATGTTCGGCGTGCCGGTTGAAGGCATGGACCCGATGGTGCGCCGTCAGGCCAAGGCGATCAACTTCGGGGTGATCTACGGGATTTCCGGCTTCGGCCTCGCCCGCAACCTGCGGATCCCAAGGGCCGAGGCGCAGGGCTTCATCGACCGCTATTTCGAACGCTTCCCCGGCATCCGCGAATATATGGACGCCACCGTCGCCTTCGCCAAAGACAAGGGCTATGTGCAAACCCTGTTTGGCCGCAAGATCCACACGCCGGAGATCGGCGCGAAAGGCCCAGGCGCTGGCTTTGCCAAACGCGCCGCGATCAACGCCCCCATCCAAGGCACCGCCGCCGATATCATCCGCCGCGCCATGGTGCGCATGCCCAAAGCCATCGCCGGGTTGGATGCGAAAATGCTGCTGCAAGTCCATGACGAACTTCTGTTCGAAGTCGCCGAAGAGGCCGTCGCCCCCCTTATCGCCGCCGCCCGCGAGATTATGGAAGGCGCCGCCGCCCCCGCAGCCCATCTGTCGGTCCCGATCACCGTCGACGCAGGCAAAGGCGCAAACTGGGCCGAGGCGCATTAACCTCGGGTTTCATCTGTTTAAAAATATCCCCGCCGGAGGCACCCAGCCACCGAAGGTGGCGTAAGAAAGCAGTGGCGCGGCACGCGCCTCCGGTCTTGGAAAGCTGCGCTCAGTCCCGATCCACGCGGACCTGAAAGCAGGTGTTGCGCGCAGATCGGATGTGCACAAAGGCCACATTCGGCAGGTCAAGCCGAAGCGCCGCTTCTGCGATGATCCGATCGCGCGCGACCACAGCGCCGGTGCCGTAAACAATGCGGTCATCCGCCCCGTAACCGCGCAGACTATAGGTCTCCGAGGATAGAATGGCGGGCAGCGCCGAACCTCCGCCCCGCAGGCAGGGGTCAGCACATAAAAACACCGGCCCCGTTTCAGAATAAGGTTGAAGCGATGCAAACGGGCGATAGGCCAGCACCAGCATTTCTGCCCCCGCCGGAATATCCTGCAAACAGTGCCTGCAAGGATTTCCCTCCCCATCGGAAATCTGTCGCTCAGGGGTTTGACCATTGGCATCCAGCCCGCCCGCTTGCAAGGCGCGTACCGCATCGGTTGGAAGGGCTGTAAATTTCAGGGGCATGCTGATCCTTGCTTTCCGCCCGGACAGGCCCGAGCATCTTGCAACTTTGCATCCGAACCCAAACCCAGCCGACCCGATTCCTGCGGGAAAACCGCCGTTCAGCCCTGCGCCAGCATCCGCCCCAAAGCCCGCCCGCCCAGAACATGCAGGTGGTAATGGGGCACTTCCTGCACGCCAGCAACTCCCGCGTTCGAGATCACGCGATAGCCGCGCGGGCTGTTCTCTGCCCCATCCGCTATTTCACAGATCTGCGCGGCCACACGGTGAAAATCGACGATCTCCTCGGCGCTTGCCCGTGCGGCGAAATCATCAAAACAAACATAGGCCCCCTTTGGGATCACCAGCACATGCACCGGCGCTTGCGGGGCGATATCGTGAAAGGCCAGCGTATGGGCCGTCTCGATCACGGTCTTGTTGGGGATTTCACCGCGCAGGATACGGGCAAAAATGTTCTGAGGGTCATAGTCATAGGGCATCGGTCAATCCACAAACAGGTAATGGGTCGAGGCGATTTCGACCGCCTTCTCAACAGGAATATCAAGAAACTGCGCCAAAGCCACGGCATTTTCCGCCGGGCTCGCTGCCTCCTTGATCCGGTAAAGACCGCTGAAATCGGCATCCCGGATTCGATCGCTTTCAAACTTCACATCATAGCGGATCGTCGGCAGCAGCCGGTCAATCACCTCCCGCGGGGTCTTGTCACCCGCCAAGCCAACCCGCCGCGCGTGACCGATCAAATAGTCATCGGTGAAATCACATTCCACCTCCAGCAGTTTGACGTTGGACCGGTCGCTGGCAAAATCCCGCATCAGATCCACATTGGCCGGATCAATGCAAAAGATCAGCCGGTCATTGCCGTTGAAATCGAACAGCATCCGCACCAGGGCGCGCCGATGCCGGGTGCGTTTCTCCAGCGTGGACTGGATCCCCCCAAGGTCCGGCAACGGGGTCGAGGCTTCATTGAACAGATAGTCCACCGCCGGATAGCCCGTCACCTGCCGCATCCGCTCCACCAATCGCTTGGCGACATGCCATTTCTTGCAGATCACCATCATCAGGGTGCGGTCGCGGCCAAGGCTGCTTTCCGTTTCCCAAAAGCGGGGCGCAAAGCGACGCCCGATCCGGCCCCGCCCCGTCAAGAACTGAAACAACCCCCGCCCCTCGTTGGAGATCTGAAACGCAACCCCTTCGGCGGCATAAAGCTGCCCCAACCGCTGCTTGAGATCCAGCGCATCGCCCGAGATCTTGCGGGCAAAGAGGTAATCCTGACTGACCAGCAAATCATAATGGTCGTTATAGAATGTCACCGGCATCCCATAATCGGTGAACATCAGAAAGGTCAGCGTGCGGCTGGTGATTTCATTCTCGGGCACCAGATGCCGCACAAGCGTCTGAAAAAACGTCTCATCCGGAATCCAGGTCGTGCGGAAAAACCGCAAGACATCCTTACGACGGCGCAAGAAGCTGACAATCGCCTCGATCGTGTGACGGCGCAGGCACCACCACTGACTGCCAATCTGAATCTGAAGATCGGCCGGAATCGGGCGGGCAAGCCCCAGCTTTTGCTGCCAGTCCAGCGAGGCATAGAACAACGTCTTGTGCTTGCGCTCGTTGAACCAATGCCGATAGATCAGCCGCTCTTCGCGGATTCCGGTCTTGATCCAGTCCGACTTGAAGAAATCGAAACTCTCAATGTAGTCCATTTCCTGCCGGTCCAGAAAAGCCCGCGCATATTCCCCCGATTTGATGGGCATACAATCGCCCGACAGCATGTAGAAATGGGTCGCCCGCGGAAAGGCCTTCAAGGCCGCATGAACCGCCTCCAGCGTCGCCGCAACAAGGCTCCACTCCCCCCAGCCGCATTTCAAACGCCGCCGCGCGAAGGCAACAGAGGGGTTCGCCCCCAGCACCTCCCGGATCCGCTCAAAATCCGCCGCCCGCGCATTCGCGTCGAAATGGATCGCGACATAATCGCCAGCCGTCGTCAAACGCTCCGCCTGGGCGATGATGCCCTCAGGGTCTTTGTGGCACAGCAGGATGTAGGCAATTTTCGCCATATTGGAAACGATTGTCCGCGTTTTGGATAATAGTTGTCCTAAATAGCTTTATCGCTCATTGAAAAGACAGCGTTTCTTTGATCTTTTGGATGCAAATTTGCCCAAAAGCCCGGATAGGTGCAGCACGGGCCAAGGAGGCAGAGAGAAATGGGGTTTCCCGGAACCTGGATGACGGAAACGGAAAGCGTGGTCTACCGCGTTGTCCCGAAATGTGCCTGCTCAACCATCGGGCAGATCCTCTACTACTCCGACCATGGCGTCTTTTTTGACGGAGACATCCATGACAGCAAGTCGGGCCTGCACAAATGGGCCCAGGAAGAAAGCCAACCCCTGATTGAGCGGAACGTCAAAAATCAGCAAAGCTACGCCTTCACCTGCGTTCGCAATCCCTACACAAGGGTTCTGTCCTCCTTCTTCGACAAGATCTGCGGGATTCAGCGCAATGGCAAACGCTACCGCGGCAATCTCGTCCCGCTTCTGGTCCAGAAATACGGGATCGAGGTCGGCGGCGCGGATGGAACCGAAGACTTCGACCAGATCAAAAGCTTCCGCCGCTTCCTGCTCTTTGTCCGCGATACGATTCGCTGGCGCAAACCGATGGAGCCTGACATCCACTGGTCCGCCATGGCAGGCCATGTCTCGACCTTCATCGTGAATGGCGGCCGCTATGACCACATCTTCTTCACAGAAAAATTCAACGAAGGGATGCAAACCGTTCTGGATCAGATCAAAACACCCCATAAGGTCGATCTGAAAACCATTCCCCGCTTCAACGAGAGCGAAGGCCATGGCCCCAAGCGCCTCCATCCGGTCGAAGATTACTTCGATGAC
>JAQWYA010000141.1 GCA_029254215.1 Pseudorhodobacter sp. | reverse complement strand
GATGATGGTTACGTCCGATGTGGACTGAGTGAGAAGATGGAAGACAATGACAAGCTGGTGCTTGCGATCTACCTGTCACTCAAGAATGAAGCCTGGAAAAAGAAAATGCTTGCCGCTGTGGACAAGCACTTCGTTGGTAAGACCACCCGCACAAGTCGGATGGTCACTGCCTTTAGTCTTATTCGTCAGTGAATAATAACTCTCTCAAGACTGTATCTAAAAGCCTTATGTCTTCTGGGTTGAAGTTGTGAGGCAGCACGTTCTTTACGAGTTGTTGTAGTTCCTGTTCAACCACATCTCTCAATTCATTGTAGGGCATATCCTTTAACGCATACTGATGTATGTCTTTGTTGTCTGTGTTCATTGCCATGAATTGAATGACGTTGCTTGCTTTGTTGCTCATAGTTAGTTGCCTCGGCGTGTGTCCCATGCCTGAACGGGACATATTAAAATTATAAATGTAACAACAGAATGATGTTACAAGTAATGCCGAAAGTTGTGTTGGAGTGATGGCGAGACCCTTAGGAGGGGGCTGCTCTATCCAGTTGAGCCACGGGGCCATCTTTGCGACTGCGGCCCTTTTCGGAACGCAGGTCGGTTGATCTTAAGTCGGCACTGAATTTGGCGCTTTTGGCTCCGCGCGGCCTCGGCCAAGAGGCGGGCAGACCCAAGGAAACCAGATCAGGACCTGATGCCTACATGCGGTGAATTGCGGATTTGTGCAACCAGAGTTTGCGCCTGCCGGATCGGTCAAATTATCGGGGAAGGGTAGTAAGGGGGATGACTTTTGGCCCACCACCCCCCTGTTCCACCGCGCCTGATGAGAGAGCTTTGAAGGCGCGCGGGAATGCGAGTCTTGCATACCGTTAGCGCTACCATAACTCTACAGGTAAACTTGGACAAGCCTTCGTTTTAGCGGTAACAGAAGAATCATCGGCAGCAAAAGGCCCATCACTTGTGAGCAATACTCCCGTCGCGCCCCGCAGAACCCTGACCCTCCGTGATGTCTCAGAGGCTTCTGGCGTCAGTGAAATGACGGTGAGCCGCGTCTTGCGCAATCGCGGCGACGTCTCGGAGGCGACGCGAGAGCGGGTCTTGGAAGCGGCGCGCAGCCTTGGCTATGTGCCCAACAAGATTGCCGGAGCCCTTGCAAGCCAGCGCGTGAACCTTGTGGCGGTTATCATCCCGTCCCTGTCAAACATGGTCTATCCTGAGGTAATGACAGGCATTTCCAATGTTCTGGAGGATACCGGCCTGCAGCCCGTCGTGGGCGTGACCCATTATGTGCCGGACCGCGAAGAAGCCGTTCTCTATGAGATGCTGTCTTGGCGGCCCTCCGGCGTCATTCTGGCGGGGCTGGAACACACGGATGCGGCCCGCGCCATGCTGGAAAACGCAGGGATCCCGATTGTTGAGGTGATGGATATCGACGGGCCTGCCGTGGATAGCGTTGTCGGGATTTCGCACCGCCGCGCCGGGCTTGAGATGGCAGGGGCAATCGTCCGGGCGGGGTACAAGCGGATCGGATTTCTGGGCACGATGATGCCGCATGACCACCGGGCGCGCAAACGTCTGGATGGGCTGGAAGAGGGCTTGGCCCAAGCGGGCATCCAGCTTGCCGACCGGGAGTATTACTCCGGCGGGTCCGCGCTTTTGAAGGGCCGCGAGATGACGCAGGCCATTCTTGCACGGACGCCTGACATTGATTTCCTCTATTACTCCAATGACATGATTGGCGCGGGCGGGCTGCTTTACTGCCTTGAACAAGGCATCGACGTTCCCGGAAAGCTGGGGCTCGCCGGGTTTAACGGGGTGGAATTGCTGGAGGGGCTGCCGCGCAGGTTGGCCACGATGGATGCGTGCCGGCTTGAAATTGGCCGCATTGCCGCAGAAATCATCGCGGGCAAACGCTCGGGCGGGATCGTGGGCGGCGAGGTGGTGGAGCTGACGCCAAAGCTGCAACTCGGCGATACGATTCGCAAACCCTGATCCGAAGGGTCCGCGCGGCTCCGGAACCCGGCGCTTCTGGCGGGCGGAGCTAGCCTGACAGAGGTCTTGCCCGATGCCGTGCCGCTTGTCAGACTGACAAGCGACCCCGGTGAAAGACCCTGCGATGCGCAATGATCCCCATGCCCCCGATCCATGTGCCGTTCACCGCGTCAGCGGGCATGAACACCCCTTGTCTGTGCCAAAGATGAAAGGGCTTTTTCCGCCTTTGGGACCGACGGGCGTCCCCTTGGGGAGACTTGGCACGGGCGGTATCACCCGCGCCTCGGATGGGCGGTTTTCGCGCTGGACGATCAAGGGCGGCGGGGTCGCACAGTTTGAGATCCCCGCCAACGGATTTCTGCTGCGCGTCAACAGCGGCACGCCGCAAACCCGCGCTTTGCAGCCAGCGCCCCAGCCTCAGCCCGCGTTTGCGGGCAAAGACCTTGGCACCTTCGTCTATGAGGAAGCCGCCCCGGCGTGGTCGGGGCTGTTCCCCTTCGCGTGGCACGATCACAGCGCTATCGGAGGGGTCACGGCGCAATGCCTGTCCTTCTCGCCGGTGTGCCCCGGTGATCTGGCAAGTGCCGCCCTGCCCGTGGCGCTGTTTCGCTGGCGGTTGACCAATACCGGCACCACCCCGGCCGATGTGACGCTGGCGTTCAGCTTTGCCAATATGAATGGCTGCTTTGCCGATTTCACAGAGACGCGTCCCCCTCGCCCTGCCGCCGGGCTTGAAAACCATCCGATGCAAGGAAGCGGGCTGTGTGGTGTCGTTCTGGATCGTCGCCGCACGGGGCCAGAGCCGCTGGAAGGGTCGGGGCAATGGGGCATAGCCGTGCAGCCCCCCACCCATGGCAAGACAAGCCGAACGCTGTGCTATGATGCGCTGTCAGACGGGGCCGCCCTTTGGGGGCCATTGCACGAAACGGGCGATCTGCCCGATCTTGGCCCCGGCTTTGTCACCGAAGGCGGGTTTCGCGATGTCTCACCAGGGCTACCGGCGGCGGCTGTTGCCTCTCGTCAGACCATCGCGCCGGGCGAAAGCTGCGAGGTGACCTTTGCGCTGACTTGGGATCTGCCGGTTATCACCTTCGGCCAAGGGCGGCGCTGGTATCGGGCCTATACGGACGATTGGGGGCGGCAGGGCACCGGGGCAGCGGCGCTGGCCGCCTATGCGCTGGCGCAGGCCGACCTGTGGCAAGCGCGCATCGCGGCCTGGCATGATGCCACCAAGGCCGAGCTTGGTCCCGACCCGCACCGGGCTGCGATGGCGATCAACGAATCCTATTTTCTGGTGGACGGGCTGACGGTTTACACCTCCGCCCATGGGGCGCCCGATGGTCTGCCGCATTTCGCGCTGATCGAATGCCATGACTATGCCCTCTATAACACCCTCGATCTGTGGATTTACGCGGCCGAGGCGGTGCGCCGCTTTGATCCCCGGCTTTCCGCGATGGTCTCCAGAGATTTCGCGGCGCAACTGCTGGCCGAAGACACGACGCCACGCCTGCATCAATGGACGCGGAAACCCTTTGCCCTGAACCCCAAGGGCTGCTGCCCGCATGATCTGGGCGGGCCGTCAGAAGATCCTTTCGTGACGCCCAATTCCTACACCTATCGCGATTCGACGCTTTGGAAGGACCTCAACTGCGATCTGGTGCTCTGCCTGTTTCGGGATGGCTTGTTGATGGGGCCGGACTGGCGCAAGGCACAATACCCCGCCGTGATCGTAGCACTGGATCACTTGCAACAATTTGATCGCGATGGCGACGGGCTGATCGAGAATGACGGCACGCCGGATCAGACCTTTGATAACATCCCAATGCGCGGACCCTCCAGCTATTGCGGCGGGTTGTGGATCGCTGCCCTTTTGGCCGGGGCGCGACTGGCTGAAGGCGAAGGTGACCGCCCCCGCGCCAAAGCCTGGGCCGATCAGGCACGCATGGCGGCTGAAAGCTATGACCACCGGCTTTTCACAGGCGAAAGCTACCGCGTCGACACGGATGGCCCGTTTTCCAACGCCTCTTTCATTGAACAGCTTTTGGGTCCGTTTCTGGCGCGGCGCTATGGGTTGGGCGATATCATCCCAACGGCTCATGCCCGCAAAGCATTGCAGAGCCTGTATAAAATCAACTTTGAGCAAGAGGGGCGTGGCATGGGGGCTGTCTCATTGGCGCGCATCCCAGAGGCGTCGCGCAGGCATCTGCCCCATACCGATGACACCAGCTTTCAAACCTCTGAGATTCAGCCGGGCTTCAATTTCAGCCTTGCCGCGCAGTTGGAGGAATGGGGGCTTGATACCGAGGCGGACACGCTGCGCCGCGCCCTGCATCACGAATTGCACCACCGCCGCAACTTGGGCTTTCAGACACCCGCGGCCTTTGACACGGGCGGCCTGACAGCCCGCGCTGTTCTGAACATGCGCCCGCTGTCGATCTGGTGGATGAAACGCGCTTTGCCTTGAAGCCCAAACGCAAGTAAGTCAGCCGAAACGAATTTCAGCCGACTTTACTTGATCGTAGCTTGTAAGTGGTGAGCCCAACAGGATTCGAACCTGTGACCCACTGATTAAAAGTCAGTTGCTCTACCAACTGAGCTATGGGCCCACTGGGGCGCTTCCTAGAAACTTCGCCGGGGGGGGTCAAGCGGTAATCGCGATAAAAATCGTCCTCTCTGGCAAAAACTCTGCAACGGGCGTAAAAGCCCGGCATGAATCAGCAGCAACCCCCTCCGGGTCTGGCCTTTCTGAAAATGCATGGGCTGGGCAATGACTTCGTGGTGATCGACTCGCGCGGGCGCGGGGCGGTGACGACCCCTGCGCTGGCGCGCGCCTTGGGCGATCGCAATCGCGGGGTCGGCTTTGATCAGCTTGCCGAAATACGGGATGCCGAAGACGCTGATTTCACGCTGGATTTCTGGAACGCCGATGGAAGCCGCGCGGGCGCTTGCGGCAATGCCACGCGCTGCGTGGCCGATCTGGTCATGGGGCAGAACGGGGCCTCTGCAGTCAGTCTGCGGACGGCGCGCGGTGGCCTTTCCGCGCTGCGCCGGGCCGATGGGCTGGTGTCGGTGAATATGGGGCAGCCGCAACTGGAATGGGCGGATATCCCGCTTTCCCATGCAGTGGACCCGCTGCATCTGCCGCTGGACGGGGAACCCGTCGCGGTTGGCATGGGCAACCCGCATTGCGTGTTCTTCGTATCGGATGCCGAAGCTGTGGATGTCGCGGGGCTTGGCGCGCGCTTCGAAAAAGACCCGCTTTTTCCGCAGAAAACGAATGTCGAGTTTGTGTCCGTCACAGGCCCTGACCATTTGCGCATGCGCGTCTGGGAGCGGGGCGCGGGCATTACGCTAGCCTGCGGCTCTGGCGCTTGTGCTACCGCCGTTGCGGCGCATCTGCGCGGCCTGACGGGCAAGCGCGTGCTGCTGGACGTGGACGGCGGCCAGCTTGAGATTGACTGGCGCGCAGATGGCGTCTGGATGACGGGCGCTACGGCCCATGTCTTTGACGGCTGGCTGACCCCTGCTTTTCTGGCGGTCAACGCATGAACGCCCCCACCAACGCCCCGGTTTTCGCAACGCTCGGCTGCAGGCTCAACGCCTATGAGACCGAGGCGATGAAGGAACTCGCCGCCGCTGCCGGGCTGCAAGGCGCGGTGGTGGTGAACACCTGCGCCGTGACCGCCGAGGCTGTGCGCAAGGCCAAGCAGGAAATCCGCAAACTCTCCCGCGAGAATCCGGGCGTTCCGGTGATTGTGACCGGTTGCGCGGCGCAGACCGAACCCGAAACCTTCGCCGCCATGCCCGAAGTGACGCGGGTCATCGGCAATACCGAAAAGATGCAGGCTGAAACATGGGCGGGGCTGCGCGCGCCCGATCTGATCGGCCAGACCGAGAAGATTCAGGTCGATGACATCATGTCGGTGCGCGAAACGGCGGGCCATCTGATTGACGGGTTCGGGCGTCATCGCGCCTATGTTCAGGTGCAGAACGGCTGCGATCACCGCTGCACCTTTTGCATCATTCCTTACGGGCGCGGCAATTCGCGCTCGGTCCCGGCGGGCGTTGTGATTGAACAGATCAAGCGGCTGGTCGACAAGGGGTTTGCCGAGGTGGTGCTGACCGGGGTGGACCTGACCTCATGGGGGGCCGATCTGCCCGCAACGCCCCGGCTTGGTGATCTGGTGATGCGCATACTGCGGCTGGTGCCCGACCTTCAGCGCCTGCGCATCAGTTCGATCGATTCGATCGAGGCGGATGAAAACCTGATGCAGGCCATCGCCACCGAACCGCGCCTGATGCCGCATCTGCACCTGTCGTTGCAGGCCGGGGATGACATGATTTTGAAGCGCATGAAGCGCCGCCACCTGCGCGATGATGCCATCGCCTTTTGCGAGGAGGCGCGCAAGCTGCGCCCCGACATGATCTTTGGCGCCGACATCATCGCGGGCTTCCCGACCGAGACTGACGCGATGTTTGAAAACTCGCTGCGGCTGGTCGAGGACTGCGACCTGACCTTCCTGCATGTCTTTCCCTATTCCGCCCGTAAAGGGACGCCCGCGGCCCGGATGCCGCAGCTCAGGGGCCCCGTCATCAAGGAACGCGCGGCCCGGTTGCGGGCGGCGGGCGATGCGGCCTTGGCCCGGCATCTGACCGCACAGGCGGGTATTACCCACCGGATCCTGACGGAATCCCCCCGCATGGGCCGGACAGAGCAGTTTACCGAGGTGCGTTTTGCCGCCGATCAGGCGGAGGGCCAAGTCATTACCGCGCCCATTATCGGCGCGGGCGACGGACATCTGCTGGCCTGAGCCTTAGGCCCAGCGCGGCGGCTCCTTGGCAAGGAAGGCCGCGATCCCATGCGCCGCCTCTTCACCCTCCCAAGTCTCGGCAAGCCGCCGGATCGTCTCGTCGATCACCTCGGCATCAATACGGGGGCCAAGCCTGCGGGCCAGGGCCTTGGCTGCCCCCACGGCCCCCGGTGCGACCGAAAGGTAGGGCAGGATTTCCGCCTCAATCGCCGCATCCATGGCCTCTTGCGCGACAACCCGCGCGACGATCCCAAGGCGACAGGCCTCTGCGGCATCGAACAGGCGCGACGACATGAAAACCTGCCGCGCCCGTCCCTCGCCCATCCGCGCCACAACATAAGGGCCGATGGTCGCCGGAATAAGACCAAGCCGCGTCTCTGTCAGGCCAAAGCGGGTGGCAGGGTCGGCCAGCGCGATATCGCAGATACAGGCCAGCCCGACGCCACCACCGAAAGCCCCGCCATGCAGACGGCCTATCAGAGGCACCGGCATCTCGTTCAGGGCGTTCAGCATCATCGCGAGCTTGCGCGCCTCTGCCATGCGGCCTGCACGATCCGCCCTGATCTGCGCTTGCATCCAGTCCAGATCGCCACCCGCGCAAAACACCTTGCCTGCGCCGGACAGAACAATGACCCGCGCACCTCCGGCCCCCAGCGTTCCGGCCATATCCGTCAGTTCCTCGATCATTCGGGCGGAAAGAGCGTTACGCTTTTCGGGCAGGTTCAAGGTCACATGCGCAACCCCGCGATCCTCAATCCGGATGTCCAGCGTCTGGTAGGTCATGCGCTTCTGAGCCCTTTTGCATAGGCGGCAGCCTCAGCCAGCCGCGTCTTGTCGATCCCGGTCTCGAAACCGCGCTCCTCCAGCAAGGCCACGACCTTTTCGGTCGCGACATTCCCGGCAGCCCCCGGCGCATAGGGGCAGCCCCCAAGACCCGCAACCGCCGCATCGAAAACGCGCAGCCCCCGCGCCAGCGACACCTCGATATTCGCAAGCGCGCGCCCGGCCGTGTCGTGGTAATGGCCCGCGAGACGCTCTGCCGGGATGACCTCCAGCACGGCGGCAAGCATCGCGTCGATGGTTTCGGGCCGTCCCTGCCCGATCGTGTCGCCCAGACTGATCTCATAGCAGCCCATCGCCTGCAACGCCTCGGCAACTTCGGCCACAGAGGCGGGGGCCACCGGCCCGTCAAAGGGGCAATCGGTGACGCAAGAGACATAGCCCCGCACAGGCACCCCGACGGCGCTGGCCGCCGCCATCACGGGGGCGAAACGGTCCAGACTTTCCGCGACCGAGCAGTTGATATTCGCGCGGCTGAACCCTTCGGAGGCAGAGGCGAACACCGCCACCTCATCAGCCCCGGCCTCCAACGACGCCTCGAAGCCCCGCAGGTTCGGGGTCAGCGCGGCATAGCGAATCCCCGGCGCACGGCGAATCCCGGCCAGAACCTGCGCGGCATCGGCCATTTGCGGCACCCATTTCGGGCTGACGAAGCTGGTCACCTCGATCTTGGCGAACCCGCAGGCAGAGAGCTTGTTGACCAGCGCGATCTTCGCTGCCGTTCCGATGCGGGCCTTTTCATTCTGAAGCCCGTCGCGAGGACCCATTTCAAAAACCGTGACGGTTTCAGGCATTTTCCGGCTCCAGCGCCAGCAGAACAGTTCCGTCAGACACCTGATCCCCCGCCGCGGCCAGAACCTCGGCCACGATGCCGTCACGCGGGGCGGTCAGGGTATGTTCCATCTTCATCGCTTCCAGCACCATCAGCGCATCCCCTTTGCTGACATTTTGCCCTTTCACGGCAGAGACGAGCGTCACCAAACCCGGCATTGGCGCAAGCACCGAATCACCCCCGGTATCCGCTTCGGCGGCCTCTTGCAGCGGGTCGATCCCCTCAAACCCATGTGAGACCCCCGCATTGAAAACGGTGATCCTTTGACCGAGGCGCACAAGATCAAGCTGCGCGCACCCCGTGTCTGTCTGCACCGCGATGCAGGTTTTTCCTGTCCGCTCGGCAGAAAGCTCCTGCGGTTCGGCAAGTCCTTCGATCCGGTAGCGGCCCGGCCCCAGTATCGTGACCGTCACGTCATGGCGCTGATCGCCCTCGGTCAGGGTGACGAAATGCCGTGCGGCTTCCCAATGACGCCAGCCTTGCAGGGCGCACCACGGGTCATTTGGATCGCGCGGCTCCAACAGGCCCAGCGCGGCAAGCGCGGCAGCGGCCCCTTCAACCGGGCTTGCGGGGCGGGCCGCGACCAAGCCTTCCAAATCGCGCGCGATCAGGCCGGTATCGACATCCCCCGCGGCAAAGCCTTCGTGCCGGGACAGCGCCCCCAGAAAGGCAAGGTTCGTGACGGATCCGGCAACATGGCAGCCCGCAAGCGCCTCTTCCAGCATCCTGAGGGCGGTCGCACGGGTCGGGCCATGAACGATCACTTTCGCGATCATCGGGTCATACCAGGGGCTGATCCGGTCACCGGGGCGAACGCCGCTGTCGATCCGTATCGCGCCCCGCGCAAACTCAGATCCCGGCGGGAAGGCCAGATGCTCCAGCGTACCGGTGGCGGGCAAAAAGCCCTTCGGCACATCCTCGGCATAGACCCGCGCCTCAAAGGCGTGGCCGTTTATGGTCAGGTCCTGCTGTGCGAAGGGCAAAGCCTCTCCGGCGGCGACGCGCAGCTGCAATTCCACGAAGTCGAGCCCGGTGATCGCCTCTGATACCGGATGTTCCACCTGCAGGCGGGTGTTCATCTCCATGAACCAGAAGCCATCGGCGCGCAGCCCGTCCGAGCCGTCGACGATAAACTCTACCGTGCCAGCCCCGCGATACCCCACCGCGCGCGCTGCCTCGACGGCGGCTTTGCCCATCGCATCGCGCATCTGAGGGGGCATGTCGGGGGCGGGGGCTTCCTCGATCACCTTCTGATGGCGGCGCTGAAGCGAGCAGTCGCGTTCAAACAGATGCACGACATTGCCATGCGCATCGCCGAACACCTGAATCTCGATATGGCGCGGCTTGGTGATGTATTTCTCAACCAGAACTGCTGGGTCACCGAAACTGGCCTGCCCTTCGCGCTGCGCCCCCGCCAGCATGGCCGCAAAATCGGACGGCTTTTCGACAAGGCGCATCCCCTTGCCACCACCGCCCGCGCGCGCCTTGATCAACACCGGATAGCCGATTTTCGCGGCCTCCTCCGCCAGCAGATCGGCGGATTGATCGGCGCCGTGATAGCCGGGCACGACAGGAACGCCCGCCTTGACCATCAGCGCCTTTGCCGCGTCCTTCAGACCCATAGCGCGGATGGCGGAGGCGGGTGGCCCGATGAAGACAAGGCCCGCCGCCTCGACCGCTTCCACAAAATCCGGGTTCTCGGACAGAAAGCCATAGCCGGGATGGATCGCCTCGGCCCCGGTCGCCAATGCGGCCTGAATGATCCGGTCGCCGCGCAAATAGCTGTCGGCCACGGCAGCACCACCGATCAGGACCGCCTCATCCGCCATCGCGACATGTTTAGACCCGGCATCAGCCTCGGAGTAAACGGCGACCGTGCGCAGACCCAGCCTGGCGGCTGTGGCCATGACGCGGCAGGCGATCTCTCCGCGGTTGGCAATCAATATTTTGCGAAACATTGGGGCCCCCTTACATGCGGAACACGCCGAAGCGTGTCTCGGGGATGGGTGCGTTCAGGCTGGCGGACAGCGAAAGCGCCAGAACATCGCGGGTCTTGCGCGGATCAACGATGCCATCGTCCCAAAGCCGGGCCGAGGCGTAAAGCGGGTGCGACTGCTCTTCGAACATCTCGATCGTTGGGCGTTTGAAGGCGGCCTCTTCCTCGGCGGACCAGGTGCCGCCCTTGCGCTCGATTCCGTCACGGCGGACCGTGGCCAGAACGCCTGCCGCCTGTTCGCCGCCCATGACAGAGATCCGGCTGTTCGGCCAAGTCCACAGGAAGCGCGGGCTATAGGCCCGGCCGCACATCCCGTAATTGCCTGCCCCGAAGGAGCCGCCGACCAAGACCGTGATCTTGGGCACCGAGGTCGTGGCCACCGCCGTCACCAGTTTCGCGCCATCCTTGGCGATGCCCCCGGTTTCATATTTGCGACCCACCATGAATCCCGTGATGTTCTGAAGAAACACCAAGGGGATTTTGCGCTGGCTGCACAGTTCCACGAAATGCGCACCCTTCAGCGCGGATTCCGACAGCAGAACGCCATTATTCGCAATGATCCCCACGGGCATCCCGTAGACATGGGCAAAGCCGCAAACCAGCGTGGTGCCGTAGCGGGCCTTGAACTCGTCAAACCGGCTGCCATCGACGATCCGGGCAATCACCTCGCGGATGTCATAGGGGGTGCGCAGATCGCCGGGGACGAGGCTCAGGATTTCTTCGGGGTCATAAGCAGGGGGTTCAACCGGTTGCAGCGCCAAAGGCGCGGGCTTGATGCGGTTCAGCCCGGCCACCGCGCGGCGCGCAAGGGCCAGCGCGTGGCGGTCATCTTCAGCCAGATAATCGGCAACGCCAGACAGGCGGGTATGAACATCGCCACCGCCCAGATCTTCGGCACTGAC
Organism: Pseudorhodobacter sp.; assembly: GCA_029254215.1. GTDB lineage: Bacteria > Pseudomonadota > Alphaproteobacteria > Rhodobacterales > Rhodobacteraceae > Pseudorhodobacter. The sequence continues at coordinate 3,091 of JAQWYA010000141.1, read as the reverse complement.
AAGCTCTCCGGTGGCGGCCTTTACAAGGGGAGGACCGGCAAGGAAAATCGTACCCTGATCCTTCACGATGATCGTCACATCCGACATCGCGGGCACATAGGCCCCGCCTGCGGTGCAAGAGCCCATCACAACGGCGATTTGCGGAATGCCGGCCGCGCTCATCTGCGCCTGATTGTAAAAGATGCGGCCGAAATGGTCGCGGTCGGGAAAAACCTCATCCTGATTGGGCAGGTTGGCGCCGCCGGAATCGACCAGATAAACGCATGGAAGATGGTTCTGCATCGCGATTTCCTGCGCGCGCAGGTGCTTCTTGACGGTCATCGGGTAATAGGTGCCGCCCTTCACCGTGGCATCGTTGCACAGGACCATGACATCCTGTCCCGAGACGCGGCCAACCCCTGCAATCAGCCCTGCCCCCGGCGCATCGCCATCGTAAAGGCCATGCGCGGCAAAGGCCCCGATTTCAAGGAAGGGCGTCCCCGGATCAAGCAGTTGCGCCACGCGGTCGCGCGGCAAGATCTTGCCCCGGCTCAGATGTCGTTCACGGGCCTTTGCACCACCGCCTGCGGCAGCAGTAGCGGCAGCGTCGCCCACGCGGGAGATCATCTCCAGATGTGCGGCGCGATTGGCGCGGGCCGCGTCTGAACCCGGCAGGAAGTTTGATGATAGTTTCATCGAGGTAATCCCTTTCGCCCGCAACGCCGGAACAGAAACACGGCGCGGATCATGCCTGCGCCATCATTTCACGACCGATCAACATCCGCCGGATTTCCGAAGTACCGGCGCCGATCTCCATCAACTTGGCATCGCGGAACAGGCGGCTGACCGGGTTCTCTGACATGAAGCCTGCCCCGCCCATGGCTTGCACGGCCTGATGCGCCACGACCATCGCCTCTTCGCTGGCGTAAAGCACGCAAGCCGCGGCATCCGCACGGGTCACGGCCCCCCGATCACAGGCGGCGGCCACAGCATAGACATAGGCGCGGGCAGAGCCGAGCTTGGTGTAAATGTCGGCGATCTTGCCCTGCATGAGCTGGAAATCCCCGATCCTCTGGCCGAATTGCTTGCGCTGCGCCAGATAGGGCATGATTTCATCCAGACAGGCCGCCATGATCCCGGTGCCGATGCCCGACAGGACGACCCGTTCGTAATCCAGCCCAGACATCAGAACGCGGACGCCCTTGCCCTCTTCGCCCAGAATATTCTCGAAGGGCACCTCGACATCGTCGAAGATCAGTTCGGCGGTGTTAGAGCCGCGCATCCCCATCTTGTCGAAATGCGGGCTGGTGGAGAATCCCTTCATCGATTTCTCGACGATGAAGGCGGTAATGCCCTTGCTGCCTGCCTCCGGGTCCGTTTTGGCATAGACAACAAGCGTGTCCGCATCGGGGCCGTTGGTGATCCAGTATTTGGTGCCGTTCAGCAGGTAATGGCCGTTGCGCTTTTCCGCGCGCAGTTTCATCCCCACCACGTCAGAGCCGGCCCCCGCCTCTGACATCGCCAGCGCGCCGACATGATCGCCCGAAATCAGGCCCGGCAGGTATTTGCGCTTTTGCGCGTCAGAGCCATTCAGGTTGATCTGGTTGACGCAAAGGTTGGAATGCGCGCCATAGGACAAAGAGACCGAGGCGCTGGCGCGGGCAATTTCCTCAACAGCGACGGTATGGGCAAGATAGCCAAGCCCCGCGCCGCCGTAGTCTTCGGGAACGGTGATGCCCAGAAGGCCAAGGTCGCCCATCTCTTTCCAGAGCGGGGCAGGAAACTGGTTGGTCTTGTCAATCTCAACCGCCAGCGGTTTGACCCGGTCTTGTGCCCAGCGGTGAACCATCTCCCGCAGCGCCTCGACCTCATCGCCCAAGGCAAAGCTCATCGTTGCGGTAAACATCTGCGCTCCTCCCAAAACACTGGGTCAAATGTGACGCGGTTTTGGGCGGTTTGGCAAGTGTTAAGTCAGCAATGCTGACCTTTAATCATCGCGCAGCATCCTTTACGGGCCGTTGCCGCGTTAACGGACGGCTGCATCAGGTGTGATGGGCAGAGGGATGCGCCCCGCTTGCGTCAGCACGAAAACATCGCGCCCTTCGATCACGATGGCGGTCAGCGGGCCGCCATAGGCCGCACCCGAATCGATATTGACGCGATTGCCGTAGTGAACGGGCGCATTCAGCGCGGTATGACCGTGGATCACCAAAGGGCCGAAACTGTCCCGATAGGGCAAAAAAGGATCCCTGATCCAGACGAGATCATCCTCAATCTGATCCTTCAACGCCACGCCGGGGCGCAGACCTGCATGTACAAAAACCACCTCACCGCGCTGGTGCATCACTGGCAAACTCGCCAGAAACGCTCTGTCCGCATCGGGAAAGGCCGCAAGCGCTTCGGCGTGAACCGGGGCCAGCGGGCGGTCCGCCGCATTCGCCACACCGTAGGAGGCCAGCGTCGCACCGCCACCGATGCGCGGATGCAGATAGCTGAGATCGGGGCGGAGGACCGGGTCAGGCTGCGGCGTCTCGGCCATGAAGAGGCTAAGCATACGGTCGTGATTGCCTTTCAGGGTGATCCAGTTTTCCCCGGCTTGCGTGCCTTGGCCCAAATAGGCGACGACCTTGGCCGAATCCGGGCCACGGTCTACCAGATCGCCCAGATGGATGATGGGGGCGGCGGAGCCTCCCTCATGGGCCTGATCATCGGCAATCAGATCATGCGCCCGGCGCAACAGGTCGAACTGGCCGTGAATATCACCGATCGCATAGCTGCGCATGGCCATCCCCTTTTGATCTGCGCCTGACTTTAAGAGAAAAGGGGGGCGCTGCCCCCCAATCCTTTTGCCCCAAGGGGCAAAACGCTTTCCCCCCGGGATATTTTTGAACAGATGAAAGCGGCCTCAGGCCACGTTGAATTGCAACGCTTTCACCTGCTGGAACATGCCAGTGCCTTCCAGCAAGGTCAGAACCTTCTCATCCAGTGGCTGATCGAGATAGAGGATCGCGATCGCCTCTTGCCCGACGCCCGAACGGCCAAGGGTAAAGTTGGCGATGTTGACGCCGTTCTTGCCCATGGTGTTGCCCAGAAGGCCGATGATGCCGGGGAC
>JAQWYA010000133.1 GCA_029254215.1 Pseudorhodobacter sp. | reverse complement strand
AGCAGGCTTGCGGCGATGCCCTTGGGGTGACGGTCGGTGTTGGTCACGTGGCTGAACTTGATGACCATTTCGCCTTCGTCGCAGTTTGCCATCGCGGCATTTGCGGAAAGCGTCAGAGCGGCAGCGGTCGCTGCGGCGGTCAGGAATTTCATGTCTGTTTTCCTCCCAGAATTGTGAACATGATCTATGGCCCGGCACAAACTCGTGCGGATGATCGCAAGGTCCGTCAGGCAGACCTTCAAAACAAGCAATTGTTTTTCGCATCCTGCGATTATTTTTTCGGGATAAATTTCAACAGATTACCGTTGTTTTCGGCGCAAAGGCCTGAAAATTGGGCAAAGCCTGTGCGGGATTTCGCCCGCTTCCCGGTGGGGGTTGTGCGGAATTTCGCACAGATCAGCGGTAAAGCTCGGCGCGAATCCCGTGGCGGGCCAGTTTGTCGTAGAAGGTCTTGCGCGGCAATTTCAGGGCTTTTGCCGCATCCGTAGCGTTTCCGGCATTGCGCCGCAGCGCCTCGACCAGAAGCGAGCGTTCGACCTGAGCCAGTTGTTCTGCAAGCCCCAGATCCTGCGCATCCTGCGTATCGGCCAGCCCCATGGAAAACCGCATCGCCGCATTCATCAAAGACCGCGCATTGCCGGGCCAATCTTGCGCCATCAGCCCGCTGACCACATTGGGCGTGATTTCGGGCACCGGCAGAGCGGCCTGATCGCAGGCCTGCGCGACATAGTGACGAAACAGGACCGGAATATCCTCGGGGCGTTCTTTCAGCGAGGGGATGCGAACCTGCATCAGTTCAAGCTTGTAAAAGAGGTCGGGGTTGAAATGGTTCGCCTCTGCTTCGGCGCGCAGATCGCGGTAGGTTCCGGCCAGAACCCGCGCGCCCTTGTGACCGTCGAGCAGATCCAGAAGGGCAAATTGCGCCACCGTGGGCAGCGCGCCGACCTCGTCGATGAAAAGCGTGCCGCCGCGCGCATCCTCATAGGCGCTGCGCAGACTGTCGGGGGTGGCCACCGCGCCGGGGAGTTTCAGGAAGGGGCGGGCGGCGGCGCCGGACAGAAGGTGGATCACCTCGGCCACCTTGCCGGTGCCGGTGCCGGGCGCGCCGGTGATCAGCACCTCGGCAAAGGTGCGCGCGACGCTGCGCACACGGGCGCGTAACTCTTCCGCCAGGCGCGAATGGCCGAACAAAAGCCTTGCGGCCGCATCGCCTTTTTCCAATTGCTGCTTGAGCCTGCGGTTTTCCAGCACCAGCGCGCGGTTGCGCAGCGCCTTTTCGACCACGGCAAGCAGCGCCGATGACGCGCAAGGCTTTTCGAGAAAATCAAAGGCCCCGGCGGCCATGGCGCGCACGGTCATGGGAATGTCGCCCTCGCCGGTCAGCATGATGACGGGCAGATCGGGGTCGATGCTTTGCACATGTTTCAAAAGGGCAAAGCCATCTTTGCCCGGCATCCGCACATCGCTGATGATCACGCCGTCAAAATCGCGGTGGATCATGTCCTTGGCGACCACAAAAGAGGCCGCCGTATCGGCCTGAAGATCCGCAAGGTCCAGCGTCTGCTTCAGCGCCTCGCGGACGGCGGCCTCATCATCGACCAGAAGAACCCGGCGTGTCATGGCTCAAGTCTCACAGGGCAGAGAGGACATGCACGGCGCGTTCGGCAAGCAGGTCTTTGACGGAGGCCCCGAAGGCTTGCATATGCGGCGCGGTGCGATGGGCCTCAAGGGCGGCAAGGCTGGCCCATTCCTCCACCACGACCACGGTATCGGGGCCATAGGGCGTGGCATTCGGCCCGGCGCCGACCGCATCGGCGGTGGCGATGTAGCGCAGGCAGCCGTCTTCGGCCAGAACGGCGGGGGTGACGGCGGCAAAGGCGGCCTCCAGCTGCGGACGCAGGCCCGGTTTGGTTTGCAGCACTGCAACGACATGGACAGAAGAGGACATCGGCTTCCTTTTGACGGTTTGGGGTCTGGTGCGATCCGGCGGGGTCACATCCTGACCTGAGTTTGGCAGATCACGCCCCGGCGGCAAGGCAAAACATGCTCTTACCGCGTCGGGGCGGGGCAGGGGCGTCATGAGGCTTGACCCATGCGACTATTTGTCGTGATCTGTCGTCACAGCGAAAGACTTGAGGAAATTCAAGCATAACAGAGAGGATAGACCGATGATGATGAAGACCTTTTTGACAAGCACCGCCGCGACGCTTTTGGTGGCCGGGGCCGTTTCCGCTGAAAGCTGGGATATGCCGATGGCCTATCCGGCCAACAACTATCACACGGAAAATGCCCAGAAATTCGCGGATGCCGTCAAGGAATGCTCGGGCGGAGAGTTGGAGATCACGATCCACGCGGGCGGCTCGCTGTTTAAGGGCGATGAGATCAAGCGCGCGGTGCAGGTCGGTGAGGCCCAGATCGGGGAGCGTCTGCTTTCGGCCCATGCCAATGAAAACGCGGTTTTCGGCTATGATTCCGTGCCCTTCCTTGCCTCTTCCTTCGAGGCGTCGTCAAAGCTGCGCGATGCGGCGCGCCCGGTGCTGAACAAGGTGCTGAACGATCAGAACATGACGCTGCTCTATTCGGTGCCATGGCCGCCGCAGGGGCTGTATTTCAAGCAAGAGATCGGCGGCGTGGCCGATATGGCGGGGATCAAGTTCCGCGCCTA
>JAQWYA010000110.1 GCA_029254215.1 Pseudorhodobacter sp. | reverse complement strand
CTGAAACAGGATGCCCGCCGAAACATCGCCCGTCGTGCCATCCACTGTCGGCGCGCCAAACTGTTGGAAGCCAAGGAAGAAATCAAAGGCCAGCGGGATGACAACGTAAAAGGCAAAAGAGCCGCCCAAGAGGAACATCAGTGGCGAGGCGATGATGAAGGGCAGAAACGCCCCTTTCTCATTCTTGTAAAGACCGGGGGCGACAAAGCGCCAAAGCTGCGTCGCGATCACGGGGAATGCCAGCGCGAAGCCCCCCAAAAGCGAGATGCGGATCGCAACGAAGAAGCCTTCCTGCAGCTTGATCAGCACCAGCCCGCAATCCTGATTACGCTCCGCCAGCGCGACACAGATCGGCTGCGTCAGGAAGTTGAAAATCGGCTGCCAGACCGTGAAACACAGGACCATCCCCACCAGAAAGGCGAGAACGGATTTGATCAGCCGGTTGCGAAGCTCGGTCAGGTGTTCGATCAGCGGGGCAGAGCTGTCGTCAAGATTTTCGCTGCTCATGCGTCACTCTTTTTGGGGCTGGATTTCGGCGCGCGGGGTTTTTTGGCGGCAGCGGGTTTGGCCGCCTCAGCGCTGGTCGCCTTCGGGGCGGCTTTCGGCGGGGGAGCGGGCTCTGCGGCCGGGGGTGCAGCAGGTTTGGGGGGCGGCGCTGCCGCAGCGGGCTCGGCCTTGGGGGCCGCCGCGGCCTCTTTCAGCGCTCCGCGCTTGGCGGCCTGCGCCTCGGCAAGGGCCTGAGTGTTAGGGCCGGCAGCATCCGGGCTTGCGGCGGTCTTTGGCGCCACCACACCGGATTTCGCAGCCTTGATCGGATCCCATTTCTCGAACTTCGTGGCCGCATCCTTGACCGCGTTCAGCCCCATATTCTTGGCCGAGGTCACGTTCTTAAGGTCTTTGGCCACGTCCTTGACGCCCGCCTCATCGGCAGCGCTTTCCATAGCGCGGCTGAATTCGCGCGCCATGCCCTTGGCCTTGGCCGTGAACCGCCCCATGGTGCGGAACATGTCGGGCAAATCCTTGGGTCCAATGACGATAAGCGCCACGATCCCGATCAGCAAAAGCTCGGTCCAGCCGATGTCAAACATGATGTATTCCGCCCTTTGCCGACCTTAGATTCAGGCCTTGTCTTTTTCCGACGGGGTCACGTCGCGGGCTTCCTCGGCGTTCTTGTCAAGCTCGGCGGTTTCTTCTTTGACGCCCTTCTTGAACGCGCTGATCCCTTTGCCGACTTCGCCCATGAGGGACGAAACCTTGCCGCGCCCAAAAAGCACGAGCACGACGACGGCGATCAGCAGAATTCCGGGAATACCAATGTTGTTGAGCATGACGATCTCTCCTCTTGGGGTCACGGCATGACCCCCCATGATTGTTGAAACCCGTTTAGGACCTTGGCGCGCCAGAGCAAAGCCCGATTCCACTTACTGACAGCAATTTTGCCTCTTTCCCTGCAAAACAGGGGGCATTGCTGACAGCAGTTTGTCAGTTGCCTCCCGGAATTGCCGCAGAATCACGCAAAGCCGCCCTTTGGGGCCGACAATTGCCACCCCCCGAGCCGCCGGGAATTGACGCGCCGCGCGCCACAGCTCAGAAAGACCCATGCGCCGCGATGACCGCCTTTATGAGCTGATCCAGATCCTGCGAGACGGGCGGCTGCACACCGCGCAAGGCATGGCCACCCGGCTGGGTGTCTCTGTCCGCACCATCTGGCGCGATATGGCCACGCTAGAGGCTAGCGGCGTCCCGGTGGAGGGGGAGCGCGGCGTGGGCTATATCCTGCGCGCGCCGATCACCCTGCCCCCGATGATCCTGAGCGGCGAAGAGATGGAGGCGCTGCGCCTCGGGATGCGCCTCGTGGCCGAAGGGCGCGATGCCACATTGTCGCGCGCGGCCCGCAGCCTTGCCTCAAAACTGGCCGCCGTCATGCCCCAAAGTCAGGATAATGAAACGGATGAGGATGCGCTTTTCGTCTTTTCCGGCGATACGATCGAACGCGCGGCCCGCCATCTTCCGCTGCTGCGCGCCGCCGTCAAAGGGCATGAGCGGCTGACCATCACCTATCTGGATGAGGTCGGCCGCCAGACCCACCGCGATATCCGCCCGTTGAAACTGGCCTTCTGGGGCCGGGTCTGGACTCTGGGCGCCTTTTGCGAGGCCCGGCTGGATTTTCGCAATTTCCGGCTGGACAGGCTGGTCTCCATCCGCCCGACGGGAGAGGTTTTCCCCGATGAACCGGGCCGCAGCCTTGCGGATTTCGAGGCGCAAACCACCCCTGATCTTTAGCGCGGAACCTTGAAAACAAAACAGCGGTCGCGCCGGATCATCAGCCAAAGCGCGGTACCGGGGCTGGGCAGGAAGACGCCCGGAATAGCCGCTGTCAGCTTTGATCCGTCATGATCCATCGTGAAATCCACAAGGCTCTCATGCCCCAGAAACCGCGCCCGTGCCACGATGCCGCGCGCGGGCGTTCCGTCTTGGGGCGTCGGGTTCGGGCC
>JAQWYA010000080.1 GCA_029254215.1 Pseudorhodobacter sp. | reverse complement strand
CCCGACGCCTTTGTTGGCAAGGAAATCGCCCGCACCTCTGCCGATCTTCCGGCGCGCCAAAGGCTGGCACGGGCCGGGGCGCGGCTGATCACCGAACATTGCCTGACGCGCTGGCATGGCAATGGCGTGACGATCCGCAGCTTCCTGACCGGGCAAGAAGAGGTGCTTTCAGCCTCCGCCCTGGTCATGGCCACGACGAATATCGCCTTCGATCCTTTCCCCGAAACGGTCCCCGGAAAGACGCTCCACCGCATCGGTGACTGTGCCGCCCCCCGCCAGGCCCCCTACGCCTTTCACGAGGGCCGCAAGCTCGGCCTGTCGCTCTAGAGGCCGCTCAGGGCCGTCCATGGCAATGCCGCCGGGGTGGGCTCGATGCCCAGCCCGGCGGCGCGCCCTTTCTGAACGCTCAGAACGGGCAGGGTGCCGAAAAGGTCATCGTGACGCCCGTCTCCGGGTGGCGCAGCCGCAGGCTTTCGGCATGGAGCATCAGGCGCGGATGGGAGGCGGCCTCCCCTTCGGCATAAAGCGGATCACCCAGAATAGGATGGCCCAGCGCCGCCATATGCACCCGCAACTGATGCGTGCGCCCGGTCAAGGGCGACAGCCGCACCCGCGTCTCGCCCTCTGGCCGCTTGAGCACACGCCAATCCGTCACCGCAGGCTTGCCCGTCTCATGGTTCACATGCTGGCGCGGGCGGTTCGGCCAATCCACGATCAGCGGCAGATCGACCCGGCCCTTGTCCGGCGTCAGATGCCCCTGCAACCGCGCGAGGTAATTCTTGCCCGTCACCCGCTGTTCGAACTGCTGGCTCAGATTACCCTGCGCCGCCTTGGTCAGCGCAAACACCATCACCCCCGATGTGTCCATATCCAGCCGATGCACCAGCAGGATGTTCACAAACTCCCCCCGCAGTCGGTCGATCAAGCAATCGGTAAGCTCCGGCCCACGCCCCGGCACGGACAGAAGGCCAGCGGGCTTGTCGACGATGACGATATGCTCATCATCGTGCAGAATGACGGGGGGTGTTTGGGGCGGGGCGTAAACAAAACTGTCCATCTGCCCCGCTTACCCCAAGCCGGACTGCGCGACAATCCATCGGCTCAGTCCAGAAGCAGCCGCAGCGCCAGCGCCCCGAACAGAACCGCCGAGACCTTGTTCAAAACCCCCATCCGCGCCGCCAGAATCCGCCCGGCATAACCGGCAAGCACACCATACCCCACGGTCACAAGCGTGCCGGTCACCGCAAAAAGCCCGCCCAGCGCCATGATCTGCTGCCAGACCGGGGCCGCAGCGGTGTCCGAGGCCGGGGCCAGAAACTGCGGCAGAAAGGCCAGCATGAACAGCACAGGCTTGGGGTTGAGCACATTGGACAGCACGCCGCGCCGATAGGCCTGCCAGCCCGAGGGCGTCCCCCGCCCCTTGCCAACAGTCGTCCCGGCCCGCCAGCTTTGCCATGCAAGCCAGATCAGATAGCCCGCCCCCAGCCAGCGGATCACCAGCAGCGCTTGCGGATGGGCCGCGATCAGCGCCGACAGGCCCAAAGCCGCAAGCGCGATATGCACTAAAACGCCCGTGCCCGCGCCAAACCCCGCCGCCGCCCCGACCCTTGGCCCGCCGACAATCCCGCAGGCGGTGGCAAAGACCATATCCGCCCCCGGCGCGAAATTGACCACCAGCGCACCCACCAGAAAGGACCAGAACCGGTCCGGCGGCATTGAGAGCAGGATGTCGATCATCGCTTGGGGTCTCCGGGCCTCAGGACGCGGGGCAGTTTTGGGGCCAGTCTTGGGGCATTGTCAAAGGCGTCAGGCCATGACGCGACCCTCTGCTTTTGCCTGAAAAATGGCAAGACGCCGCGCGCAAGACCCCGCGGAAACCGGGCGCCCAGCGGCACAGGCCCCTTGCAGGACCTTACTGCGCGTTTTGGAAAACCTCGGCCAGAATCGCGGTCAAAGCCTCGGCGTCCGTTTCGGTGAAGGCGGCGGGCGTGTTGCTGTCCAGATCAAGAACCCCCAGCAAGCTGCCAGCACCGTTCCACACAGGCAGCACAATCTCGGACCGGGTGGAGGAGGCGCAGGCGATATGGCCGGGAAACGCATCCACATCCGGAACAAGCTGCACCTGTCCCGTGCGCGCTGCAGCCCCGCAAACACCGCGCGAAAACGGGATCACCAGACAGCCATGCCCGCCCTGATAAGGCCCGATCTTTAGCATCTCTGGCCCGGTCACCCGGTAAAACCCGGTCCAGTCCGACAGCTCATGTGCGTGATGCAGTTCGCAGGCGAAGGTGGCCATCAGCGCCACGGCGTCTGTCTCTCCGGCGCAAAGCGCGCGCAGGGATTGGGTCAGGGCAGCATAGTCGGGCATCGAGCACCTCAGGGATAATCGGCCCCGGTATAGGGATAATTTCTGCGGCCCACAAAGGCCAAAACGCCCGTTGGCATGGGGCAATGCACGAACCGGGGTGCGGGATCCGGCGTTGGCGTCAGGCCTTCACGCCAGCTTCCGCCTCGATCTGCGCGCCGACTTTCAGAACCGCGTCGATGAACAGATCCAGATCGGCGCGGGTCGTGCGGTGGTTGTTGATCGCGACCCGCAGACAATGCTTGCCCGCAACCGTGGTGTCCGAGGGCACAGCCAACCCGGATTCCTGACTGCGCAACATGATTTCCGTGTTCAGCGCCTTCAAGCCTGCCTCGTCACTGCGGCCATTGGCATACCGAAAACACACGATATTCAGACCGACCGGGGCCACCAGTTCCAGCTTTTGCTCAGCGAGGATGCGCCGTTCCAGATACTGAGCCTGCTCGATATTCTGGTCGATCAAGCGGCCAAACTTCGCAACGCCATTCTCTTTCAGTGACATCCAGATTTTCAGCGCCTTGAAGCCCCGGCTTAGCTCGAAACTGTAATCCGCCAGAAAGGTCCCCGCGATCAGCCCGCGCGTCTGCATTTGCAAATAATCGCCATGCATCTCGAAGGTCTCGAAATGCAATTGTGCATCGCGGATCAGGACGCAGCCTGCCTCAAATGGCGTGTGCAACCATTTATGAGGGTCGAGCGCGATGGAATCGGCCTGCTCGATCCCGTCCACCATCGCTTTGTTGCGGGGGGCGATGCGCAGCAAGGCCCCGATGCAGCCATCGACATGGAACCAGATCCCGTGCCTTTTGCAGATCGAAGCGATTGCCTGCAAATCATCCATCGCCCCGGTGTTCGTCGTCCCCGCCGTACCGATCACACAGGCCGGTTTGATCCCGGCGGCAATATCGGCCTTGATCGCGGCTTCGAGGGCCGCGACATCCATCCGCTGATGATCGTCGCTGCGGACTTCGGTCAGCGCGACAGCCCCCAGCCCCAGAACCTCCAGCGCTTTCTGGTGGCAACTATGCACCTGATCGGAGGCGTAAAAGCGCAGGGGCTGCGGCATCGCCAGAATACCTTGCGCGCGCACATCGACGCCCGCCTTGGCGTTGCGCGCAACCGTATGCGCGACCATATTGGCCATTGATCCGCCGCTGGTCAGCGTCCCGCTGGCGCTGGCCGGAAAGCCCATGATTTCCTTGAACCACCCCACAACCTGCGCGTCGATCAGCGCGGCCCCCGTCGTCCCGCCGCCCAGGTTGGAGCCGTCCACCGCCGCCAAAAAATCCCCCAAAGCGCCGGTGAAATTGCCCGACCCCATGTACCAGCCCCAGAACCTCGGGTGAATATTGCCCATCGAATAGGGCAATAAATAGGTCTGCAACTCTGCATAGACCGCCGAAAGCGGCTGCGGCACCTTTGGGGCGGGCATTGCGAAATGGGCGCGCACATGGTCGGGCATGTCTTGCCAGACGGCCCGGCTGCGCACATCGTCCAGATGCCGGATCGAATCGTCGATCATCTGATGGGCGAGTATGCGCGTCGCCTCCCAATCCTCCGGATCGAGCGTTTCTTCGGGAGTGTTCATCTTCGACCCTCGCTTGCCACCGGCAAAGGGTCGGTCTGCATCAGGCCCCTGTCAAGGAAAACGCCCCCAAGGCCCCGATCAGGGGCGTTCAATCGCAATCGCCGTGCCTTCCCCCCCGCCAATGCAGATCGCCGCGACCCCACGCCGAAGGCCCCGCGCCTCCAGCGCATGCAGCAAGGTCACGATGATTCGCGCCCCCGAGGCCCCGATCGGATGGCCCAGCGCGCAAGCCCCGCCATTCACGTTTACCCGCTCATGCGGCAGCTTCAATTCGCGCATGAAGGCCATGGGAACCACGGCGAAAGCCTCGTTCACCTCCCACAGATCGACATCATCGGCCCTCCAGCCCAGCCGTTGCAGCAGCTTGCGCGCCGCTGGAACCGGGGCTGTCGGGAAATCGGCAGGGGCGTGGGCGTGGCTCGCATGCCCCATGATATGGGCGCGGATGGCAAGCCCCTGCGCCTCTGCCGCCGTGGGCGAGGCCAGCAGCAAGGCCGCGGCCCCATCCGAAATGGACGAGGAATTTGCCGCCGTCACCGTGCCATCCTTGCGAAAAGCGGGTTTCAGATGCGGGATCTTTTCAGGGCGGGCAAGGCCGGGCTGTTCATCTTCGGTCACGATCACCTCACCGCGCCGGGTGGCCACGGTGACAGGGGTGATCTCTGCCCCCAGCGCACCCGAGGCTTGCGCCGCCAGCGCCCGTGTCAATGAGGCCAGCGCATATTCGTCCTGCGCGGCACGGCTGAACTGAAAGGCCGCGGCGCAGTCTTCGGCAAAGGTGCCCATCAGGCGGCCTTTGTCATAGGCATCCTCCAGCCCGTCCAGAAACATATGGTCAAGGGCCGCCGCGTGACCCAGCCGCGCCCCCGCCCGCAACTTCGGCAAAAGATAGGGGGCCTCGGTCATGCTCTCCATGCCGCCCGCAACGATGAAACGCGCCTGACCCAAGGCGATCTGGTCCTGCGCGATCATCACCGCTTTCATGCCCGATCCGCACATCTTGTTCAGCGTCGTAGCCGGCACACTGTCTGACAGCCCCCCGGCAAAACCGGCCTGACGCGCCGGGGCCTGCCCTTGGCCCGCGGGCAGAACACAGCCCATCACCAATTCCTCCACAAGGCCGGGGTCTGCGGCCCCAAGCGCCGCGCGGATCGCCGCCCCGCCAAGCAAAGGCGCAGGCACCCCCGAGAACACGCCCTGAAATCCCCCCATAGCAGTTCGGGCGGCACCGACGATCGCTGTCTTAGGCACTTTCGGACTCCTTTTTTTCGGTCGAGATGTCGGTTTGGCGGATCGCTGGTTACCAGATGCTAACCACTCCACCCTAAGCTGCAAGCGCCCAAAGCAGGAAGGACAGCGAAAATGGAACTTAGCGCTACGACCCAAGGCGATCTGCTGGTCGTTACCGTTTGCGAAAGCCGGATTGATGCGGCGGGGGCCATCCAGTTCAAGGAACGGATGCGCGAGGTGACGGATACACCCTCTTCGCGGGTGCTGCTGGATCTGTCGCAGGTTCAGTTTCTGGACAGCTCCGGCCTTGGCGCGGTGGTTGCGGTGATGAAACTGCTGGGCGCAGAGCGAAAGCTAGAACTCTCGGGCCTGACCCCAACGGTGGAAAAAGTGTTCCGCCTGACCCGGATGGACAGGGTTATCACCATCCACCCCGATCTGCGCGAAGGGTTGCGCGATGCAGGCTGATCCGTTCTGCCAAACCCGCTGTCTGCCGGGGGCAATGGCAACGATCCACTTGGAAAGCGAATTTCTGGCCGTGCGCGAAGGGTTGGGGCGGGTGCTGTGCCTGCCCGACATGCTGACTTTGGGCGCCGATCTGCGCGGCATGGTCGAAATCGTGTTGGTTGAGGTGCTCAACAACATCGTTGAACATGCTTATGCCGGGCAAACCGGCCCGATCGAGATTGCGTTGCGGCTTTGCCCCGACCGACTAGCCTGCCATGTGCAAGACAGGGGCCGGCCCTTCCCCCCCGGGGGCCCTCCTCCCGGCATTTTGCCGGAGGGCAAGACATTGAACGACATGCCAGAGGGCGGCTATGGCTGGCACCTGATCCGCACAATGACGACAGACCTGCACTACAGCCGGAGCGAGGGCATAAACCACCTGCGGTTCTGCATTCCTATTGAGGCTAAACCGCCTTTATACGGCTAGCGCCAAACTGCCCGAAAGGACCGATTGCGCTTTGCGGTCAATTGGCTAGGCTTGCCGAAACCATCCAGAAGGTGCCCAATGCGTGACTTCCAGAAACCCGGCAGATCCGCCGTTTTTGCAACAAATGGTCTATGTGCCACATCCCACCCCCTCGCCGCCAAAGTCGCGGTCGAGACGCTGGAGGCGGGCGGCAATGCCGTTGATGCCGCCATCGCGGGTGCCGTGCTTTTGGGCCTGTGTGAACCGCAGATGACCGGCTTGGGCGGCGATTGTTTTGTTCTGGTCAAACCTGCGGGTGAAGATCGCATTTTGGCGCTCAATGGCTCCGGGCGCGCCCCTGCAGCCCTGACCGCCGATTCGATGCGTGCGGCGGGTCACAGCAAGGTTCCGGTGTCCGGCGTTCTGCCGATCACAGTTCCCGGCGCGGTGGATGCGTTTTGCACCCTGTCCGCCGATTGGGGCCGTCTTGGCCTTGACCGGGTGCTCGCCCCCGCGATCCGCTATGCTGATGAGGGTATTCCTGTCGCCCCCCGCACCGCGATGGATTGGGCCGATGATTGCAAGGTTCTGACCGGTGCCGCGCGTGACTTCTATCTGCTGGGCGGCAAGCCCCCGACCACGGGGCAGATCTTTCGCGCCCCCATGCAGGCCGAGGTGTTGCGTCGTATCGCTGCGAAGGGCCGCGCCGGGTTCTATGAAGGGGAGGTGGCCGAGGATATGCTCCGCTCTCTCAACGCCTTGGGGGGCGTCCACACGGCCGAAGATTTCGCCGCGACCGCCTGCACCTATGGCGATCCGGTAACCGGCCCCTATAAATCGGTGGAACTCTGTGAGCATCCGCCGAATGGCATCGGCGCCGTGGCCAACCTGACCCTGAACATCCTATCGCATTTCGATCTGGGGTCGCTTGACCCGTTTGGCACCCAACGCGCCCATCTGGAGGCAGAGGCGACCAAGCTTGCCACCGATGCGCGCAACCGCTTTATCGCCGACCCGGACCATACGACGCGGCTTGCGCATATGCTGGCCCCCGAAACCGCCGCCAAACTCGCGGCCCTGATCGACCCGAAACGCGCCATGGCCGCCGCCGCCCCCCTGACTGAGGCCCTTCATGCCGAAACCGTGTATATCACCGTGGTCGACAAAGACAGGATGGCAGTATCCCTCATCTATTCGATCTTTGACGGATTCGGCTCGGGCGTGGCCTCTGACAGATTCGGGATCAACTTTCAGAACCGGGGCGCGGGGTTCAACCTGACCCAAGGCCACCCGAATGAGGCGGGCGGCGGTAAGCGTCCCATGCATACGATCATTCCCGGAATGCTGCGCAAAAACGGCAAGGTCATCATGCCGTTTGGCGTCATGGGCGGGCCCTACCAACCAACGGGCCATGCCCGCGTTGTGACCAATATGATCGACTACGGGCTTGACCCGCAAAGCGCGCTTGACGCACCGCGCTGCTTCTCACGCCCCGAGGGGATGATGGTGGAAACCGGATATTCCGACACGGTGCGCGCCGAACTGGCCGCCATGGG
This sequence comes from Pseudorhodobacter sp., assembly GCA_029254215.1. GTDB lineage: Bacteria > Pseudomonadota > Alphaproteobacteria > Rhodobacterales > Rhodobacteraceae > Pseudorhodobacter. The sequence goes on along the minus strand of JAQWYA010000080.1, from coordinate 16,472 downwards.
GCATGACGTCAAAACGCCCGAATTCCCTATCGGCGGCGCGCAGGCGATCCTGATTGACGACAGCGGCGTGCTGCAAGGGGCGTCCGACCCGCGCAAGGATGGCTGCGCTTTGGGCTACTAAGGCCCCGCGCCCGCTTCAGTTCAGCTGGAATTGAAGCGGGTAGAACCCGTCCTGAAAATCCCCGAACAGATCGGGCAGGTCCGGGTGGTCCACCGGCTCTCCGGTTTCGTCCGGCATCAGGTTCTGCTCCGAGACATAGGCCACATAGTAGCTTTGGTCATTTTCGGCCAGCAGGTGATAGAAGGGCTGATCCTTGGAGGGGCGACTATCCTCGGGGATATTCTCATACCACTCATCGGTGTTCGAAAACATCGCGTCCACGTCAAAGACCACACCCCGAAACGGGTGTTTGCGATGCCGCAGCACCTGTCCCAAATGATACTTCGCCCGTGTCTTTAACATAGATTGCGTCCCCCGACGCTGGTTAGTAAAGCGAGCCGGGTGGATTTGTCCACCAGGCACGCGAAAAAATGGGGAAACAGTCTGTGAACCTTGTCCTTACAGTCCTGCAAGTGGTCGCCCCGGTTGGGATATTGGCCTTGGTCGGTTATGTCTGGGTGAAGGCCGGGTTCGAATACCGGATGGAATTCGTGACTCGCCTGTCGATGACGCTGGCCGTCCCCTGCCTGATTTTCACCGCCCTAATGAAAACAAAGATCGACCCCACGGCGCTGACCAATGTCTTGCTGGCCTCGATTGTGGCTTACGGCGTGCTGACGGTGCTGTTCTGGGCCTTCACCGCCATGACCGGGCTGGACAGGCGCACCTATCTGGCACCGCTGATCTTTGGCAACACGGGCAATCTGGGCCTGCCGCTGGCGCTTTTTGCATTTGGCGATGCGGGCCTCAGCTATGCCATCGTGATCTTTGCCGTGATGGCGATCTGGAGCTTTACCTTCGGCGTCTGGCTGGTGGCAAAAGGGGGATCGCTAACCAAGGTCTTGTCAGAGCCGATCGTCGCGGGCACCCTGCTGGGCGGGTTGTTCCTGTGGCAGGGCTGGCAGACACCGCTCTGGATCACCCATACGCTGGACCTGATCGGCCAGATGGCCATCCCCCTGATGCTGATCACGCTCGGCGTGGCCGTGGCACGGCTGGAGCCTGGAAAGCTGGGGCGCGCGGTCTGGCTGTCGCTGTTCCGGGTGGTGATCTGCATCGGGGTCGCGGTTGCGGCGGGGCTGTGGTTCAAGCTTGATCCGGTGGCCTTGGCGGTGCTGGTGTTGCAGATCAGCACGCCTGTGGCGGTGACTTCTTACATGCTGGCGGCGAAATATGGCGCAGATGGCGATGCGGTTGCGGGGCTTGTTATCGTCTCTACCCTGCTGTCGGTGGCCACTTTGCCGCTCACTCTCGCTTTTCTGATCTGAGAAAGCGCGGCGCGGGATTTCCCTTTGCCCGATTTTGCCCTATGCTCTGACAAAATAAAAAGCGAGGGGCATATGAGCAGCTTTCTTCGCGCGACACTGATGATCGTCTTGCTGGCTTCCTGCGGTGGTGGGGAGTTTTCGGCGCCTCGTGATTTGGACAACGCGTGCAGCATCATCAATGAACGGCCCAAGTATTACCGGGCCATGCAGCGCACGGAACGGCGCTGGGGCGTGCCGGTGCATGTTCAGATGGCCGTGATCCATCAGGAATCGAAGTTCATCGGCAATGCCAAGACCCCGCATCAATATGCGCTGGGGATCATCCCGCTGGGGCGTCAAAGCTCTGCCTATGGCTATAGTCAGGCGCTGGATGGCACGTGGGAGGAATATCAGGACGCGGAACGCCGCCGCTCTGCCCGCCGCGACCGGATCGAGGATGCGACCGATTTTATGGGCTGGTACATGCATAAATCCGAAGAGGTGCTGGGCATCTCCAAATGGGATGCGCAGTCGCAATACCTTGCCTATCACGAAGGACGCACCGGGTTTTCCCGCCGCAGCTTTGAAGGCAAGCCATGGCTGGTGGCGGTGTCAGAACGCGTGGCCGAACGCTCTCAGCTTTATCAAGCGCAACTGCAATCCTGTCGTCGCTGACAGGATTGCCCCCGGCCCGCCGCGCCGAGGCTGTCAGCGCCCGCGCCGCCGCGTTTCCAGCGGGATGTTGAACAGCGAAGAGGCAAGATCCGCGCCCTTCTTCATCTCGCCCAGAATCACCGTGGTTTCACTGCCCAGATCGTCGCGGATGACCCATTGGCGCAATTCCGTCGGGGCCCCGGTAAAGACCAGCTCGATAGAGCCATATTCCGGGTGATCGGGGTCCTGCGCCCGCACGCGGGTCGCGTTGCCATCTTCGGTATGGCCCACGATCATGCGCGCCCGCGACAGATCCACATCTTCGGCCAGAATGATCGACAATGGGGTGCGCGACAGCGGGTATTGCTCTGGCGGTTGGTTCGATTTCGCGTCGAAAATCGCCACCTGCCCGCCGCCTGCCATCACAAGGCTCCGGTCCGGCGGGGCATATTCAAACCGGACCCGTCCGGGGCGGCGAATATACAACTTGCCAGTCGCAATCGTGCCATCGCTGTTCACTTGGGTGAAATCGGCCTCGGCCGTAGTCAGGCTGTTCAGATAGCGCGACAATTCATCCAGCGGCAAGATCTCGGCCCGTGCCACGGTTGGCAGCCCCGTCACGCCGAAGGCGGCGAGGGCCAGTATCGAAGTTTCCAGAAAGCGCCTGCGCGTCATGGTGGTGTCCACTCTTTGCTCTGCATCCCAATATAGGCGCTTGGGCGAGCCGCTGCACCCCTTTGACATGAAGTCACACAGGGATGTGACGGCACGCGCCCCGCCCAGCGGCAAAGGGCCTAGTGTTCGGGCAGCAATATCTCGCGCTTGCCGACATGGTTGGCCGAGGTCACAACCCCCTGCTCTTCCATCTGCTCCACCAGTTTCGCGGCCTTGTTATAGCCGATCCCCAGCTTGCGCTGAATGTAAGAGGTGGAGCATTTGCGATCCTTGGCCACGACAGCCACCGCCTGATCGTAAAGCGCATCATCGCCACTGTCGCCGGAACCGAGGCCCAGAACCATGTCGATATCGCCCTCTTTCTCCTCATCCACGCCCTCGACCACACCCGACATGTAAGAGGGCGGACCATAGCTTTTCAGGTGGTTGACGATCTCTTCGACTTCCTCATCCGACACGAACGGTCCGTGAATACGGGTGATCTTGGCACCGCCCGCCATGTAAAGCATGTCGCCCATGCCCAAAAGCTGCTCGGCCCCCATCTCGCCCAGAATGGTGCGGCTATCGATCTTGGAGGTGACCTGGAAGGAAATCCGCGTCGGGAAGTTGGCCTTGATCGTGCCGGTGATCACATCAACGGACGGCCGCTGCGTGGCCATGATCAGGTGAATACCGCTGGCCCGCGCCATCTGCGCCAGACGCTGGATGCACGCCTCGATCTCCTTGCCGGCCACCATCATCAGGTCGGCCATCTCATCGACGATCACAACGATATAGGGCAGGGCCACGGGGGCAAATTCTTCGGTCTCGAACACCGGCTCTCCGGTGTCGTCGTCAAAGCCGGTCTGGATTGTGCGCTTGAACAATTCGCCCTTTGCCAAGGCCTCGCGCACCCGGCCGTTATAGCCCTCAATGTTGCGAACGCCCATCTTGGACATCTTGCGATAGCGTTCCTCCATCTCGCCCACGACCCATTTCAGGGCCACAACGGCCTTTTTCGGGTCCGTCACAACGGGCGAAAGCAGATGCGGAATTCCGTCATAGACCGAGAGCTCCAGCATCTTGGGGTCGATCATGATCAGCCGGCATTCTTCGGGCGTCAGCTTGTACAGCAGCGACAGGATCATCGTGTTGATCGCCACCGATTTGCCCGAACCCGTCGTCCCCGCGATCAAAAGGTGAGGCATCTTGGCCAGGTTCGCGACGATGGGTTCGCCGCCGATATCCTTGCCCAAGGCCAGCGGCAGGCGCATGTTGCTGTCGCCAAAATCGCGGGCGGCGAGGATTTCGCGCAGCACGACCTTTTCGCGCCAGGCATTCGGCAATTCGATCCCGATCACCGACCGCCCCGGCACGGTGGAAACCCGCGCCGACAGCGCCGACATGGACCGCGCGATATCATCCGAAAGCCCGATCACCCGGCTGGCTTTCAGCCCCGGCGCTGGTTCAAGCTCATACATCGTGACAACCGGGCCGGGACGAACCGAGACGATCTCTCCCTTGACGCCATAGTCATCCAGCACCGATTCCAGCATCCGCGCGTTTTCTTCCAACGCTTCCTCAGACAGGGAGTGGCGCTGGATCGTATCCGGGCTGGACAAAAGGCCCAGCGGCGGCAGTTCGTAGGCGGATTGGGCATCGTCGAATTTCAGGGCTGGCTGCGCCTCGGCCTTCGCGCGCGCCGACGGTGGGGCAGGCTTTTTGACCAAGGGCTGCACGATGCGCCGCCCTTCGGGGGGAATACTGCGCGTCAGCGGGGTCGAGACTGAGACGATCCGGGGCTCGACCTCTGGTGGCTCAAAGCCGGAATAATCCTCGTCCATGTCCGGGGTATCTGGTTCCCAGCGCTCGTCAAAGGCGTTCTCGGTTGCCGGGGCATCATACAGGCTTTCATCGGCCACAGCTTCGGACCATGCCGGGGCGGGCGGCAAACCCAAACCATTGCGGGGCAGCGCCAGATCAGGGGCGGCCATCAGCATTTGCGGATCGGCACTGCGAAGGGTGACAATCAACGGGGTCGGCCCACGCCTGTTCAAAGGCGGCTCCCGGCGCGAAATCGCGGCGGAAACGGGGTTGAGAGGAGGCGCATTGGGGCGCACCCGCGCGCGGATCACATCATTGATGCGTGCTTTGATCCGATCCTCTGGCCCAACCTCCACAGAGGGCGCGGCCATGGCCGGTTCCGCCGCTGTCCGGCGCATGAAATTCGGGACGCGGGACAAAAGACCGGGTTTCTCGCGCCCGGAGCCTTCCGCCTCGATCAGCGCCTCGTCGTCGTCCGGGTCGCGGTATTGCGACAGGCCAACCGCCCGGCTTGCGCGCAAGGGCGCGGGGTGCATATCCGCGCTGCGCTGCAAATCCTTGCCCGCTGCGGGACCGCTGACAGACAGCGCCTGCGCCTTGTCGCGCCGCGCCTGCGATATTTCGGCAACGCCCTTGGCCGCACGGGCGGTCCCTGCCGCCGAATGCCCGATCAGGGCCACGATCCCCGCATAGCAACGGATGGTTCCCACCGCCAGAAAACGGCCAATCCGCCGCAGCTCTGTCAGATCAAAGCCGGTCACAAACAGGCCCATGCCCAGCAGGATGATCCCGAACACCAAAGACAAAAGCTTCAACCCGAAGCCCGGATCCATCGGCAAAAGCGCCAGAAACGCCGCCAGAACCGTATCGCCGAACAGCCCGCCAAGGCCAATCGCCGGATGCGGCCACTCCGGCCCCGGCACATGGGTCGAGGCAAAGACCGAGGCAAGCGCCACCGCGATCACCGCAAAAACGATCCGGCTTAAAGCGCGCTCCTCCCCGATATGGGCCACAAACCGCAGCCCCCAAAGGCCCAGAATGGCCGGAATGCTCCAGGCCCCAAGCCCGCCGATGATGAACAGGGTCGAGGCGACAGCCGCGCCAAAACGGCCCATCATATTCGCAGCGGGGTCATCCGTCGCCACCATCCATCCCGGATCATTCGCCGAATAGCTGCCCAGAAGGGCCACGAACATCGCCGCCAGCGCCAAAAGCGCAAGGCCCAGAATCTCACGGCCCCGACGCTCCAGCATCGCTTGGGTGTTCTGGTCCAGAAGGGGATCGCGCTGCCTCGCCTGATAGGATGCCATGCGTTACCGTCCTTGTCCGTAAAGGCAATCGCGCAGCAAACTCAGCCCGCGTTGCGTTTCGTCTTTCGGGGCGACTAAAGCGACCCTGATATAGCCCGCGCCGGGGTTTTCACCCGCCACATCGCGCGACAGATAGGCCCCCGGCAAAACCCGGACGCCCGTTTCCCGCCACAGCTTCAACGCCGCCTCTTCGCCATCGGCAACGGGCAACCACAGGAAAAACCCGGCCTCGGGCGATTGATAGCTTTGCGTGCCGGCGAAAATCTGGTCCGCCAGGGCGAATTTCTCAACATAAAGCGCGCGGGAGGCGGTGACATGGGCCTCATCCTCCCATGCCAGTTGCGAGATTTTCTGCAAAGGCATCGGCAAAGGCGCGCCCGCAAAGGCGCGAAGCTGCCGGATCCGGGTGATGCTTTGCTTGCCCCCCGCCACAAATCCTGACCGAAGCCCCGGCAGGTTCGACCGCTTTGACAAGGAATGAAACGACAACGCCCGTTCGGGGTCAGCCCCCGTGGCCGCCGCCACCGTCAGAATGCCGGGCGGGGGGGCGTTGCGGTAAATCTCGGCATAGCATTCATCCGCGAAAATCTGGAAATCATGCCGCTCGGCCAAGGCGAGAAGATCCGCCCAGTAATCCGTGCTCGCAACCGCGCCCTGCGGATTGGCCGGAGAGCACAGATAGGCAATCGCCACCCGGTCCAGCACCTCGGCGGGCAGGCTGGCATAATCGGGCAGAAAACCGGTGGCGGCAGTGGCGGGCACATAGATCGGCTCTGCCCCCATCGCCAGCGCCGCAACGGCATAAACCTGATAAAACGGGTTCGGCATCAAAACGACCGGCCGCTTGCCCCGCTTGGTTTCCGGGCAGAGCGCCACGGCGGCATTGAACAAGCCCTCGCGGGTGCCGTTCAACGCCATCAGACGGTCTGGCCCCACATCAACGCCATAGCGCCGCCCGATCCAGCCCGAGATCGCGCCCAAAAGGTCCGGTGTGCCGTCATTGGCGGCGTAGATCGCAAATCCGCTGAGGTTTTCGGCCAGAACAGGGCCGACGAAATCCGGCATCGGATGGCGCGGTTCGCCAATCGTCATCGCAACCGCAGGCCCTCCGGGCGCATGCGCATCCAAAAGGGACCGCAACCGCGGAAACGCGTATTCTGGCAGGTTCGAAAACCGCTCAGGAAATGCCATGACTGCCTCATCTATCGGGGTCGTTGCGCCCCGTTTCTACAAAGGATAGCGATCCCGAACCATTTGGTCCAGAAAAACGCTGCAATCCTGTGCGCTTGGCGGCGCAAATTGTGTCTTTTCGGCCCGACAGGGGTCAGCCCAGCGCCCGCTCTGCCGCTGCTCCCAGTCGCAACAGCCGTTCTTCCTGCCCCGGTCCGGCCAGCAAAGTGATCCCGCAAGAGGGCTGCCCGGTGGGAAGCGTCAGCCCGCAAAGGCCAAACATATTCCCGATCCGGGTGTTGCGCAGGGCCAGAAGGTTTTCATGCACGAAATAGGCCTCATCCTCCATCAGACGTTTGGCGTCAGGCGGCAAGATCGGCGAGGTCGGCAGGATCACCGCGTCAAAACCGGCGGTTTTTTGCGCCCAGATGCGGCGCAGCGCCTCCAGCCTCCGCCAGGCCGCAACATAATCGGCGGCCTTGAACGCCGCACCCGACCGGAAGCGCTCCAGAATGCGCACGAACATCTTTTCGGGCGCGGCCTCGATCGTCGGGCCCCAGATGCCATAAGCCTCGGCGGTGAAGGTGATCGCGGCCAGATCCATCGCCTCGACCACCTCGTCGATGCGGCCCGCCTCAATCCGCGCGCCGGCGCGGGCCAACCGGTCCACCGCGCCGTCAAAGCCTGCAGCGGGTTCATCGCGCAAACCGTCCATCGCCATGGTCTCCAGCACCAGCAACCGCGCGCCCTTCAGACTGCTTGCCGTCAGGTCGGCGGGCTTTCGCCCTTCCATCGCCGCCAGCAACAGCCCGCAATCCTCGACAGAGCGCGCCAATGGCCCCACCGTGTCAAACCGCTCGCACAGGGGCACGACGCCCTTGGTCGACACCCGCCCCGCCGTCGTCTTCAGCCCCACAAGGTCATTCCACGCCGCCGGGATCCGCACCGACCCGCCTGTGTCCGACCCGATCGCCGCCGGGGCCAGCCCAAAGGCAATCGAGGCCGCCGCCCCCGACGAAGACCCCCCCGGCACCCAGGCCGGATCATTCACATTCGGCGGTGTGGCTGTGATCGGGTTCAGCCCCAGCCCCGAAAAGGCCAGCTCCGACATATGCGTCTTGCCCAGACAGACGAGCCCCTGCGTCGTGGCAGCAGTCAGCACCTCGGCATCCTCAACAGGCACTCGCCCCGCCAGCAGGGCAGATCCCGCCTCGCAAGGCGCGCCCGAAGCGTCGAACAAATCCTTCCACGAAATCGGCACCCCATCCAGCAAGCCAATCCGCTGCCCCGATTTGGCCCGGTCCGCCGCCGCAATCGCCATGGACCGCGCCCGACGCGGCGTCGTGCGGGCATAGATGCGCCCGGCCTCGGGGTGTTTGGCGATGGCATCCAGAAACGCCTCGGTCAACTCGACCGGGTTGATCTTGCCCGCCGCAATACCGCGCCCCAGATCCGCCGCCGTCATCCACATCCATTTTCCCGACATGCGCTTTCTCCCGGCTGCAATAATCCGGACGGTAGCGTCACAACTGCGCATGGACAATCCCGGACAGCGCGCCATATTTGGCGCATGACACAAGAGAGCACTGCAACATCTGATATCCTGATCGTGGGCGGAGGGCTGAACGGCCCCGCCCTCGCCCTCGCTTTGGCCCAGAACGGCCTGCGGGTCACGGTGGTTGATGCCCGCCCCGCCCCGCAACGTGCCGAAGCCGGCTTTGATGGCCGCGCCTATGCGCTGGCAATCGCCTCCAAGCGCTTGCTGGGTGTGATCGGCGTCTGGCCGGCGATCGCGGAAAAGGTGCAACCTATCCTGCGCATCAAGGCCAGCGATGGCCGCGCGGGCGAAGGTGCTGCCCCCTTCTTTCTCGACTTCGATCATGCCGAGATCGAGGAAGGCCCGATGGGCTTCATGGCCGAAGACCGCCACCTCTATGCCGCCTTCCTGACAGCGATGGCCGCCAGCCCCAACATCACGCTGCTGTCCGGCGAAACGGTCGTTGCCCAATCCATCAGCCCCACAGCGGCCAGCATCACACTGGCCTCGGGCAAGTCGCTGACGGCACGCCTCCTTATCGGCTGCGACGGGCGCAGCAGCGGCACGGCGAAACGAGCAAGCATTTCGCGCAGCGGCTGGGGTTACGACCAGACCGCCCTCGTCACCGCCGTCAACCACAAGCTCCCCCATCACGGCACCGCGCAGCAGTTCTTCATGCCAGAAGGACCGCTCGCCATTCTGCCGCTTCCCGGCAACCGCTCCTCGATTGTCTGGAGCGAAACAACCGCCAACGCCGCTGCCCTCCAAGCACTGGACGATGAAAGCTACCTTGCTGCCCTCCGCCCGCGCTTTGGGGATTTTCTGGGCGAGATTTCCCTCGCTGGCACCCGCTTCACCTACCCGCTCAGCCTGACCCTCGCTGACCGCTTCGTGGATCACCGTCTGGCGCTGGTAGGGGATGCGGCCCATGGCGTCCATCCCATCGCGGGTCAGGGCCTGAACCTTGGCCTGCGCGATGTGGCCGCCCTCGCCCAAGTCCTGATTGAGGCCCAGCGCCGGGGGGAGGATTTCGGTACAATCGACGTGCTCACCCGCTACCAACGCTGGCGGCGCTTCGACAGCACCAGCCTTGCCCTCGGGATGGACAGCGTCAACCGTCTCTTCTCAAACGACAACCCGATCCTGCGCCTCGGCCGCGATCTCGGAATGGGCGCGGTCAACGCCCTTCCGGGCCTGCGCCGCCGCTTCATCCGTCAGGCGGCAGGGCTTCAAGGCGATCTGCCGCGCCTTCTACAAGGCCAACCCGTCTGAAATCCGGCAAACCAAGCCCATTTCTTCTTGGCAAAAATACCTGATCCCGACGACAGTACGGGTCATTCGGCCCGACAGGATCCATGGCAGTGCCGCGCTTTGGGGCTCGATGCCCCAAAGCGCGGCCCCTCCCCATATCCGAAAAATCTAGCCGCGGCGAATAAGATAGACCTGCGGATTGCGGTCATTCTGCGCTGAGACAAGCTCATGCCCAGCCTCGGTGCAGAAATGCGGCACATCGATCACCGCCGCCGGATCTGTGGCGATCAAGCGCAAAACGCCCCCGGTGGCCATGCCCTTCAAGCGCTTGCGGGCCTTGAGCACCGGAAGCGGGCACAAGAGCCCCGTCGCGTCGATTTCATCATCCCATTCCATGTTGACGGGATTACGCCAAATGCTTGGCCCTGTCCATCGCCTCCCGCAAAATCTCAAAAGGCAATGGCTCTCAAAAAACGCCATTTTGATAGACAACATCTATCAATTGACGGAACAGCCCTATCGACCCGGCAGCCTCCAAACCCTAAGCACGGCTGGACATCTGAGACGGGAAAGGGCGGCCAATGGCACTGGATCAGCAGGACGGCATCTGGAAATCGGGCAAGGGCAAAGGGCGGCGCTCCACCAAGGGCCGCCAGCTGAACGACACAGCGCAGGCCGAGGTTCGCGCCCTGCTGGGCGATCGTCCCCGCAACCGGGATTTGCTGATTGAATTCCTGCACTTGATCCAGGATGCCCATGGCCAACTCTCTGCCGCCCATCTGCGCGCCTTGGCCGAAGAGATGCGCCTCAGCATGGCCGAAGTCTGGGAGGTCGCAACCTTTTACGCCCATTTCGATCCCCGCCGCGAGGGCGATGCCCCGGTGCCGGACCTCACGATCCGCGTCTGCGACTCACTGTCTTGCGAACTGGCCGGTTCCGAAGCCTTGATCCAAGCGCTGGAGGCGGGGCATGACCCCGCCCAGATCCGGGTTCTCCGCGCGCCCTGCATGGGCCGCTGCGACACCGCCCCGGTGCTGGAAATCGGGCACCTCCATATTGACCACGCCACCCCCGAGAAGGTGACAGAGGCGCTGTCAAAGGGCGATTTCGCAGCACAAATCCCAGCCTATGAAGGGCTCAAGGCTTATCTGGCCAGCGGTGGCTATGCCACGCTGAAAAACCTGCGCGAGAACGGCAATTGGGAGGCGGTGCAAGACACCGTTCTGTCCTCGGGCCTGCGGGGCTTGGGCGGTGCGGGCTTCCCCGCGGGGAAGAAATGGGGCTTCGTGCGCGCCAATCCCGGCCCCCGCTATCTGGCCGTGAACGGCGATGAGGGTGAGCCCGGCACCTTCAAGGACCGCTACTATCTGGAGCGGACCCCCCATCTGATGCTGGAAGGGATGCTGATCGCGGCTTGGGCGGTCGAGGCTGACAAGTGCTTCATCTACATGCGCGACGAATACCCCGCCGTGCTGCACATCCTCCACCACGAGATCGCAGCGCTGGAGGCAGCGGGCCTCGCGCCCCCCGGCTATATCGACCTGCGCCGCGGTGCGGGCGCCTATATTTGCGGCGAAGAATCCGCGATGATCGAAAGCATCGAGGGCAAGCGCGGCCTGCCCCGCCACCGCCCGCCCTTCGTGGCGCAGGTCGGCATCTTTGACCGCCCAACGCTGGTCCATAACGTTGAAACCCTGCTTTGGGTGGCGCGGATCCTGCGCGAAGGCCCGGAGATCTTGTCAAATGTTGAACATAACGGGCGCAAGGGGTTGCGGTCCTACTCTGTCTCGGGTCGCGTGGCGAAGCCGGGGGTTTATTTGCTGCCCGCCGGCTCCACCATTCTGGAGGTGATCGCCGCGGCGGGGGGTATGGCCGAGGGCCACAGCTTCAAGGCCTATCAGCCCGGAGGGCCGTCTTCGGGGCTGCTGCCTGCCTCGATCAGTGATGTGCCGCTGGATTTCGACACGCTGCAAAAGCTGGGCACGTTCATCGGCTCTGCCGCCGTGGTTGTCCTGTCCGACAAGGACAGCGCACGGGCTGCGGCCCTGAACATGCTGCGCTTTTTTGAGGCCGAAAGCTGCGGCCAATGCACCCCCTGCCGGGTCGGCTGCGAAAAGGCCGTGAAGCTGATGCAGGCCGATAAATGGGATCAACCCCTGCTGGAGGAGCTGTCGCAGGTGATGGTCGATGCCTCGATCTGCGGCCTTGGTCAGGCAGCGCCCAATCCGATCCGGTTGGTTATGAAACATTTTGCGGAGGAAATCTGATGTCCGTCACCTTCACCCTTGATGGCCGCGAAGTCACCGCTGAACCGGGCCAGACGATCTGGGAAGTCGCCAATGGGCGCGGCCTGATCATTCCGCATCTGTGCCACAAGCCCGCCCCCGGCTATCGCCCCGATGGCAACTGCCGCGCCTGCGTGGTCGAGGTGGAGGGAGAGCGAACCCTTGCGGCCTCTTGCATCCGGGAGCCTGTTGCGGGGATGGTGGTTCATACCCAATCCGCCCGCGCTACCGCCGCCCGCAAGATGGTGGTGGAGATGCTGGTGACCGATCAGCCAGACGCGGCGCATGACGCCTCGTCGCATATGGCCGATATGGTCGTCGCTACGGGTGCAACCGCTGGCCGACTGCCCAAGCTGGAGGCCACGCGCATTCCGCTCTTGGATGACAGCCATGTCGCGATGCGGGTCAATCTGGATGCCTGCATCTCTTGCGGGCTTTGTGTGCGGGCCTGTCGCGAAGTGCAGGTCAATGACGTGATCGGCATGGCCGGGCGTGGGCAGGGCAGCTATCCGGTTTTTGATATGGCCGACCCGATGGGCGACAGCACCTGTGTGGCCTGCGGCGAATGTGTGCAGGCCTGCCCGACCGGGGCCTTGATGCCCGCCACCGTGCTGGATGATGCGCAGCGCGGCGACCGCAAGGATTTCGACGGCGAAGTGAAATCCATCTGTCCGTTCTGCGGGGTGGGCTGTCAGGTCAGCCTCAAGGTCAAGGACGGCAAGGTGAAATATGTGGAGGGGATCAACGGCCCCGCCAATGAGGGGCGGCTTTGCGTCAAAGGGCGCTTTGGGTTCGACTATATCCACCACCCGCATCGACTGACCAAACCCTTGATCCGCAAGCCCGATATGCCGAAGGGTCTTAACGTTGATCCGGGCAATCTAATGACCCATTTCCGCGAAGCGACATGGGAGGAGGCGCTGGATCTGGCAGCCTCGGGCATGATGCGCCTGAAGGCAGAGACCGGGGGCAAGGCGGTTGCCGGGTTTGGCTCGGCCAAGTGCTCCAACGAAGAGGCTTATCTGTTCCAGAAGCTGATCCGTCAGGGCTTTGGCCATAACAACGTCGATCACTGCACGCGACTTTGCCACGCCTCCTCGGTTGCGGCCCTGATGGAGAATGTGGGCTCGGCGGCGGTGACCGCGACCTTCAACGAGATTGAAAACGCCGATGTGGCAATTGTCATTGGGGCGAACCCGGTTGAAAACCATCCCGTTGCTGCGACCTTCTTCAAGCAGTTCACCAAACGCGGCGGCAAGCTGATCGTGATGGACCCGCGCGGTGTCGGGCTGCGCCGTTTTGCGAGCCACATGCTGCAGTTCCGGCCCGGATCGGACGTGTCGATGCTGAACGCGATCATGCATGTGATCGTTGAGGAAAAGCTGTACGATCAACAATATATCGAGGCCTATACCGAGAATTGGGAGGCCGAGAAGGCGCATCTGGCCAATTTCGCCCCCGAAAAGATGGAAAGCATCTGCGGGATTCCGGCGCAGGTGCTGCGCGATGTCGCCCGCACCTTCGCCGGGGCCAAGGCCGCGATGATCTTCTGGGGGATGGGCGTCAGCCAGCATATTCACGGCACCGACAATGCCCGCTGCCTGATCAGCCTTGCGCTGATGACGGGGCAGGTGGGGCGTCCGGGGGCGGGGTTGCATCCGCTGCGGGGACAGAACAACGTGCAGGGTGCCTCGGATGCGGGGCTGATCCCAATGTTCCTGCCTGACTACCAGACGGTGACCAGCGACGATGTTCGCGGCAAGTTCATGGATGTCTGGGGCAGCGCGGATTTCAGCGGCGAAAAGGGGCTGACCGTCACCGAAATTCTGGATGCGGTGCATGAAGGCTCCATTCGCGGCATGTATATTCTGGGCGAAAACCCGGCCATGTCGGACCCGGATGTCAGCCATGCCCGCGAAGCGCTTGGCAAGCTGGAGCATCTGGTCGTGCAGGATATCTTCCTGACCGAAACCGCCAATTATGCCGATGTGATCCTGCCCGCCGCCGCCTTCTATGAGAAATCCGGCACGGTCACCAATACCAACCGCCAAGTGCAGATGGGCCGCCCCGCCGTGTCCCCACCCGGCGAGGCGCGCGAGGATTGGGCGATCACGACCGAACTGGCCAAGCGGCTTGGGCTGGGGTGGACCTATACCCACCCCTCACAAGTCTTTGCCGAAATGAAGCTGACGATGAAATCGCTGTCGAATATCTCGTGGGAGCGGTTGGAGCGCGAAAGCTGCGTCACCTATCCGAGCCTTTCGGAAACCGATCCCGGCCAGCCGATCGTGTTTCAGGATGGCTTCCCGCGCGCGAATGGCCGGGCGAAATTCACCCCCGCCAGCGTCATTTCGCCGGATGAGTTGCCGGATGCCGATTTCCCGATGATCATGACGACGGGTCGGCAGCTTGAGCATTGGCACACCGGCTCCATGACCCGGCGATCGAAGGTGCTGGACGCGGTGGAGCCGGAGGCGAACTGCTCGCTTCACCCGAAGACGCTGAAACGTCTGGGGCTGGAGCCGGGCGGCAAGGTTCGGCTGACGACCCGGCGGGGTGAGATCACCATCATGGCGCGGGCCGACCGTGCCGTGGCCGAGGATATGGTCTTCGTGCCCTTCGCCTATGTCGAAGCCGCGGCGAATATCCTGACAAATCCGGCGGTTGACCCCTATGGCAAGATCCCGGAGTTCAAATTCTCAGCCGTGCGGGTCGAGGTGGCCTGAGGCCCCTCCCCCCCCTTCCAAAGCCCTTAAAGGCCCCGGCCGCCCCGCGCGCGCCGGGGCTTTTGCTTTTACGGGCAGGGTTAAAAAACTTGATTCCTCAGGAAACTGCCGCAATCCTTTTTTTCATTACATGGACTGCCCCTTTTAACAGCCTCATTTCCGAGGCGCATATTAAGCTGGAGATCCTGCCAATGGCCGATATGACCCCAGAAGAAATCACAGAATTCGTCAACCAATCCGACGTTGTAAAACTGTTCGGAGAGATCGACAACGACGCCGATGCAGCGCTGACGCAGGCCAAAAGGCTAATGTCTAATTCCGCGCTTGGGTTTTGCAGCTCTGCCACGATTAAAGAATATCAGGCGCTTTATAAGGATACGGAGTCTGCCTATGCCGATTTCAACGATGAATTGTCGCTGTGCGATAATGGCAAGGCGAAATCGCTGAAACCTTTGGAAATCACTTATGAAACCCTGATGTATGCGCTTGAATTGGTTGAGGAATCCAATGTCGCTTTTCAGGGGGTGGTAGATGCCAAACTGGGCCTCACGCTGACCGCCTTCATGAATGTGCTGGGACAGGTTTTGGGCTATGGCGGCACGTTCAAGAAAAAGCAGGCCGAACTGGCTGTGATCCTCAAGGATCTGGAGAAGGCCAAGAAGAAGGTCATGGGCTCGGCGGCGAAAACCTCGATCAATGCGGCGATCACGGCGGGGTCGCTGCTGGCAGGGCCGGTGGGACTGGGCGCGCGGCTGGGGGTTGCGGTAGCACCACAAGTGATTGGCCTTGCGATTGATGCCGCAACGGACCAAGCCTCTCCGCCCACCGCGCTGAAGGGGACTTATGATCTTGGCACCGGTGCGATTGATGTCTCGGACAAGCTGAAAGGGCCAACGGCCAAGGCGTTCAGCGCCTTTACGACGGTCTTGAACACGGCGCTGGACGTCAAGGACACCGCCGATACGATCAAGCTGAAGAAGGATCTGGATAAAAAGCTGACCGCCTTCATGAAAGAGTTCAAGAAAGCTCAGGCAGATTTTGAAAAGCAGACGAAGGATCTGATCAAGGCGCTGGCGGATGCGAAAAAGGCCTTTGATGCGGCGGTGAAGGCCGCCAACAGTTTCAAATCGCGGGAAGCGCGCCGCAAGTCTATGATGCGCAAATTCTAAGTCGGATCAGGGTCGCGCAACGCAATGCGGCCCTGAGCCAAGGCCGGCGTGTCGCGCTGCGCAGGGGTTGAAATGAAAAACGCCCCCTGCGGCGCATTACAGCCGGAGGGGGCGTTGTGCCGAAATCGCGGCGTTCTTATTGTAAAATCTTGTCTTGCTATCTGTCCTTATCCTATACTTAAGAGTAGGCCGAAGTCTATACTAAAGTATATGTTTTCCCGCTTTTCTGGCGGCAGCTTTCCGAAAAGGCCAGATAGAACGCCGCAATCCCTTCTTTTTTCAGGTGATTTTCGCGTCCTCACGCCGCAGCGAGGGGTTTGAAACGCGCGGTCGCGGTGTCGCAAAGATAGGCCTCGGCATGGGGATGAGGGGCGAGAGCAAGGTTCGACACGGCGGAAATGATCGTCTCGGCCTTCGAATCGTCCAGCAGGCAAGACAGGTTGAGTCGCGTCCAGCCGGGCTTTTCCATCTCTTCTCCACCCAGA
>JAQWYA010000091.1 GCA_029254215.1 Pseudorhodobacter sp. | reverse complement strand
AGCGCTTCGGCCTTGCCGGGGACCGGAACATCCTTTTCGATCAGCGTCAGCTCTTCGGGGTCGCCCAGAACCCATGCCCGCATCTGGTCGGGGATCGGCATCTTGTCAGATGTCGTGACGCCATCCCAGGCTTGGGCCGCTTGGGTGAGGGGGGTGGAAGGCTTCGTCATGATGGGTGCTATGCTCCGTATGGTTAACCAATCATCAGAGTCGGTCGTCTCATCTACCAATCCTGACGCTAGAAAAAATTACTTGGGATGTATAGGCAAATTATCGACTATTGGGCCAGAATTTTTTGGATTTCGGGCGGAATTCATGCCGCACTGCCGCATATAGGTTGACCAATGATCCGGGATTTTGCGTTTTTTTGGCTTTCAGACCAATCAAAGCGACGATATAAGGCCTTGTATCAGAACCGGGCGATGCGCGGCCTTTGCGTTCTCTGTGCCGCGATCCTCAAGACCCGTGTTTTCTCAGGCCCCTGTTTTCTCATGCAAGGATAGTCCCCATGATCGACCTCTACTCCTGGACAACCCCGAACGGCCGCAAAGTCTCCATTCTGCTGGAAGAACTGGGGGTGCCCTATACCGCGAAGGCCATCGATATCTCGAAGGGCGAACAATTCGCGCCGGAGTTTCTCAAGATCGCGCCGAACAACCGCATTCCCACGATTGTGGATCATGAAACCGGGATGCACCTGATGGAGACAGGGGCGATCATGCTGTATCTGGCCGATAAATATGGTCAGTTCAAAGCTGAAGGGCCGGAATACTGGCGCATGGTGGAATGGCTGATGTGGCAAATGGGCGGGCTTGGCCCGATGCTGGGGCAGGTCCATCACTTTGTGAAATACAATCCCGGCAAGTCCGACTATGCGGAAGAGCGTTATTCGACCGAGGCCAAGCGCCTGTATAAAGTGCTCAACACCCGGCTTGAGGGGCGCGACTATGTGGCGGGCGAAGGGCGTGGCATCTACACGATTGCCGATATGTCGATGTGGCCGTGGGTGTCTCGGTTCGAATGGCAGCAGATTGATCTGAACGACTATCCGAACGTCAAGGATTGGTATGTGCGCATCGCGGCGCGTCCGGCGGTGCAGCGCGGCTATCAAGTGCCGAAATTCGCCAATGACGTGCCGATGCCCTGACGCTTTGTCATTTGTCTCCCATTTGGAAAGGCCCCGCTTGCGGGGCCTTTTGCTTGGAACGCCACGTCGGGCAAAGCGCTTCTGGAAACGCCGCCGCAATCGGCCTAAATCGGAACAGAGCAACACAGCAAGGTGCCGCAGGCGATGAAATTGACCGTGAACGGCACCGAGCATGAGGTGGATGTCGAAGCCGAGATGCCGCTTTTGTGGGTCTTGCGGGATGAGTTGGGGATCCTTGGCCCGAAATATGGCTGCGGCGTCGCCCAATGCGGGGCCTGCACCGTGCATCTGGCCGGAGAGGCGGTGCGCGCCTGTCAGGTCACAGCGGCCGACGCCGAAGGTCTGGCGATCCTGACGATCGAGGGGTTGGGTCAGGGCGATGCGCTTCATGCCGTGCAAAAGGCATGGCTTTTGCATCAGGTGTCGCAATGCGGCTACTGTCAGGCGGGCCAGATCATGCAGACCGCCGCATTTCTGGAGGGCCGGAAAGCCTCAAACGCGGGTCTGCCGACGGATCCGGAAATCGACGAGGCGCTGTCGGGCAACCTGTGCCGCTGCGGCACCTATCCCCGCATCAGGGCGGCGGTTCACACCGCTGCGCGCGCGGTTCTGGCACCGCTTTCCGCCCCTGCAGAGGAGCCGCGCGAATGACACTTGCCCAAGCCCTGTCGCGGCGCAAATTCCTGATCGGCTCGGTCGCTGTGCTGGGCGGGGTGGCATTTGGCAGCTACTCGCTTCTGCGCGGCCCAAAGGAACATCCATTGGGGAGCGACGCGCCGGATGATGCCATGGTGTTCAACCCTTGGGTGGTGATTGACGCCCGCACCGTCACCCTGATCGCCCCTCATGCCGATTTCGGGCAGGGGGTGACAACGATGCAAACCGCGCTGATCGCCGAAGAACTGGATCTCGAGCCGGGCCAATTCGAGATCAGCTTTGGCGGCCCCTCTGCCGCTTATGCCAATACCGCGCTGGCGGACCTCGCGATCCCTTTTGCTACGTCTGATAGATCAGCCCTTGCCGATGGTCTGAGGGCCGCGACGGATGCCTCGGTCGCATTCTTGGGGGTGCAGATCACGGGCGGGTCGACCTCTGCGCCCGACAGCTTTGAAAAGCTGCGGATGGCCGGGGCAATGGCCCGTGAGGCGCTGTTATCGGCGGCGGCACAGAAAACCGGCCTGCCAAGGGAAAGCCTGCGCAGCCATGCGGGCGCGGTTCACCTGCCGGACGGGACGGGCTTGCCCTATACGACGCTGGCCACCCTTGCCGCCGGCCAGCCCCCGGCGGCGAGTATCGCGTTGCGGCCCGCCGAAAGCTGGCGGCTGCTGGGCAAACCCCTGCGCAATGTACATGACACGGCGATTGTGACCGGCGCGCTGCGCTATTGCATCGACCTTGAGGCTGAAGGGCTGGCCCATGCCACTTTGCTTTTGAACCCGCGCAAAAGTGGCCCGGCACTGAGCTATGACGCCGCGCGCGCGCTGTCGATGCGCGGTGCCGAACGGATCGTCGAGATCGCCGACGGGCTGGCGATTGTTGCCGATAATACTTGGCGCGCTTTTCAGGCCGCCGATGCGATAGATGTGGACTGGCCGCCAAGCGCCCATCTGGCCGAGCAAGCCGACCACTGGGCAGCGCTTGAGGCGGCCCTGCCCCAGACGGGGGGCGGGACTGTCTGGCGCGATGACGGCGATGCGGCGCAGAGCTTTGCCGAGGCCCCACAGGCGGACCGGATCGAGGCCAGCTACCGCGTGCCTTATGTGGCCCATCAGCCGCTTGAACCTTTGTCGGTGATGATCAAGGCCAGCGCGGATCGACTGGACATCTGGGCCGCGCATCAACTGCCCGGCATCCTGCGGCGGCGGGTGGCGTGGCGCAGCGGGCTCAGCATGGCGCAGATCCAGTTTCACCAGCAGATCGCCGGGGGCAGCTTTGGCCATCGGTTTGAATTCACCGCCATCGACGGGGCGGTCGACCTTGCGATGCAGATGCCGGGCCGCCCCTTGAAGGTGACCCTGCGGCGCGAGGTGGATTTCGCGCAGGACCATCCGCGCCCGATCGGCATGGCACGGGCGCAGGGCGTGGTGCGCGAAGGCCGGGTTGAAGCCTGCCAGATGGTCGCCGCTGGCCCTTCGCTCGTTGGCTCCACGGTCAGCCGATTGGGCCTGCCCTATCCGCTGAGCGACAGCCAGCTTGCCATCGGTCTCTTTGACCAACCCTATGCCCTGTCGGATTTCCGCGTCGCCGCGCATCAGGTGGATGGTTTGGCCCCCGTCGGGTTCTGGCGCTCGATTGGCGGGTCGGGCAACACCTTCTTTCTGGAAAGCTTTCTGGATGAGATGATCCATGCCGCCGGGGCCGATCCGATGGCCGAACGCTTGCGCCTGCTGACCGATCCCCTCGCTCGCAAGGTGCTGGAGGCCGCGGCCGAGATGGCCAATTGGGGCCGAAAGATGGGGCCGGGGCAGGGGCAGGGCGTGGCCTTCAGCCTCGTTTACGGCGTGCCGGTGGCCGAGGTGGTCGAGGTCACCGAGACCGATCAGGGGATCCGTATCGACCATGTGCATGTGGCCTGTGACGCGGGCCCAGTCCTTGACCCGGTGAATTTCACCAAACAGGTCGAAGGCGGCGTGCTTTGGGGGCTTGGCCATGCGATCAATTGCAAGATCACCTATGCCCAAGGCCAGGCAGAGCAGGCCAATTACTATGACCACCCCGGCCTGCGTCTGGGCCAATCGCCGCGAATAGACCTGCGCATCCTGCAAAACGCACCCGTTCTGCGCGGGATCGGAGAGCCTCCGGTGCCACCTGCGGCCCCGGCGCTGGCCAATGCGATCTTTGCCGCAACGGGCCAGCGATTGCGCGAAATGCCCTTCGCCGATCACATTGACTTCGCCTGACCCGTTCTGCCAGCGGTTGAAAATCATCCCCGCAGGTCGGTGGAAATCGTTGCGCGCGGCCCCGGCTTGCGCTTAGACTTTTCCCATCCGGGGCTGCGCCCATTTTTCAGAGCCCCCAAAAGTCGATTTTTGAGCGTTCATTTTGACCGGGTTTCAAGCCTTCACCCTTTGCTTGCCCGGTTTGTGCAGGGGGGAATTATGGCCAAGAAATCATCCGCAGAGCTGAAGGCGGAAGGGGCGGATCTGTCTGCGCTGATCGCCACCGCGCGCCGCCGCCCGCTGAATTTCGCGATGCTGGTTGGCAAGGAAGGCATCGTGCTGGAGGCCCACCCGACCAAAGGATCTGACGTCATGCGGCGTCAGGCCAAGGCCAATGGCGGCGGGGCCAAAGGCGCGCAAGGCGTGATGACTGTCTCGGGCAAGCTGATCGAATTGACCTGCGAAACCGATGATGCCCCGCGCAATCTGGGCAAGCTGGCCAAGCGGCATTTCAAGGAACGCGGGATCGCCTTCAAGGTCGTGCTGATCCTGCCGGGCGGCGAACGGGTCGTGGATGAGGAAGACGAGGACGACGAAGAGGCCGATGATGGCGCAGAGGCCCCCGAGGCCGCCGCCGAAGAGGCCACCCCCGATCCTCGGGCCGCAGAGCTTGCCGAACGCCACCGCAAACTGACCGAAGATCTTGCCGCAGCCATGGGCGATGCAAATGCGCTTGCTGCCCTGACCCGCACGCTTGCCGATGCCGAAACGGCGTTGACCGCCGAAGATTTCGACACCGCGCAAACCCTGCTGGACGAGGCCGCTGCAGGGCTCAACCGTCTGAAGGCCGCGCCGCCCCCCGTCGATATCGAGGCTTTGCGCGCAACCCTTCAGGCGGAGTTTGCCGCCTTGGCCGATGACCTTGCCTTCGTCAAAGACAAAGGCAGCAAGGGCGTCACCGGTAAGGCCACCCAGCTTGCCGCGATGTTTGAACGGGAAGTCGCTGGCACCGATATGAAAAAGGCCGGGGCTGTGCTGTCTTTGTTGCGCAATTTCCTCAAGGTCGAGAAAGCCAAGATAGATCAGGCGGTTGCCGACGCCCTCATCGACCAGCTGGATGAGGCGATGGAGGAAGGTGCTGCCGCCCCTGCCGATGGCGGGGGCGGAACCGCGCGTCTGCACCCCGATTGGCCGCTGCCGGGAACCGAGGATTTGCCGCTTTTGCGTCCCGATCCCAGCATTCCGGCGGGCGAAGACCCTGCTGTGCTGAACGTGATCTCATTCATCGGCGCGATGGAGGCCCCGAAAGGCTACGATCAGGTCTATGGCAATTCGGTGATCGAGACGCCAAAACCCCTGACCGAAATGACGGTGGATGAGGTGCTGGCCTGGCAACGGGAATCGGTCAATGCCGGGTCGAAAAGTTCCGCCTCGGGTCAGTATCAGATCATCCGCAAGACGCTGGAAAGCCTCAAGGCCTCGCTGGAACTGGATGGCTCCGAGAAATTCGACAAGACCATGCAGGACCGGATGGGCGTTGCCTTGATGGAAGGGCGCGGGTTGGATGACTGGCGCAATGGCAAGATCACGGATGAGGAATTCTGCCTTAACCTCTCCAAGGAATGGGCGGCGATCCCGGTGCCAAGCGGCCCGAACAAGGGCAAAAGCTTCTACGATGGGGATGGGTTGAACTCTGCCCTGACGGACCCGGACATGATGCTGGGCGTTCTTTCCGGCAAAAGCCCCCATGGCCGCCCCGAGGCAGAGGCCGAACCGGAGGCACCCGAGGCCCCCGCCGAAGAGGCGCCCGCCGAAGAAAGCCAAAGCTGGGGCGACTGGGCGCGCGAGCAGGCCAGCGATCTGGGGGAGGCGGTCAGTGAGACGGTCACCGACCTGCGCGACGCCGCCGTGGAAACCATGGAGGATCTTCGCGACGGCGCGGCTGAAATCTACGAATCGGCCGAGGATTTCGTCGAAGACAATGTTCTGCGCGCCGAGTTGATGGCCGCAGGCTATCCGGCGGATCTGCGCGAATTGCTGGTGGAGCGGGTCGAAACCGACCCCGCCGCCGCCGAAACGGCAGCCGCCAAGCTGGCCGAACTGCAGGCCCTGAACCTGCCGGACGCGCAGCAATTCATGCTTGTCAGCCTGTTCTTCACCGACCCCGCCGCCTATGCCGCCGCCACGGCGGCGCTGACCTCGCTGGACCCCACCAATTCGGTTGATCTTTCGCCCGAGGCTGCGGCTCAGGCCGAGGCCGCACTCCGGGCGGCGGATGCGCAACTGACCGAACGCATGGCGACCCTGGATGCGGCGGATCAGGCGGTGATTGCCGCACAGGACGCGATTGACGCTTTCACTGCGGAACGCGACACATTGACGGGCGGCGTCGCTGCGGCCAGTGAAACCCTCCGTCAGTTTGAGGCGGGGCTGGGCGACCCGACCACGATGACGCCCGAAGACCTGGCCGCCGCCAATGCCGAACGTGACCGCTTGGTCGCAGAACTTCAGGCCGCCACCGACGCCCTCGCCGCCAAACAAGCGCAACTGGATGCGGCGGTGTCGGATGAGGCGACAAAAATGGCGGAATGGCGGGCGGCAGCCGCCGAAGCCAATACGAGCCGGGATGCCTATTGGGCCGCCCATGAAGAGCAGAAGGCGCAGGATGACAAGCGCGGCCTGCTGGATGCGCTGAGTTTCGGGGCGCTTTCGTCGGGGGCCGTTCCGGCCTTTGACGATGCGCAAAAAGCCAGCCTGATCGAAACCTATGCCACCAGCCCGCAGCTTGGCCGCTCTGCAATGGAAATCGCGGCCAATGCCGAAGACCCGGCGATGGTGGTGCGCAACCTGCCGATGATCACCGCGAAATTCTCGGACGGGTTCGCGGACCCCTCGGGGCAAGCGGTGCAGCGCAACGGGGCCGACCTGACCGAAGAAGAACGGGCCAGCATGGCCGCCAATGCGCTGACCATGGGCGCGCGGCAGGGGGAGGCGTATTTCGCCGGGTTCGAGGCCTATCTCAACTCTGGCGCGCAGCATGACCCGGACCCGTCCGGCGGCATGGATGACCCGGTAGAGCCATGGGAAGATGAGCTGATCCGTCGTCAGCAGGTGGCGACCTCACGGTCGGCGGTCATGGCGGGCAGTGCGATCGGCGCGGATGGTCAGGTGAATTTCGACAGCCCGCAGGCGAAAGCCGCGATGGACCAGACGCTGTATCACCCCGGTTCTCTGATGGTCTTCACGCCGATGCTGACCGAGAATATTAAGGAAATGCAGGGGCTTTTCGCGGACCCGGCCAATGGGCCGCTGGCACAAGGGATCATCACCGGAACCACGCTTCCACCGGATGATACGGACCCTGACCGCAACCGCGTTGTGGCCGGGGCGCTTGTGGGCGGGACGCTGGGCAAAAACCCTGCCGCGCTGGATGACAATGATGCGCGCACGGCCGTTCTGGCCGCGATGATGTCGCCGCTTAGTCAAGGGTCGGTCGGGTCATGCTTTGCCACCGCCCCCACGCGCAAAGTCCGCGAAACCAACCCGCTTGAGGCGATGCAGGCCTTTTCCAACCTCGCCAGCGACGGCATGTTCGAGGCCAGCAACGGCGACCGCTTTGACGCCAATATTTCGGCCCCGCCGGGCGATAACCCCTTGATGCGGAGTTGGGAATATTCTGCGGCGGATGCGGCCGTCGAACAGAAAGACAGCTACGATTCCAAGAACCTGACCAATGGGCTTACTGATCTGGACGGGCTGGAGGCCATTGTCGGAACGGCTGCTTGGGACGGCGGTGGCACCGATGCGAATGGCGTT
Organism: Pseudorhodobacter sp.; assembly: GCA_029254215.1. Taxonomy (GTDB): domain Bacteria; phylum Pseudomonadota; class Alphaproteobacteria; order Rhodobacterales; family Rhodobacteraceae; genus Pseudorhodobacter. The sequence continues at coordinate 28,416 of JAQWYA010000091.1, read as the reverse complement.
GTAATCGAAGGAATCGAGTCGAAACTGCTGCGCGCGATCCAGACGGATCTGATGTATCACTATGTTTCTGATACGCCGCCGCCGACCAGCGGGGCGGGTGACGGATCCTCTGATCTTGGTTATTTCGAACTGCGCCACGGCGCGACTGTCATTGACGACGAGGCGAAATTCTATGCCGCCGTGAAAGCCATCGCCTTGCAGGTCTGTGGAGAAACGGCGACCTCGCCCAAAGGGGTGCAGATCGTGGCGCTGATTGATGCGCCTGCGTTCCGCGCCACGGTGGCGGGGGCGGTCGGTGGCTCTGTCGCGGGGGGTGACCCTTACACGCCATGGGAAATCGGTGGCGGCGGCTTTGGCGCCGAGGTGGAGCGCGCCTTGCATGGCGGTACCCCCTCGGACGAACGCCCCCCCATGCTGGGCAATGGTGCCCGCGCGCCGACCGACCCCGGAGACCGCGCGCGCGCCCTGCTGGACGGGCTGCTTGGAACCACCCCGGCAGAGATGACAACCGTGTCCACGGGGGGCGATAATGCCAACCATGTGTTCAACCTCTTGCCCAATGATCCCTCGCTGGATCTGATCCGCGACCCGGATTCAGCGGCCAAGATTCAAGCCAATCTTTTGGATCCGGGGGCCGCCATCGCCAGCAGCGAAATGCCGCTGGGCAAGGTGCAAAGCCTGTATCAGGCGCAAATCCGGCAGCTCAGCAGTTGGGCGTGGGAGCATCCGGCAGAGCAGGCTTTGCTGACGCAGGCGCTGGCGCGGGTGCCGACCACCGCCATGACACCCGGCGCGCTTGCCACGCTGATCGACACCGAAACCGCCGCCTTCCGGGACGCTGTCACAACCCGCCGGGCGGATGAATGGAAGGCCGCGGAAATCGCCGAAGGTCGCACCGTCGATGCCGCGGCCTATGACGCCCGAAAGGCCGAGATCGCCGAGGAAGAGGAAGACAGCGTCTCGCAAGCTACCGCAGGCACGCTGGCCGATGCCTTCCCCTTGCCCGAAGTGGTGATCGCCGATACCAATTGGGGGGATGGGGGCAGCCATACCCTCTTTGTCATTGCCCCCGATCCCCGCACCGGAGAGTTGCAGCTTTGGAAGAAGGATGTGGTGACGGGCAGGCTGTCGATTGCCGATGATTATCAGGACGCAAACTGGAGGCGGATGATTGACTGACCAGCCCCCGCGCAGTTGCGCCCTCAAAGCAATTTCAGGAAGGAACATTCCAAATGGCTGATGGCTTGCCTCCCATTCAATTCAATCTCAGCGATGCCGGGGCCCCGGTGGTGATCGTGGAACAGGTCGAAGTCTCGGACCGTATTGAGGCGCTGCGCCGCGCGCCCGCCCTGTCGGATCCGAAATTCGCCCGCGCCTATGCGCAGGTCGTCAACCACCTTGCCAAGGGCTATAAATACGAGGTGATCATGGATCCTGCCGCCTTCAAGGCGGATTTCATGGCCAAATACAACGCCGAAGACCCGAATGCCGTTGTCGCCCCCGGTGTCATGCGGCTTCGCAACTTTGCGCTGCCGGATTTTGACAGCATCACCCCGCCTCAGATGACCGAAGGCACGCTGGAGTTTTTTGCCCGCAGCGCCTATCGCGGCACCGCCTTTCATGTCGTGGTCCCGCCAGAGGGTCCGGCAGCATACCGCCCGGTCAAATCGGCCCCCTGACGTGACCCGGCGCTGATCCGGCGGCGTTCGGGTTGTGGGTTTACCATGCCATGACGAGGGCTTAGGCTTTGTGCAGCCGCCTGATCCTCGGGCGGCGGGGCGGGGTGTTCATGGCAGAGTTTCGGTTCATCCACAGTTCGGATCTGCATCTGGGCCGCCGCTTTGCCTCGATGCAGCAGGCGTCGGACGATAACCTGCGGGGCCGCCTGATGGAGGCCCGGTTTGACGCGATTGCCAAACTGGCAGGCGTGGCACGGGCCGAAGGGGCTGGGCATATCCTGCTTGCGGGCGATACCTTTGACACCCCGGCGCCTTCGGCTGCGGTGCTGCGTCAGGCTTTGGCCGCCATGCGCGATGAACCCGGCGTGCAGTGGTGGCTTTTGCCCGGAAACCACGACAACCTGCGCGAGGCTGAACCCCTGTGGCAGCATATCGCCCAGCAGGGGGGCGAAACCATCCACCCTTTGTTGCGCGCCGTCCCGGTTGAAATCGCCCCCGGTGTCACCTTGCTGCCCTGCCCGATCACCCATCGCGACATGGGCCGGGACCCAAGCGCCGATCTGCCCGCCATGCCCAGCCCCGAAGGCAACCTGCGATTGGGCCTGGCGCATGGCGGAGTTGTCGACTTCACCGAAAGCGGCGCGCATATTCCGCCGGACAGGGATCGCTCGGCCCGGCTGGATTATCTGGCGCTGGGCGATTGGCATGGCGGGGTTGAGGTGTCGGCCCGCACGCATTACTCTGGCAGCCCCGAACAGGACCGCTTCACCCACGGCCAGCGCGGCCATTGCCTGAGCGTGACCCTGACGACACCCGGCCAGGCGCCGCACCTGCGCAAGGTGGAAACCGGGACCTTCCTGTGGCAGCAGAAAGACTGCGCGCTTCTGCCCGGTCAGGATGCGGTCGAGGTGTTGCAGCGCCTGTTGCCGACCTCGGGGCGGCGCGCGGTTTTGCTGCGGGTACTGGCCTCCGGGCGCTGTCGTTTGCCCGATCAGGCCGCCCTGACCGAGGCCGCCGCCGAGGCCGCGCCTGAATTCGCTTATTTCGAGTTGCGCAGCGATGCGTTGGCGCTGGATTATGAAACCGCCGATCTGGATGCGATAGACAAGGGGGGCGCGCTGCGAATGGCGGCCAATGCCCTGCGCGCCGCCGCCGAGGATGACGCCGCCGCCGCAGAAGACCGGGCAATCGCCGGGGCGGCGCTGGGCCGGCTTTATGCCTATGTCAGGGCGGGTGCCGAATGAAGCTGCGCTCGGTCACGCTTTGCAATGTGCGCCGCTTTGCCGGAACGGTCGAGGTGGGGCCGATTGCCGATGGGCTGAACGTGCTGTCCGATGCCAATGAACAGGGCAAATCCACGCTGTTCGACGCCATTCAGGCGCTGTTTTTCGCGCCGCATGGCTCTGCCTCCAAAGAGGTGAAATCCCTGCGGCCCTATAGCGGCGGCGCGCCCGAAGTCAGCGCCGTGGTCGAAACCGCCGATGGCGTCTTCACCCTGTCCAAACGCTGGCTGGGCAAGGCGCAGGCGCAGGTGCATCGCGGTGATCGCCTGATCGCCCAAGGCGGGGCCGCCGAAGACTGGATCTCGGCGCTTGTCACGGGCGGGGAGGCTGGCCCTTCGGGGCTGATCTGGGTGCGGCAGGGCCTGCTGGGCCTTTCGGAGGGCACACAGAAAGAGCGGGAGGCCACGCTGAACGCGCGGCGTGATCTGCTCTCCTCGGTCACGGGGGAGGTTGAGCAGTTGACGGGCGGGCGGCGGATGGATGCCGCCCTGACCCTGTGCCGCAAGGAATTACTGGACTATGCCACGGCCACGGGCCGGCCGCGCAAGGATGGCCCGTGGAACGCCGCCGAAGAGCGGCTGGCCGAGGTGACGGCCCGCCGCGACGCCCTGCAAAAGGCGGTGGAGGACCTGCATGACGCGCTGGCCCTGCGCAAACGCCGCCGCGCGGAACTGGCCGAGATCGAGGACCCGCAGGCAATCGCCCTGCGCAAGGACCGACTGGAGGCTGCCGAAAAGGCCTTTGAAACCGCCAAAACCCATGCAGATGCCTTGGCCTCGCAGGCCCAAAAAGTTGATATCGCGCGGCTTTCCGTGACCAGTCTCACCGCGCGCCAGACCGAACGCCGGGAGGTAGAGGCCGAAGTCGCCGAAGCCTCTGCCGCACTGGCGCAGATTGCCGCGCGCTGCACGGTCTCTCGCGATGCCGTGACCGAAGCAGAGCTTGCCCGGCAGCATTCGGCCCGGATTTCGGCCTCGGCGCAGACCGCCAGCAAAGAGGCCGCAGCCCTTTGCCGCAAGGTGCGCGACCATGCGGCAGCGCGCCAAGGTCAGGCCCGCCGCGCCGAACTGGCAGAGCGTCTTCGCCTTGCGGAAATCGCCCGCTCTGCCGCCGAGGAGGCGCGGGCGCAAACGGTTGGCGGGCTTGATGAAAAAGCGCTGCGGCAGCTTGAACGGCTTGCTTCCGAGATGCAGCAGGCGCGGGCCGTGCGCGATGCGGCAGCCCCGCAGGTCAGCGTTTCCTATGAGGCTGGGCAAACAGGGCGGGTGACGCTGAACGGTGCGCCGGTTGAGGCGCCGCTGGCCCTGCCCGAAGGCGGGGTGTTTGCCCTTCCCGGTATCGGAGAGTTGCACCTGCGCGTGGCCGGAGGCGAGGCGCAAAAGGCCCAAGTGGCACGGGCGGAACAGGCTTTTCACGAAGCCTTGGCGGCCCGAAACCTGCCCTCTCTTGATGCCGCGCAGCGGGCCGCCGAACAGCACGCAGCGGCGCTGCGCCGGGCCGAGGAAGCGGCAACGCGGCTTGAAACGCTTGCGCCCAAAGGGCTTGAGCCTTTGCACGCCGATCTTGCCGCGATTCCCGCCCTGACCAGCGACGAAACCCTTCCCGACGCCGATGCCGCCGAAAACGCGCTTGTGGCGGCAAGCGATGCGGCCCTGTCTGCGCAAGAGGCCGATGTCCGCGCTGCCGCGACCCTTGCGCAGGCTGAAAGCCGTCTTTCCGGGGATCTGGCCGCGCAAGCGGCCGCAGCGGATCGCAAGCGGCGTGCCGATGCGCGCCTTGCCGCGCTGCCCCCCGAAGCGCCGGAGGGTTTGGCGGATCAGCTGCGCCGCGCGGTCCTGACATTGGAGGCCGAGGAGGCGCTGTTGCGTGACAAATCCGCCGCTGCCCCTGACCTGATCGGCGCGAAAACCACGCGTGACAGGCTGCGATCCGTTGCCGAAAAGACGGAAACAGAAAGGGTCTCCCTGCGCGAAGATCTGGCAAAGCTGGAAACGCAAATCAGCCTTGCCGCCGAAAGCGGGGTCGAAGAGGCGCTGGCCGAAGCGACAGAGACGCAAACCGCCGCCGCCCGGACGCTGGCGCATATCCAGTTTGAAGTGCAGGTCCTGCGCCGCCTTCTGGATGCGTTGGAACAGGCACGGGCCGAGGCTCGAGACCGCTATTTCGCCCCTGTCGCCAAAGAGTTACGGCCTCTTTTGCATCTGCTTTGGCCGGATGCGGAGCTTGAGTGGGAAGACCAGACGCTTCTGCCTTCGCATCTGGTGCGCGATGGGCAATCTGAGGCTTTGGACATTCTGTCAGGTGGCACGCAGGAGCAGATCGCCTTGCTGGTGCGCCTTGCCTTTGCGCGGATGCTGGCCCATGCCGGACGCCCGGCGCCCGTTATTCTGGATGACGCGCTGATCTTCTCGGATGACACGCGGATCGAGAGGATGTTCGACGCCCTGCACCGGCAGGCCGGAGATTTGCAGATCCTTGTGCTCAGCTGTCGCCAGCGCGCTTTTCGCGACCTCGGCGGGCATAAGCTGGTGTTGCGTCCGCGCTGAGGGGCCCTCACTCCGGCTTCGGATCAGCCTTCTTGGCGGCAGCGGCGGCTTTCATGCGGGCCAGCAGCGCGGCTTTCTGGGGCTGATCGCCAAACGGGTTCCGGGCGGAGCCTTTGGCGTTATGTTCCTGATGACGGGGCGCGTTTTTGCCCTTTTGGGCCATGCCCGATTTGCTGTAATCCATGGCGGTCGCTCTCCCGAGGGGTGTTCGCTGTGCTCATGCCTGAAAGGGCGGGGTGCTGCAAGGGCGGCAAGGGGAATGCCGCCCGCACGGATTTTTGAACGGCGGCTTATTGCTGTGTCAAGAAGCCCAGAAGGGCGGCGTTGAACGCCTCTTTCTGCTCGATATTCGGCAAATGGGCGGCATCGCGCAGGATCACAAGGTCGGACCCCGCGATCCCCTGATGCAGCATTTCAGCGGCGCTGACGGGGCAGGCCGGGTCATGTTCCCCCACGATGACGCGGGTGGGCTTCTTGATCTGGCCCAGCAGCGCGCATTGATCCATGTCTCGGATCGCCCCGGCGCAGCCCACATAGCCTTGCACGTTCGAGCCTTCGATCATCGCGCGGACACGGGCAATCTCGGCCGGTTGGGATGTGTGGAACGGGGCGGTGAACCAGCGCTGCAAAGTGCCATCGGCCAAAGCGGCGACGCCGCCCGCCTGCGCCGTTGCGATCCGGTCCGCCCAAAGGCTGACCGGGGGCATCAAACATGCCGTGTCGCAAAGGGTCAAAGAGGCAATCTTTTCAGGGTGATGGATGGCCATCAACTGCGCCACGAAGCCGCCCATGGACAGGCCCACGAAATGCACCTTTGCAAGGCCCAAAGCGTCCAGCAAGCCTGCCACATCCTCGGCGAACATCCGGATCGAATAGGGGCCTTCGGGCGCATCCGTCAGGCCATGGCCGCGCTGATCGTAGCGCAGAACGCGGAACCCCGCGGCGGTCAGCGGCGCGATCTGATCATCCCACATCGTCAGATTGCTGAGCAAACTGTTGGACAACATCACCACAGGCCCGTCCTCGGGGCCGTCAAAGCGGTAGTTGATGGAAATGCCATTGGCGGTGATCTTGGACGACATGCAGATCTCTCCTTTTCTTTGGGGCAGTTTGGCGTGGGGCGCGGGCAGCTTCAAGGGGGGGCTATCGCGCCAGCCTATCCCGCCACGGGGGCAGGGCGGCGCAAAAACAAGCCGCCGATCAGCGGGCCAGCGAGGCGTTCCAGCAGAACCAGCGACAGCAGAAAGCCCGTTGTGACCGCTGTGGCGATGCCAATCCAGACCCCGAAATAGCCCAAATCGAACATCGTCACATAGATCCAGCCAAAAAGAGCAACCCCGATACCCTGACGGTAAATCCCGATCCAAAGCGTGTAAATCGGCCGTTTAAACGCTTGAAATACCGAGTTTATGGCGAAAAGCATCACATAGATCGGCAGGATGAACCCATCCACATGCAGGTAGCTTTTGCCAATTTCGATCACGCGGGCATCTTCGGTGAAAACGGCCATTGCGGGGCCTGCGGCGAACCACAGGATCACCGACGCCACCAGCATCAGCCCAACGCCTGCGGTGAAACAAAAGCGGACAGCCTCGCGGACACGGTCAAAATCCTTCGCGCCGAAATTTTGCGACACGATGGGCAGCAGCGCCCCCGTCAGCCCGAAGGCAGGCAGCAGCAGCAACTGTTCGATCCGCAGGGCGACACCGTAGGCGGCAACGGCTTCCCCCCCCGAAATCCTTGAGAAAAAACTGAATGACAAAGCCCGCGACCATCATCACGATCATGGCGAAACTGGCCGGGATGGCTTGGGCGGCGATCTGGCGATAAAGGCTCCACTCGGGGCGGAAACGCCGCGCGCCTTGCATCACCTCAGAGGCAAAGACCCGCCAGAGGATGAACACCATCACCCCTGCCTGACTGACCAGCGTCGACAGCGCGATGCCGTTGAAGCCGATCCCCTCCCATCCGCCAAGCCCGAAAATGAACAGCGGGTTCAGCACGAGATTGGCGAAAAACGCTGTAATATTCGCGTATTGCATGGATTTCGTATCGCCCTGCGCGGTCAGGATCCCATTGGCGGCATAGGCGATGAGGAAGGCGGGGGCGGCGAAAATCAGAAGGCCAAGATAGCGGTTCGCGGCATCCCGGTAGGCCCCCGGCTCGGAGATCAGCGCGATCAGGGCGGGGGCGAATAAAAGGCCCAGAACCATGCCAAGCACAGAAACAATCACTGCAAAACCAATGCCTTGGCTGGCGATCAGGGTTTCATCCCCCGATTTCGCCCCCAGCGCGTTGCCCACCAAAGCCCCCAGCGCCGACGACAGGCCGAAGCCCACGGCGATCAGCACGAAAAACACCTGAAAGGAGATGGCAAGCCCCGCCTGCGCCTCGGTCGACAGCATGCCCGCGTAGTAAACATCGACGACATTATAAAGGGTTGTGAACACCATGCCGATGGCGGTTGGCACGGCCATCGCCCGGAAATGACCGGGGATGGAACCGGTCGTCAGATCACGTCGGGCCATGGGGTCTCCTGCCAGTCTTGTGCTGTGGCGACGATAGCGCCCCGGCGCAAAAAGGACAGCGCTGCTTTTGAAAGCGCGCGGCGGAGGCCGGAAAAAGAGCGTCTGGTTTGCGTACAGCCCCTGTACAGCCTCCGTACAGCCCCGGAATGGCGAGGGGCTGCCCGTTTTCGGGGGTGGCAAACCAACGCTTTAGCCGGCGGGTTCATTCCGTTTGATCGCCTCGGGTTGCTTGGACGGGAAGCTGAAGTCGCCCGACGATTGTGGGAACTGCGTTGGAAAGCCCTTCTTCCCGACTTCGACCTGTTTCAGGAATTGCCCCATCAGCGTGATCACGCCTTTGATCTTGGTGGTCAGCCTGTCTTTGTCCTTTGAGTTGGTTGGAGGGACACGCGGCAGTGGCTGCCACCGAGAGGCCTATCCGGCGTTGACGATTACGCTCCAACGCTGGCCATAGGCGGCTTGCCGGGCCTCGCGGCCCGGTCGGACCCCAGGGGCCAGGACCGAGGGGCTTTGCGCAAACAACAGGGCGGCCCCCGCGCTAGTGCCGGTGGCAGAGGGTGTCGCCTCTACCCCGTCGTCGCACAGGCTGGCGAGCATGCTGAGGTAATCGGGGTTGCGGGCGAAAGGGCCTTCCACCACGCAGGGGCCTTTCGCCCCGATCATCTGCAAACCGGTATGGGTCATCAGCGCGAGGTAGTAGGACAGGGCGACGAGCCGCTGGCCCTCTGTTTCCGGGGGCGCTGTCCAGTGCATTTTTCGGCCCGCGAAGGGGCCGGAATTCGGCTCGACTGCCGGTAGGAGCATGATGGATTGGCCCAGCACGGCTTGCCTGTCAGCCTCAGTCGCCGTGATTTGCGCGTTTTGGTGGATCAGGTCAAATTCACGCCCCCCCATGAAGCGGGCGGAGGGGACAGGCTCGCCCAAGCCGTTCACGTTGATGAGGGTGTCGCGCGTCGGATCAAGCCGAGGGGCGTCGCCGCGCATGGCCATGATGATGACCCAAGTGCCTGTAGAGACGACCGAAAACGCGCCCTCGCGGGCAAGAAGATGCGGAAAGAGCGAGGCGTTGGAATCGTGAATTCCGACGGCCACCGGCAGGCCCTGAGGCAAGCCGGTTTGATCCGCCGCCTGCGCCGAGATGCCGCCAAGTTGGCTGTTTGGCTTGCGCGCAGGCGCGATCAGATCGGCGATGCCCAAACGCGCGGTCAGGCTGGAATAGGTCCCGTCCTCGGGTCGCCACAGGTCCGTGTGACAGCCCAGACTTGAGATGTCGCAGGCGAGGTTTCCGGTCAGCAGATACCCCCAATATTGGGGATAGGTGACGATATGTTTGACCCGCGCTTTCAGGTCAGGGTCGGTTGCAAACTGCCAATGAAGCTGCGCGCCAAGGTTCAGGCCCATGGCCAGACGCGGCGATCCGGTTTCGGAAAACGGGGGGCGCAGGGCGTCATAGGCGGCGGCAGTTTCTTCTGGCCCGGTATGTTCATAATCGAGCATCGGCAAGGCTTGGCCATCGTGACCGATCAGGGTGGCGGCGGCGCCATGGGTGGTGATCGACACGCCATCGACGCCAAATTCGCGGTGGAAATCGCGCAGCCCATCGCAGAAAAACTGCCAATGCCCGGCAAGGTCATAATGCGGAAAGGGAGCAGAGCGCAGCACTGTGTTTGACCGCGTGCGCAGGGCCAGTTCGGACATGTCGGCGAGGTCCACCAAAGCCAGTTTGGCATTGGTTTTGCCCACATCTATGACAGCAACCCGGCGCATCATGGCATATGGAACACAGGGGTCAAAGCGACCGCCACAGGCTCGTTCGTTGGGTGGGTTACCATGATGTCGGCCATATAGGCCCACCATTTCTGCATGACGGGATGGCGGGGCAGATCGGCCATCGAATGCCCGTCACTGCGCCAGAGCACACCGAAGAGGGTATCGGTTTCTTCATCCAGATGGATCGAATAATCGCGGATGCCCGCGTCCCTAAGGAGGGCTGACAGCTCTGGCCAGATGTCATCATGGCGGCGGATGTATTCGGCCTTCTGGCCGGGATGAAGCTGCATCTTGAAGGCGTATTTTTCCATCATCCTCTCCACATTGCCCAAAGGCGGGGCAGGGCGATGACGCCGATCAACAGCGCGCCGATCACGATGGACATGACGATCCCCGGCACATTCAACAGGCCAAGCCCAAAGGTGACAAGCCCCATGATGAAGGCCGCGATGACAACGCCGGGGATGGTGCCTGAACCGCCCAGAATGTTGACGCCGCCAAGGACCACCATTGTGACCACCTCCAGTTCCATCCCGAAGCCGATGGAGGGGCGGGTCGAGCCGAGCCGCGAGGTCAGGCAGACGGAGGCCACGCCCGCCATCAGCCCCGTGAGCAGAAACAGGATGAATTTGACGCGACCCACGCGGAGGCCGGAAAACAGCGAGGCGACGGGATTGTTGCCTATGGCATAGACCGCGCGGCCGAAATTCGTCAGGTGGAGCAGGACTCCGAAGGCTAGGGCGAGGACGGCAAAAGCCACCAGTTCAAATGAGATCACCCACCAGACATAGCCCTGGCCGAAGAATTTGAACCCGGCGGGATAGCCGCCATAGGCCGTATCGCCGAGGACGATGTAGCTGATGCCTCGAAACAGGCTCATCGTGCCGATGGTGACAACGATCGAGGGCAGGCCCATGACGGTGACAAGCAAGCCGTTGAACGCCCCGCAAATCAGCCCGACGGTCAGGCCGATCACGACCAGAACGGCGGGTGAGGCCCCGATTTGCGCCGCCGCGCCCATGGCGGTTGAGGCGAGGGCCACGATCGAGGCGACCGACAGATCAATCTCACCCGCGATGATCAGCAGCGCCATGGCAAAGGCGATCATCGCCTTTTCGGTGAAGTTGAACGTGGCGTCCGACAGGTTCCAGGCGTTCAGGAAATAGGGCGAGGCGAAGGCGTTGAAGGTGAAGATCGCCACTGCGACCGCCAGCAACAATGTCTCCCAGGATTTTACGCGCCGTGTCAGCGGGCTTTGCAGACGGTCGGGGATAAAGCGATCGGTCGGGCTCATGCTGCGGGCTCCGATTGTTTCAGGATGATGCGGCCCGGCGGGCGGTTTGCACGCGAGTTCAGAACCACGGCGATGATGATGGCCGTACCCGAAATCGCCAATTGCCAGAAGGGGGAGATGTTGATGACGGGCAGGGCGTTCTTGATGACGCCTAGGAAGAGCGCACCCAGAACGGCGCCACCCACCGACCCGATCCCCCCCGCAATCGAGATGCCGCCGATCACGCAGGCGGCGACCACGTCCAGCTCGAACCCTCCGGCGATATCGACATAGGCCACGGCATAGCGCGACACCCACAGATAGCCCGTCAGGCCCGCCAAAGCGCCCGAAATGGTGAAGGCCCAGAATTGTGTGCGCCCGACGTTCAGGCCGGTATAGACGGAGGCATGCGGGTTGCCGCCCACGGCATAGAACGCGCGGCCAAGGGTGGTGCGGGTCATCACCACTGCCGCGATGACAATCACCGCAAGGGCGAACCATGACAGCAGGGGAAAGCCCAGAAACACATGGCGCGGCAAGGCTTTGAAGGCCGGGCTCATTTCATGGGCGTTAACCCATTTGCCGTTTGAGATCAGGAAGATAACCCCGCGATAGATCGTCATGGTGCCAAGCGTCACGACGATGGGGGGGATGTTGAGCTTCCAGACCAGAAGGCCGTTGACCATGCCCAGAACAGCGCCGAGGGACAGCGCGATCATGATCGTGACGACCAGCGGCAAATCGGGGGCTGCGATATTGAGGAGGGAGACTACCATCCCCGTCAGCGCAAGAGTGGCGGCAACCGACAGGTCGATGCATTTGGTCAGGATCACGATCATCTGGCCAATCGCGAGGATCATCAGGGGTGAGGTGTCATTGAACACATTGGCAAGGTTCGCGGGGGCGATGAAGGCCGGAAAACGCAGGGAGATCAGCAGGATGAGCATCAAAATCGCAGCACTCAGGATCACCTCGCGCGATTGGAGATAGCGGTTCATTCTGTCTCTCCTATTCCGGCGGCGCGCCGAACGAGGGTTTCGGGTGTCATCTCATCCTTGCCAAGCTCGGCCACGATCCGGCCCTGACGCATGACGATCACACGGTCGGACATGCCCAGCACCTCGGGGATTTCAGAGCTGACCATGATGACCGCCAGCCCTTGTGCGGCAAGTTCGGCCATGAACTCATGCACCGCCGCCTTGGAGCCGATGTCGATGCCCTTGGTCGGCTCATCCAGAATGATGACCTTGGGCTGCGTCGCGAGCCATTTGGCGATCACCACCTTTTGCTGATTGCCCCCCGACAAATTGCCAACGGCGGTTTCGAGCGAGGCCGCGCGCAGATCCAGCCGCGCGGTGTAGTCGCGTGCAAGGGCGAATTCATGAGCGAGCCGCAGGAAGCCGTTGCGGGATGTGCGGTGCAGCGAGGGCAGGGTGACATTCTGATAGATCGGGAGTGCGGTAATCGCGCCCTGCCTGCCGCGATCTTCGGGAACATAGACGATGCCATGGGCCACCGCATCGGCGGGCGAGCGGATGACCCGCACCTGACCGTCAATCCTGACAGCCCCCTTGCCGGGTTTGGTGATGCCGTAAAGGGCTTGCATGACTTCGGAGCGCCCCGCGCCGATCAGGCCGTAAAAGCCCAGAATCTCGCCCCGGCGCAGGGTGAAGTTGATATCGGCGAATTCGGTCGGGTGGTCATAGCCCACGACCTTCAGCACCTCGTCGCCCACCCTCGGGCTGCGTTTGGGAAAGATTTGATCTACGGCGCGGCCGACCATCATCTGCACCAATTCGCCCTGCGTCACATCCTGAATTGCGCCATCGCCAACGAATTGCCCGTCGCGAAACACGGCATAGCGGTCTGCGATGCGGAAGATCTCATCGAACTTGTGGCTGATGAACAGAATGGCCTTGCCTTGCGCTTTCAGCTTTTCAACTAGGTCGTACAACTCGTTGATTTCTTTGTGGGAAAGTGCTGCGGTCGGCTCATCCATGATGACCACGCGGGCGTCGATCGACAGGGCGCGCGCGATGGCGACAAGGTGTTTGCTGGCGATGCTGAGGTCGCGCAGACGGGTGGTGGGGTCAATCGGCGCCTCGATCTCGGTCAGGATGTCGCGCGCCTGGGCGACCATGGCCTTGGTGTCGATCAGGCCGAAACGGCCGCGCGGCGCGTGGCCCAGAAAGATGTTCTCGGCCACCGAGAGTTCATCAAACAGCACGGTTTCCTGATGAATGGCGGTGATGCCATGGGCGGCGGCGGCCTGCGCGTTGGCGAGGGTCACAGGCTTGCCCTCTACAAGGATCCTGCCGCCGTCGGGCTGGTAGATCCCGGTCAGGATTTTCACGACCGTCGATTTGCCGGCCCCGTTTTCACCGATCAGGGCGGTGACTTGGCCCGGATACAGGGTCAGGGACACCTCGGACAGCGCCCGCACGCCGGGGAATTCCTTCGTCACGGCATCAAGCGACAAAATGGCCGATTGGGCTGCGGCTTTTGGCTGCGGCTGCATGGGGCGATCCCGTTTTTGGAAAGGGGGGGAGGGGAAAGAACCCGGCGCAAACAAGGGCTGCGCCGGGTCGGGGTCAGATCAGAAAATCGACTTGAACTGTTCGATGTTCGACTTGTCGTAGGTGAACGGGTCCGACATGGCGGCCTCGTTGTTATCGTCCAGCGTGGCATCGCCCATGCGGCCCATGCCGATCTTTGCGCCCGGCTCGGCTGTGGCCCCTTTGGCGATGTTGTAAGACAGCATCGTGGCGGCATAGCCCAGATCAATCGGGTTCCAGATCGCGAAGGAAATGGTCGCACCGGACTCAACGGCACCCGCCATTTCAGACGGCAGGCCAAGGCCCGTCACGTTGATCTGGCCGATTTTGCCAGCATCGGTCACGGCCTGCGAGGCGGCCAGAATACCCACCGTGGTCGGCGCGATAATGGCCTTGAGGTCGGGGTAGGTGGCCATAAGGCCCTGCGCCTCACGGTAGGATTTATCGGCGAGGTCATCGCCATAGACGGTGGCCACAAGATTGACCCCCGGATAGTTGCCCATCACCTTCTTCATCTCATCAATCCAGATGTTCTGGTTGGTCGAGGTCGCGGTGGCCGACAGAACCGCCACGTCACCGCCATCGGGCATGTGATCGGCTGCCAGCTTGATGATGGTATTGCCGATCAGTGCGCTGGAGGAGGGGTTGAGGTGCATCTGACGGCCCTCTTTGGCCACACCCGAATCCCAGGAGATCACGGTGATCCCGCGGTCCATTGCCTTTTGCAGGGCAGGGGCCACGGCGTCCGGATCATTGGCCGAAATCGCGATTGCATTCACGCCTTGCGCGATCAGGCTGTTGATCACTTCGATCTGGCCTTCGGCGGTGGTGTCGGTGGGGCCGGTATAGATGATCTCTACATCGCCCAGTTCCTTGGCGGCTTCCTCGGCCCCTTTGTTGGCGGCTTCAAAAAAGCCGATGCCAAGCGCCTTGACGACCAGCGCGATGCGGGTGGTTTCGGCCTGTGCCGTGCCCCCTATCAGGGTCGCGGCCACCGCAACGGTGGTTAGGATTTTCTTCATAGCACTCATGATTTCCTCCCTAGAGTGATGTGTCTTACGACGGTTAACCCGTCGCTTCTTCTGATGCCGCAGCCCCGTAAGGGGCTACGATTACGGTGACATCGGCCGCTTCCAGCATGGCTGCGGCTTTGTCGGGAATGCCTTCATCCGTGATGACGGTGTCGATGCGCGACAGCGGACACAGCACGAGGGATGAGCGGTTCTTGAACTTGGAACTGTCCACCAGAACGATCAGCTCATCCGCCTGACCGATCAGCTTTTGCTCCGCCTGAACCAGCAGGGGGTCGCCTTCCATCAAGCCAATCGGGGCAAGCCCATGCGCGCCCATGAACATGCGTTTGGCATAGACGTTGCGCGTCACGTCATTGTCGAAGGGCGACAGGATGATGTTTTGCTCACGGTAGATCGTGCCGCCGGACAGGGTGATGGTGTTCTTTGAATGCTTCAGCAAATGCTCTGCGATGGGAAACGAGTTGGTGAAGACCTGCAGGCGGCGCGTTGCCAGCGGATGGACCATCTGAAACGTGGTCGTCCCGCCATTGATGATAATGCTGTCGCCATCAGCGCAAAGATCAACCGCGGCCCGCGCAATGGCTTGTTTTTGCTTGGTGTTGATCGCCTCATTGACCGAGAACGGGCGCCCGGCCAAGCCGACGAATTGCGGCGGGTTGATGGATTCTGCCCCGCCCCGAACCCGGCGCAAACGCTTTTGCATATGCAGGGTTGCGATATCACGCCGGATCGTCGCCTCGGAGGCGGAAGTCATGTTGCACAGGTCAAGAACGGTCACGACCGGACGGTCTTGAACGGCGGACAGGATGACGCGGTGGCGTTCGGTCTCATGCATTGTTGGCTCCTCTTGCTGCTTACGATGTGCGGGGAATCGGTTTCTGTCAATCATAATTTGTCATAATCAATCATGCTGCACCTGCAAACGATCATTGGTGATTGAATATGATTGACATTCTGACGCACTCGCCGCAACGTCAGCGCAACGAAAGGGGGTGCCCCCTTTAGGCCTGTGGGAGGAAAATCATGTCAAATCGCCTTGTTAATCAGTGGGATGCCGCAAAGGCCAGCAAGATGGGCGAGGCGGATAAGCTGCTGTACCGCTCGAATCTTCTGGGGTCTGACAAGCGGATCACGAATTATGGCGGCGGCAATACCTCGGCCAAGGTGATCGAAACCGATCCGCTGACCGGGGACGCGGTGGAGGTCTTGTGGGTCAAAGGGTCCGGCGGGGATGTGGGCTCGATCAAGATGGACGGGTTTGCCACGCTTTACATGGACAAGCTGCGCGCCTTGAAGGGCATCTATAAGGGGGTGGAGATGGAGGATGAGATGGTCGGCCTCTTGCCCCATTGCACCTTCAACCTGAACCCGCGCGCGGCCAGCATCGACACGCCGTTGCATGCCTATGTGCCGCGCAAACATGTGGATCACATGCACCCCGATGCGATCATTGCGATCGCGGCCTCGAAGAATTCGCGGGCGTTGACCGAACAGATTTTCGGCAAGGACATCGGCTGGCTGCCGTGGAAGCGACCGGGGTATGAGCTGGGCCTCTGGTTGGAGAACTATTGTCTTGAAAACCCGGAAGCGAAGGGCGTTGTTCTGGAAAGCCACGGGCTTTTCACCTGGGCGGATGATGCCCGCGACTGCTACGAGTTGACGCTGGAGATCATCCAGAAGGCGATGGATTGGTTCGACGGGCAGACAAAGGACATTCCGGCCTTTGGGGGTGCGGTGCATGAAAGTCTGGGTGCCGAGGCGCGGCGTGCGGTTGCCGCCCGGTTGATGCCCGCCATTCGCGGGATGATTTCGGGCCAGCATCACATGGTCGGGCATTTCGACGATCGGGAGGCGGTGCTGGATTTCGTCAATGCGCGCGACATGGCGGCGCTGGCGGCCCTTGGGACCTCATGCCCCGACCATTTCCTGCGCACCAAAATCCGGCCATTGGTGGTGGGTTTTGACCCTGCGCAAAACAATATCGATGCGGTGATGGAGGGGTTGCCTGCGCAAATCGCCGCCTATCGCGACGATTACGCCGCCTATTATGACCGCTGCAAACACGCAAATTCGCCCGCGCTGCGCGACCCGAACGCGGTTGTCTATCTGGTGCCCGGTGTGGGGATGCTGACCTTTGCCAAGGACAAGGCGACCGCGCGGGTGTCGGCGGAGTTTTACGTCAATGCGATCAATGTGATGCGCGGATCGTCGGCGGTGTCGGAATATTGCGGCCTGCCGGAACAAGAAGCGTTCGACATTGAATACTGGCTATTGGAAGAGGCAAAGCTGCAGCGGATGCCCAAGCCCAAGGCACTTGCGGGGCGGGTGGCCCTGGTCACGGGGGCCGCAGGCGGGATCGGGTCTGCCACGGCCGCGCGGTATTTGCAGGAAGGCGCCTGCGTCATGCTGGCCGATATTGATGCCACGGCTCTGGAGCGGACGCGCGAGGATCTGGCTACGCGCTTTGGTCGTGATGTGCTGCGCTCGGTGCAGATGAACGTCACGGATGAGGCTGCCGTTGCGGCGGCTTTTGCGCAGACAGTGGTGGATTTCGGGGGCGTCGATATTCTGGTGTCAAACGCGGGCATCGCCTCCTCTGCCCCGATCGAGGAGACGAGTCTGGCCCTGTGGAACAAGAATATGGATATTCTGTCCACCGGGTATTTTCTGGTCAGCCGGGAGGCGTTCAAGGTCATGCGGGCGCAGAATATCGGAGGCTCGATTGTCTTTGTGGCGTCGAAGAACGGCCTTGCTGCCTCGCCCAATGCGGCGGCCTATTGCACGGCCAAGGCGGCCGAAATTCACCTTGCGCGGTGTTTGGCGCTGGAAGGGGCGGAGGCCGGGATTCGGGTGAATGTGGTTAACCCTGATGCGGTTTTGCGCGGGTCCAAGATCTGGTCGGGCGAGTGGTTGGACCAGCGGGCATCGACCTATAAAACCGATAAGGACGGGCTGGAGGAAATGTACCGCCAGCGGTCCATGCTGAAGCGGTCGGTCTATCCGGAGGATATTGCCGAGGCGGCCTATTTCCTTGCCTCTGATCTGTCAGCGAAATCCACGGGAAATATCATCAATGTCGATGCCGGCAACAAGGAAGCGTTCACGCGCTAGGGGAATGTTATGACATATGAAATTGCCAAGGCTCGCTTTGCCGATTGGGGCGTGGACACCGAGGCCGCGATGGCCGCCCTGCTGGCGATCCCGATTTCGGTGCATTGCTGGCAAGGCGATGATGTGCGCGGGTTTGAGACAAAGAGCGGATCCTCGGGCGGGGGGATTCAGGCGACGGGCAATCATCCGGGGCGGGCGCGCACACCCGATGAATTGCGCGCGGATCTGGAATTTTCCTATGGCCTGCTGCCGGGTAAGCATCGGCTGAACCTCCATGCCTGCTATCTGGACACGGAGGAGAGTCCGGACCGCGATGCGATTGAGTATCGGCATTTCGCCCCTTGGGTCGATTGGGCGCGCGAGCAGGGCCTTGGGCTTGATTTCAACCCGACGTTCTTTGCCCATGCCAAGGCCGATGACAACCTGACCCTGTCGCATCCTGACCGGGGCATCCGCGATTTTTGGGTGGAACATGGGCGACGCTCGCGCGAGATTGCGTCGCAGATGGGGGCGGCCCTGGGCACACCTGTCGTGAACAATATTTGGGTACCGGACGGCTACAAGGACACGCCCGTTGACCGGATGGCCGCAAGGCAGCGGCTGGACGCCTCTTTGAATGCGATGCTGGCGACCCCGCATAACCATCTGCGCGATGCAGTGGAATCGAAGCTTTTCGGCATCGGCGTAGAGGCCTGCACCGTCGGCAGCCACGAGTTTTATCTGGGCTATGCGATCCGCAAGCAGATTTTGCTTTGTCTGGATATGGGCCATTTCCACCCCACTGAAAACATTGCCGATAAGCTGAGCGCGGTTGCGCTGTCGGTGCCGGAACTGCTGTTGCATGTCTCGCGCCCGATGCGCTGGGACAGCGACCATGTGATCTTGCAAAACGACGATATTCTGCAGATGGCACAGGAGTTGGTTTTTGCGGGGCTGTTGGGCAAGACCCATATCGGGCTTGATTTCTTTGACGCCACGATCAGCCGCACAGCCGCTTGGGTGATCGGGGTGCGCAACATGCAAAAGGCGTTGTTGCGGGCCCATCTGATGCCGCAAGCCAGCCTGAAAGCGGTTGAGGCCGCGGGCGATTTCACGGCGCGTCTGGTCTTGACCGAAGAGTTGCGGGACCTGCCTTTTGCCGCGGTTTGGGAGGAAGTTTGCCTGCGTGCAAACCTACCGACGGGGGCTGCGCTGTTGCGGGCGCTTGAAGCCTATCAGGGCAGCGTCGCAGGCAGGGGGTAGGTGTTTTCCCCTTTGGTTTGATGCTGCGGTGTTTTCTTGGGAATGGCGGTCAGCCTTCGCCGCCGTTGGGTGTTGCGCCACGGCCCGGCCCGCCCGAGCCACGCGGTGATCTGATGACCTTGGCACATGTCAAGGAACAGGCGCGTCTGGCCTTGAGTGCCCCCCGCGTTGCGGTGGGCGTGCTCAGAGTTTGCTTTTCTGGTCGCTGGGGGATGTGCCGAAATGGGCCCGGTAGACCTTGGAGAAATGCGTCGGAGAATTGAAGCCGGTGGCGAGGGCGATTTCTGTCACGGACATGTCTGTCTGCACGAGCAGCCGCTGGGCTCTTTGGAGCCGCAGGTCGATGTAATACTTGCGCGGCGAACAGTTCAGGTAGCGACCGAAAAGACGCTCCAACTGGCGGCCTGAGATGCCGATCTCGCTGGCCAAGACCGAAGGGGGGCGGGGGTCGTCGATCGTGTCCTTCATCAACTGGATTGCCCGCGTGATATGTTCATTCCGCATCCCGCGGCGGGCTTGCAGAGAGACGCGTTGAGCGGCGTCCGCCTCTCGCACGGCATTATAGACCATCTGATCGGCGACCTCGGTCGCCATATCCCCGCCATGCCGTTGGCCGATGAGATGCAGCATGAGGTCTGCGGTCGCGGTGCCGCCGGACGCGGTGATAACGGGGGCATCGGCCACGAAAACACTTCGGCTTAGCCCGACCTCGGGAAATTCTTCCATAAAGCTGTCATGGTAATCCCAGTGAATGGCGGCCTTCTGATGATCCAGCATGCCAGCTTCGGCGAGGATATAGGCCCCCGAGCATAAGGCCCCGATCCGTGCGCCATGGGCACGCCCGCGCCGCATGGCGGCAAGCAGGGCCGTGGTGGCCGCGCTTTGGACGCCAAGGCCCGACAGCAGGAAGAGATAGTCGAAATGTCCGGCATCCTTGAAGCCGCGGGCGACCCGCGTTTCCGAACCGTTCGAGGCGCGCGCGAATGCCCCGTCCTCAGAGGCGAATGACCATTGATACAGTTCCTTACGGGCAACGTAATTCGCGATTCTGAGCGGTTCGACGGCGCAGGAAAAGGCGATATGCGAGAAATTCTCAACCAAGAGAAACTCGAAATGTTCGGGGGTCTGGGGCTTTGAGGCGTCCAACGGTTTGCCCATGATGCGTTTGCTTCTTAGATGTCTTTGCAAATCCTCAGGGCATCGTAAAGGGCGGCATGGATATTGCGCCCTGCTATCGCATCCCCGATCCGGGCGAGAAGATAGCCATCGCCCTCCTCAGGCGCGATCAGGGGAAAGTGGCCCTCCACCATCGCTGTCTGATCCGCCTGGCCCCGGTTACGAGAACCGGCCTTAAGATCATGGAAAAGCTGATCATTGGGCGTCGCGCCATGCTCGATCACAACGTGATCCACACGCAGCCGGGTCTTTTCGCCCGTCAGCACATGGCGCAGCACCACGTCTTTCTGATTGCCGGCTTGATGAACACTGTCGATGTCTTGAAAGCAGCGGAAGGAGACGCCTTGCCGGGCAAGGTCGCGCAGCACAACCGCGGAGTTTGTGGGGCCGATGTCAAGCGCCGTGGCCCGGTCAGGCGAGACATGATGAACCGTGCAGCCCGCGCGGGCCAGAACATCGGCACAGACCAGCGCCGGGTGATCGCCAACCTCGTCAAACAGCAGAACCTCCCCCGTCGGGCGGCTTTGACCCGCGAGGATATCCCAGCTTGAAACCGTCAGGGCGGCCCCTTCGAACCGGGGCGCATCGGGCCATCCGCCGGTGGCGACAATCACCGCATCCGGCTTTTCGGCAAGGACATCCTCTGCGTCGGCATAGGTGTTGAGGCGGATATCCACGCCAAGCAGAGCAATTTCTTGGGCAAGCCAGTCCGCCACACCCCAGATCTGACGGCGGGTCAATCCGCTGGCGGCGAGGGTCAACTGCCCGCCAAGCCGATCACTTGCCTCGAATAAGGTGACCCGATGCCCCCGAAGTGCGCTGATCCGCGCGGCTTCCATCCCGCCCGGCCCGCCGCCAACAATGACGATCCGCCGAAGACGGTCCGATTTCGCGATCTGGTGGGGCATCTTGGCCTCTCGCCCGGTCGCAGGATTATGCCCGCAGACCGCCGCCTTGCCCTGATTGACGCGGTCCACGCAATAGCCAAGGCCGACGCAGGGTCTTATGCGATCTTCCTCACCTCGGGTGAGTTTCGCGACCAGATAGGGGTCGGCCATATTTGCGCGGGTCATCCCGATCAGATCGACATGACCCTCGGCCACGGCAAAGCGCGCGGTGGCAAGATCGGCAATGCCTCCGGCGTGAAAGATGGGAAGATCCACAGCTTTGCGAATGCGGCTTGCTGTGGTCAGGTGGGCCGCAGCGGGCATGCCCATCGGCGGCACCCATCCTGCAAGGCCAAGATCATCATAAGGCGCGCCAGCCATGATGTTCAGAAAGTCGACGGCCCCCGTGGCCGAAATCCGCTGTGCGATCTCGACACAATCGTCCGGAGTGAGCCCGCCTTGCGCAAGCTCGTCGCCGGTGATGCGCATTCCGAGGATCAGATCCGGCCCCACGGCCTCTCGGACGGACTCCAGCACCTGCATCGTCAACCGCATCCGGTTGCCGAGTGATCCGCCGTAATCATCATCGCGCTTGTTGATGAGCGGAGACAGGAACTGCCCCAGCAGATGCGCATGCGACAAAAGCTCGATCCCGTCAAAGCCGCCCTGCTGGCAGCGGCGGGCGGCCTCGGCGAATTGCGCGATGATGCGGTTGATGTCTTCCATTTCCATCGCCTTCGGAAACGAGCGATGCGCCCGTTCGCGCGTGCCAGATGGCCCGGCAACGGGAAGCCAATGGCCATCATCCCAAGCGGTTCGGCGGCCCATATGGGTGATCTGGCACATGACCGCCGCGCCATGCGCGCGCACCCCGTCCGTCAACTTGCGGAACCATGGAATGATGCTGTCATCGCCTGCGTAAAGCTGCCCGAAAACAGAAGGGCTGTCGGGTGCGATATTGGTCGAGCCGCCGATGATTGTTAGCCCGATCCCGCCCTTGGCTTTCTCCTCATGGTAGAGGCGGTAGCGATCCCGCGGATGACCGCCTTCCTCGTAGGAGGGGGCGTGTGCCGTGCTGAGGATCCGGTTTCGAAGCGTGAGGTGACGCAGTTGAAACGGCGCAAGGAGCGGGTCTTGTTTCATGATTGGCTTAGAATTCCTGGTTCAGGGCGTCGGCGGCTGGAATCTCGCGCTCGCGTCGGGCGATGTAATCCAGCAAGGCCTCATCCGTGGCTTGGTCCAGCTTCGGTTCCTGATAGTCGCGCAGCAGTTTGCGGGCACGCGCCAGCGCCCGTTGGGTGATCTCGACGCTGCCTTCCGCTTGCCACTGCTCGAAGGAATTGTTGTCCAGCATCTCGGGCATGAAGAAGGCGCGTTGGAAATTCTCCAGCGTATGGGGGTGGCCAAGGTAATGCCCACCCGGACCAATATCGGAAATGGCGGCCATGCCTTCGTCGAAATCGTCCCAGCGCGGGCCTTCCGCCATCCGGTAAGCCATGGCGCATTGTTCGGCATCCACGATGAACTTGGCAACGGAGCAATGCAGGCCCGCCTCGTTCCATCCGGCGGAGTGCCAGATGTAATTTGCCCCCGCGTGCATGACGGCCGACAGGGTGTTGGCGCTTTCATAACCTGCCTGCGCGTCCAGAGTTTTGGAGCCGCCCAGAAGGCTGGAGCTGCGCCAAGGGATCCCATAGAAGCGGGCCATCTGGCCGATCATGAAGTTCATCAGGCTGATCTCGGGCGTGCCGGCCATCGGCGCGCCGGATTTCATCGAGACCGAGGCCAGATAGTGCCCGTAGATCGCCGGGCAGCCTTTGCGGACCACTTGCGTATAGGCCAGCGCACTAAGCGCTTCGGCATTCAATTGCGCCACCGTGGGCGCGACAGAGGCCGGGGTATTCGCGCCGCCCAGCACAAAGGGCGAGCAAAGAACCGGCTGGTTGCGCCGGTTAAAGGCCCGCATGGCCCCCAGCATGACCTCGTCCCAGACAAGCGGTGAGTTGGCGTTGCAATTGCCGGTGACAACCGGGTTCTGGTCGATGAAATCCGCGCCGAACAGGATGGCGCACATGTCCATCACATCCTCGGCGTTCTTGGGGCTGGTGGTCATGCCCATGAACATCTTGTCGGAATGTTTCATCGAGGAATAGGTGATGCGCAGGTGCCGCTGGCTGATGGGGTGATCGTAGGGTTCAACGATGTGATGCGCCGAACTGTGAAGCGCGGGCATCATATGGGCCAGCTTGTGGAACATCGCGAGGTCGGCCATCGTCGGGTTGCGGCGGACATCGTCAAGGTCGCGCAGATAGGGCGCGCCGGTCATCGGGGCAAAGATCGAATGCCGCCCGCCCAGCCGGACATTCCGGGCCGGGTTGCGGGCATGATAGGTGAAATCGCTGGGGATGGTTTTGATCAACTCACGGATAAGCCCGCGGTCGAAGCGCACCAACTCTCCGTTGACATCCGCGCCCGCCTTGCGCCAGTCGTCCAGCGCGATCGGGTCGCGAAAGACAATCCCGATATTCTCGAGGATCGACATCGAGGCGTTGTCGATCTTTTCAACCTGACTGGCCTCCATCACCTCACAGCGCGGCAGGGCGTTCAGAAGTCCGGGCAGCATCGAGAAATCATTTGCTTCGCGGAGTTCCCGCCGCGCCGTCCGGCCCCCTGAACGTGAGGCCCTCAATGCCAGTCCTTCGGTCATGTTCAACTCTTTCCATTGGGATGAGGAGATCATGGCGCGGCGCGAAAGGCGCGGCCTTCTAGATCACCGACTCAAACCATGAAAAAAGCGACATGGCGTTCAAAGCGCCCACCTGCCGGGACCAGACACCGATGGGCCGCCCCGGCGAGACGGCGCTGTTTTGCGTTGCCCGGCGCGCGGCTTTCCCCTGCGGGGGGCGGCGGGTGCGGGAAACCCCATTCGGGTTTCAACCTACGCCTGTGCCAGATCGCAAAACTGCCCTCTTTTTGTGCCAAGTAATTTGAGCGTTTTACAGTTGCGCATGGCCCGCGCAATCCGGGGTTAGGGCGACGAACGGAGCGCAAACCGCCAAGGGGCGCGCCCTTTGAACGGGCCAATAAAATGACGCGGTATATGTGGGCGATGCGGACACGCGGTGACGGCTATCGCGATCCGGTGATGGCTCGGTCTGCCCGTCGGCTGGGTGTCTTGGGCCAACTTGCAGCCACACCAGTCTTGCGGCGGCTGCGCGTAATCGCCTTCCGACCAACGGAATGTCAGGGCCCCGGCGCCTGAGAATTTTTTTATAAAATGTTCATTTTTTAGTATTTAAACTTAGTGGTTGCGCCTTTTAAATAGGCAGAGTTAGAACAGTGCATCGTGAAATGGTTCCCTCACATATGATGGGCAGCAACGCCCCGCAGGAGCCTTTATGCCAACGATGGGTAACGAACCCAAAGATTAACTCTGACGTTAAATATGCATCTCGGGGGTGACTATTTCCCGTGTTCTGCATCCGGTCTGGGCTGAACGCCGCAGGCCAATGGCCTTGCTTGTGCTGCCTGCGGGCATCACCACCACCGGGCCAAACAAATCCTGACATCTGGCCTTGAAGCCGACAACGCCTCTGGGTTGTGCGTTTGTGCTGTTTCTGTTATGTATTGTGTACATTTTGTAATGAACCGATGGTTTTTTTTTGACTTTTTGAGGCGCTGGCCCAGCCAAATCCTTGCACAGCTGTGAAGATTTGGGCCGTGTTGCAGGGGGTATTTTATTGGCTACCAAAACATTCACGATTGATCCGACCCGCATTGCACAAGAGCTTTGGGTTGACCGAGACGTCACCATTCCCCACGGGTTGTTTGGCGGCATCAACAGCAGCCGAAACGCAAACGAAAGCCATGGGTTCCAAGAAACCTTCGATCTGATCGACCTTGGGCATATCAGTTGGCCCGGTGGAACGCTGGCCGAAACGGCTGTCGTTCGGGAAAATGGCAATATTCAACTGCCCAATAACCCCGACCTGCCCTTTGCCTATGATCTGAGCTACCCGGAACTTCTTCATCCCGATGTACTGGTCGACGCGGATGGGAACCCGACTGGCGTTCTTGGGTTCTCGGATATGTTGAAGTTCGCGATGGAGACAGACGAGTCGATCGCAATCATCAGCCCCACGCTTCAGTATCGCGATGACCCCGACGAAGGAGGGCGGGTCCTTAAGGGATTTCTGGAAGACTTGTTTGTTGAAGGGCGTTGGAACGATGGGAATGTGCCGGACCGCCTTATCATCTCCATCGGAAATGAAAACTACGACGCTGTAAGCTATTCCCGCCATTTGGTGCCGCAGTTGCGGGCCGTGCGAGAGTTTCGGGCAGAGCACCCCGACGTAGATTTCAGGATCGGGATTCAAGTTCTGCAGAATTCGGCGGATAATTCCGAACTTCTAGACCGTGTTGCGGAACGGTCGTTGGACAATGAACATCTTTTGGCTGAGGCCGACAATGTTCGCGTGCATGATCTGACGCATAGCCTGACGACCTTGCGTAATTTCGAGCATAGCGAAAAAGCCGACATGGTGCAGCAGACCATGCTGGCCATTGAAGAAGACCGTGCAGCGCTTGGAATCACCGATGGGCGTGAGATCAACCTGTATATTTCGGCTTGGTCCACAAGTGCGCGTGATATTTCACCGGATCTGACGTCTGATTTGCCAAGTGCGGGTGCGGTGTTGTCATTCCTGACCGGTGCGGCTGAAATGGGAACGGAATATGCTGCGGCTTGGGGTTTTGGGATGACCAGCCCGACCGCGAACGAATCCGTGTTTGCCTGGAACGACCCCGAGACCGACATAGCCGCCCTGACCCCAAAGGGCGAGGTTTTGCGCCAGATGGCGGAAATCTTGCCGGGCATGAAACTTGTCGAACATGATGCCATGGATGCAGGGCGGAGCCAGCCCGCAAATATTCATGTATTCACAGATGATTCGAAGGTCGTGATTTTCGTTGCCGCAAATGATCTTCCGATGGACCGTCAGATCATCGAAATCGACCTCGCCGGTATTGGCGAGATGTCGAATGTTTGGGCCGAGAGCATCAGTGTCGAGACGGGGCTGAGCGGCGCTCCCTTACTTCGCAATCCGGATGTCGCGGTCGGGGACGAAAAACTCGCGATCACACTGAGCCGTGACTATGAGATCGTCAGGATTGTCGCGAACAAGGAAGACACAGGCATTGATCCTGTCTGGAAGGTCACTGATCGCGCGGGCGAAAGCATCGAAGGCGGCCAGGGCGATGACAGGTTGATGGGCCTGCTTGGCAATGACACCCTTATCGGTGGGGAGGGCGACGACAGTCTTTACGGTGGGCATGGCGATGATCTTTTGATCGGCGGTGGCCATGATGATCATCTGTCGGGCGGAGAAGGGGACGACGCCTTGTCCGGTGAAGAGGGGAATGACACCCTGTTCGGCGGGATGGGGGCGGATACGCTTTCGGGGGGAAGTGGCGAGGACAGGCTGCAATCCGGCCTTGACGAGGGCACTGTGCTGGAAGGGGGCGAGGATGGCGATGCCTTCATCATTGACCCGCGTGGCATGGTCGCAATCCTCGATTTTGATCCGTCTGAAGGGGATCTTCTTGGGTTTGGTGGCCTTTATGACAATGAGGAAGACCTGAGGGCGGCCATTTCTGCCGTCGATTATTCAGGCTCTGGCGAAGCGAGGGATATGGCGGTCAGCCATGAGGGGATGGGGATGACCCTGATCCTTGGCGGTATGTTGCAGCAAGAGGCGATCATGACGGCCATGCTGGACTTGCCAGCCGTGGCAGAGGCCCATCCTGACGTTGTGAACACCCTCCTTGACGCTGAAGATCACGCCCAACTCGAACGCGGAACGGCGGCGCCCACAGATGACGAATTGGGTTGGTTTAGGGCGCCGGAAGAAGAAACGCCCGAGGATGAAGAACCCCCCAAAGAGGAAGAAGACGACGAGAGCAATGGCGATGGTGGGGGGGGAGGCTGCTTTGTTGCAACCGCCGCTTGGGGCGATCGCTTGCATCCGGATGTTGTGTGGCTCCGCAACTGGCGTGACCGGGTTCTGGTTCGATATGCCGCTGGGCGGGCCTTTATCCGGCTCTATTGGATCATCGGACCCCGAATGGCGCGATATGTCCGCCCGGATCGGGTGAGCGGCCGCCTGTCGCGCGCAATCATCGGCGCGGTGATCTTTGTTCTTCGCCTGTCCGAATAGACCCTGAGGGTCTTTGGGGGAGGCGAGTGGAACGGGGGGGGCATGGCGAAACGGCAATCGAAGGGGTGGAGGGATGGCTTAAGGCTAACGCTCTGGCGTTGCGTGTCGGCAAGCGAGACGCCCTCCCGCGAACTGGAAAGGCGCATCGGCCGGAGCAGGGCATGAAGCAGTTCGCTTGGATTGCGGCAACATTCCGCGCCCCAAATCGCCCGCTCGTGGCGGTTACCGATCTTCGCCGAGGGTGGTAGCACTGCCGGGTCGCATACTGGAAAGCCGCTCTTGGTGACCCGCTGGCCTCCGGGTTTGTTTCATTCGAACCTGTGTGGCCATGGTTTATGACATGGCTTGCATGTCGCATATGAAGGATATGACTGCTTTCCGAGAGGCTATCGTGCAATCGAAACCTGATTGTAAGGGCCGATATGACATCTCTAGCATCACCCACCCCTAAAGCGGACGCCCACAAGTACGGTGTTGCGTTTGTGTTTGCGGCTGGGGTTTTGTGGTCAACGGTTGGACTTGGCATTCGCATGATCGACAGCGCCGTTGTCTGGCAGATTCTGCTTTATCGGTCGATCAGCATGGCGCTCTTTCTATACGTTTTTATTCGGGTGCGATCGGGCGAAAGCCCCTTCGTCCAGATCCGGCGCGTTGGCTTTCCCACTGTGATCGCAGGGCTCTCTCTGGTTGCCGCCTATTCGGGCGCCATATACGCAATCCAAAACACCTCAGTTGCGAACGCAATGCTCCTTTTTGCGACGTCACCCTTTATGGCAGCGGTCCTTGGGCAGATCGTTCTGGGAGAGCGTGTGCGTAAAGCGACATGGATCGCGATTGCCGTTGCATTGGGCGGGATCACGATCATGGTGGCCGATAAGTCTGGCAGTGTCGTCTTGAAAGGCAGCCTTGCGGCATTGGGATCGGCTTTTGGCTTCGCCGTATTCACGGTTGCGCTTCGATGGGGGCGAGCGGGTGAAATGCTCCCATAGGTCTTCCTGTCCAGTCTGTTAGCTATCGTCGTCACTGTTGGCATATGCCTATTCTCGGGGCTCTCGCTCGTTGTCAGTGTGAACGACGGGCTGATATCGATGGGCATGGGCGTTTTTCAGGTCGGGGC
>JAQWYA010000057.1 GCA_029254215.1 Pseudorhodobacter sp. | reverse complement strand
TTCTCTCAGACCTGCTGTGAGGCGTTGGGGCTTGGCGGGACTGTGCTGTTGGGCTGCCCATCGGCCTTTCTGAACCGCGACCCCGCCTTGGGGCAAAAGCTTGAAAAGGCGATTGCGCGGGGGCTTTCGGCCTCCCCCCGGATTGCCATCAATGCCGCAGCTCCGTTCGAGGTCTCCTCCAACCCCGCAAAACGCGAGGTTGAGCGGCTTTTGTTTCGCTGGATGCAGGACATGAAGGGCCTCTATATCCAGCAATCGGGCGGAATTTCGGTGATGAAGGCCGCGCTGGGCGGCTGGCATGAGGTGACCCCGCAGGCCATTTTGTCGCTGGCAACGATACTGTCGCCCGATCAACCCCTGCCCGAATTTCTGGCCTGCCTTGCCAAAAGGGACCGCTTCTACCTTAGCGCGCCGGAGTGGATTACCGCCCTGCGCGATCAGGATTTTGTCATCGGAACCCGGCTGCATGGGGCAATGGCGGGGCTGGCGGCGGGCATTCCGGGCATCATCATTACGCATGACAGCCGCACGTCGGAACTTGCCGAAACCATGCATCTGCCGCGCCTGCCAATGGCGGACCTCTCGGGCGCGCCCAGTCTGGCGCAGGCGCTTTCGCGGGTGGTTTTTGAGGGATCGGCCTTTGACGACTGGCGGGCAGGGGCAGCGGATCAGCTGGCCAGCGCCTGCGCCCGCATCGGCCTGCCGCTGTGCCCCGAGATCCTCGGGCTCTGCCCCCAGAAGGCCGCAGCATGACCCGGCGCGTGCAACGTGATCTGGCCGAATTTGTGGCCTTTGTAAAAGACAGCGGGTTCAGGCCCGGCACCGTTCTGGATGTCGGCACCTGCTATGGCACGCCCGAATTGCAGCAGGGTTTTCCAGAGGCTTACCATCTGTTCTTTGAGCCAGTCGCCGAACTCGAACCCCGGATGAAAGCGCTCACCACAAAGTATCGCGGCGAATATCACATGGTGGCCTTGGGCGACAAAGCCGGCACCCTTCCCATGAACATCCCCGATGGCGCTTATGAGGCGTCCTCGCTCGCCACGGCAAAGACCGCGCAGACAACCCGCGCCGTCCCGGTCGAAACGCTGGACGGTTTGCTGGCCGGGCGGGATCTGCCGGGGCCGATCCTGCTCAAGACGGACTGTCAGGGCTATGATCTGCGGGTGATGAAGGGCGGGACGCGCTTTTTGCAACGCGTGGATCTTGTCGTGATGGAGGTGAACCTCTTTCACCCCGCAGGCGATCCGGACTTGGGCGATTTCGCCGAAATCACCTGTTGGATGCGGGATCACGGGTTTTCGGTCTTCGATATCCTCAGCTACCAGACCCGGCCTTTTGATACGGCGCTGGGCTATGTCGATCTTGCATTTGCCCGAACCGATGGCCGGTTCCGGACATATCACCGTTGGGCCTGAAGGGCCTTTCACCCAAACATTTGAGGCGCTTATGTCAGAAGAACTCAGACTTCGCGAAAACCAGAACCGGTTTCATCAAGCCATCGGGGCCGCTGAAATCCGGGGGCTGGAAAACAGCCTGATGAATGCCAGCAATCTGGCAGGCACCTATTACCCCGAGGACCGAAGCCAAAACGGCTTTGCCCTTTACGCGATGAGCGCGGACCTCGCGGCGAAACCCTTGTCAGAGCGGCTGCCACCGACCCCGCTTCGCCATTATTACGGGATCAAGGACAACCGCTATCATGACGATCTGTATCTGCGCAGCGGCTTGAATGATGTGAACGCGATGCGCCGTTTGCTGGTGAAGGATGGCGTCAGGCTTGGCTCCGCCCCGATCCTTGAATTCGGCTGTGCTGCGGGCCGCATGCTCCGCCATCTGGAGGCAGAGGCCCGGATGACCGAAGTCTGGGGGGTGGATCTGCACTCGGCCGCGATCCATTGGGCGCAGGCGCATCTATCGCCGCCGTTCCAGTTCTTCACCAACACCACGGCACCGCATCTTCCCTTTGAAGACAACAGCTTCGGTCTTGTCTTTGCAGGCTCCGTCTGGACCCATATCGGAGAGTTGGACGACGCCTGGCTGCTGGAAATCCGGCGTATCCTGCGACCCGGTGGCAGGCTCTATCTGACCGTTTCAGACCAGAACACATTGGCCGAGATCAAGCGTCTCAGCCCCGATCACGCCTCTAACCGCCATGTTGCGGAACTGGATGAGGCAACCGGGATGCTCTCAAAAAACTGGGTGGCTTTTGTCACCCGCACAACGCCCTGGATGCAGCGCGTGGTCTATCAACGCGACGCGTGGCTGGCCCGGATCGGGCAATGGATGGATGTGCGCGCCGCCGTGCCGAATGCCTATGGCTGGCAAACCGGCGTGCTTTTGGCAAAGCGGGGATAATATGACCATTCATTTCTCACAAGGGCCGATGGATTTCTGGCGCGCGCTGGATCACATGCGCGGGATGATGGGCCTCGGGCCGGAAGGGGTCCAGCGGGCGCAGGCAGAGCTGCGGCTTCAATCCCGGCGGCTTTCCGAAACCGCACTGGTGGAGCCGGGCCTGTTTGCCGCAAGGCGCAGCGTGCTTGAGGCTTTTTGCAAGACATACGGCCTGACGCCGGACCCGGCGCTTGGCCTTCGCACGGAAACCGCACCGAAACCCACCGCCAAACCGGCCTCGGCCTCCAGTGATCTGGACCGCTATGTGCAGCAGGTCCGGCCCGGTGTTTCCCTCGTGACCTGCTGCCGGGATCGCAACGAAAACCTGCTTCTGGCCCTGCCAAGCTGGCTAGCCCAGACCGAGATAGATGAGATCGTTATCGTCGATTTCACCTCAGCCACCCCCGTCAGCCAGACCCTCCGAGAGGCTGGGATTGATGACCCAAGGATCGTCGTGGCACGGGTGGAGGATGAACCGCGCTGGGTTCTTTCCTATGCGTTCAACATCGGCTTTCGGATCGCGCGGCATGAAACCATCATCAAGGCCGATGCCGATATCGTGCTGGAGCCGGGCTTTTGCGCGGCCCATCGGGCCAAGCCCGGCCAGTTCATCGCAGGCAACTGGCGGCTCGCGGCCAAAGGGCAGGAGTTTGTGAACGGGTTCTTTCAAGTCGCACGCGGTGATCTTCTGGCCATCAAGGGGTTCAACGAATACATCCTTGGATATGGCTGGGACGATGATGATCTTTACGCGCGGCTGCTTGGCCTTGGCCTGACCCGGCGCGATGTGGCCCCCGACACGCTGCATCACCTTGACCACGCCGATAGCGCGCGGATGCCGACTTTCTCTGCACAAGTTGATTGCGCGAAGACTGCTCTTGACCAGATGCCCATGTTTCACATTCGAACAAACCGGCAGATTTCAGGCATGATGCCGGGATGGGATGGGGCGCGGCGACTTACGCCCTATAAGCTGATCGCCTTTTCGGGGCGCGAAGTGCTGCTGCGCCGCGCAGGCCCGCCGCCGCACCGGGTGCCGGACCATATTCTGCGCATGGCCGAGGCGCAGGCACGGGCAGAGCTTTTGTCCTGGCGCACCAGCCAGCGGGCCTATGATCTGCGTCCCGATCAATGTGAGGCGCTGCTGTCCTTGCTTCCGCTGGATCAGATCGGCGCGCTTCATGTGGATCTGAAGCTTGCCGGGACGGATGAAACGGTGCTGCGATCCTCTGCCTTTCTCGTCTGCGATCTGAGCATGGCAGAGGTCTATGGCGATCTTTCCCGACACTGCGCAAAGCTGAACCGGCTCGCCAAAAAGCAAGGTCGCTGCCTTGTGCTGCGCGTGCCAACGGCGCTTTTGGCCTTTGTGAAGGACGCTGGTTTGCGGCATCCGGTTTTGCCAGTGCAGCCTTGGCTGGCGCGTCTGGTCGATGCGCGAAAGGCGGAGCTTGCGGCCAAGTCGGGTGAACCGTTCTTGCGACTGATCCCGGATAGCCCGCCCGCCGCACCAGCCGTCACCTGCCAGCGAGAGCGTATTTTTGTGGATGCGCAGCATGGGCTTGGCAACCGGCTCCGGGCGATTGGGTCGGCTGCGGCAATTGCGCAGGAAAGCGGGCGGGAACTGGTAATCCTCTGGCAACCTGATCATCACTGTGAGGGCCGTTTTTCTGATCATTTCCGTTATGATGGTGCTGTGATCGAGGCGAGCTTTCCCGATCAGGCCGCCAGTCAGGGGGCGACCCTTTTCAATTACATGGAGGTGGAACCGGGCGGCGCCAAGAACGCGCCGATCCTGCTGGAACCGGGGCGGGATGCTTATTTGCGGTCCGCCTATGTGTTCAACCATCCGTTCAGCCGCTGGACGCGCGAGAATATATTCCTGCGAAGCCTGCGCCCAAGTGCCGATGTTGAAGGGCTGATCGCCTCGGCGGCGGACCACCGCGACATTGGCCTGCATATCCGCATGGAAGGGGGCGGGGGGGCCGCGCTCAAAAGCTATGATTCGGCGGAAAACTGGCCCGAAGACGGCCATAAAGCGATCGTTCACTGGCGAGAGGCGAGCCATTACAGCCGCTTTCGGACGCGGATCGACGCCTTGCTGCAGACAAGGCCAGAGGCCAAGCTGTTCCTTGCTGCCGATCTTTCCGAAACCTATCAGGCCTTGGCAAACCATTACGGCCCGCGCATCGCCATGCTGGAACGGGGGGTCTATGACCGCTCGGTCAAGCAGTTGCAATTCGCGCTGGCGGATATGCTTTTACTGGCCCGCTGTCAGCATCTTCTGGGCAGTCACTGGTCCTCGTTCTCCGAAGGGGCGCTGCGGCTTTCCACCAGCATCCAGAAAAAGGAGATGAGCGGCCTCGATTTCTGACATCTGCCAGAGGTGAACGCCCTGTAAACGGGGCAGCCGGGGCGTTAGGGCCGTCCTAAGACGGGTTTGCGCAGGGTGGGCACAGTTCCGCGCCGGTTTTCCGGCCCTTCTGAAAAGGTCTGTGCCCCCATGTCCGATGAAACCGCCCGCCTTGCCCTTCCCTTGCTGCAACCCTCGCAAGCTCAAAAACATGTCACCCACAATGAGGCGATCGATCGGCTGGATTTTCTGGTCCAGCTTACTGTCAAAGGCTTTGACGCGATTGTCCCGCCCGCCGCGCCCGAGGCAGGGGAGGCTTGGGCGCTGGACCCCGGCGCAATCGGGGCCTGGGCCGGACATGGCTCCAAGCTGGCAAGCTGGCGGGGGGAGGCGTGGGTTTTTGCCACCCCGCAGCCCGGATGGATCGCCTCAGGTCCCGATGGGTTGCGCTTTTTTGAGGGCTCCGGCTGGGTGCCGATCAGCGGAGAGGCAGCGTTTCAGAACCTTGGTTCTTTGGGCATCAACGCGACCGCCGATCTGACCAATCGTCTGAGCCTGTCATCGGATGCGACGCTTCTGAACCATGACGGCAGCGGGCATCAGTTGAAAATCAACAAATCCGCCGTTGCGGACACAGCGAGCCTGTTGTTCCAGTCCAACTGGTCCGGGCGGGCGGAAATGGGGCTGGCTGGCTCCGATCAGTTTGCGATCAAGGTCAGCCCGGATGGCAGCAGCTTCTCTACAGCGCTGGAGGCTGACAGCACAACGGGCCGCCTTTCGGCGCCGGGCGGGTTGCGCGTCTTTGATGGAACGGCCACCGCGCCCTCGCTTGGATTTGCCGCCGACCCGGATTGCGGCTTCTACCGGCCCGGCACGGATAGCGTGGCGCTGGCGACGGGGGGCGCGCAACGGGTAACGGTCAATGCCTCGGGCCTGAATGTAACCAGCGGCGAGTTGATGAAGAACGGCTCACCCGCTTATTGCCGGTCGAACGTTTTGGGGCCGGTCGCTCAGGCAGCGGGGGTGCCAACGGGTGCGCTGATCGAAGCGGGAAGCGGGGCGAATGGGCGGTTTTTGCATTTTGCCGACGGGACGCTGATCTGCACGATCGAGGCTTTGGCCGTCGCCAATTGCGCGACGGTGGATGGGGCGATTTTCCGTTCCGCTGGGGTAACATGGACCTATCCAAGCGTCTTTGTGCAGCCGCCGGTTCTGTCGGGAACGGTGGCAGATGCCGATTGCTGGATCAGCGCCGCCGCGCCCTCGGTCACAAGTTGCAGCCTTCGGGCGCGATCTTCGGTCAGCAAATCCGGGGCGCTGACGATCCGCGCTGTCGCCCATGGCCGCTGGTTCTGACAGAAGAGGGCTTTTCCTTTTGTCAGAACAAGCCCATCAAAGGCCATGAAGATTTCAACCCTTGCCTTCCTGCGCGACAACGCCCCGTTTCTGGCAACCGGGGCGTTGCTTTCGTTTCTGTCCAGCTTTGGGCAAACCTTCTTTATCTCCACCTTCG
Source organism: Pseudorhodobacter sp. (assembly GCA_029254215.1). Lineage (GTDB taxonomy): Bacteria > Pseudomonadota > Alphaproteobacteria > Rhodobacterales > Rhodobacteraceae > Pseudorhodobacter. The sequence goes on along the minus strand of JAQWYA010000057.1, from coordinate 58,936 downwards.
CGGGCGAAATTCAGCAGGAATTCGGGCTGACCCATGGTCAATGGGGCCTGACCTATATGATCGGCACCGGCCTTTCGGCGCTTGTGATGGTCTTCGCGGGCGGGCTTGCCGACAGGTTTCGCGTCAGGGTGCTGGGTGTTGCCGTGATCGTGCTATTGGCGATGGCTTGTCTGGCAATGGCGCTGAACCCGGTCGCGGCGCTTTTGCCGCTGGTAATCTTCGCGCTGCGGTTCACGGGGCAAGGCATGACAAGCCATGTGGCCGGGGTCGCGATGGTGCGCTGGTTCGTGGGCAATCGCGGCAAAGCGCTTGCAGTGGCAACGATGGGCTTCATGGCGGCCGAGGCGATCATGCCTTTGACCTTCGTTTGGCTCAAGACTTTCGTGCCGTGGCGTGTCCTTTGGGTTCTGGCGGCCCTCATCTGTCTTGCCGCAACCCCGTTGATTTACCGCCTTTTGCGGCTGGAGAGGACACCGCAAAGCGTTGCCGCGCAAAGCCCTTCGCTTGGCATGGGCGGGCGGCACTGGACACGGGCAGAGGCTTTGCGCCACCCACTGTTCTGGTCGCTTGTTCCGGCGCTTATGCTGTTTCCGGCCTTCGGCACGGCCTTTTGGTTTCAGCAGGTCCATTTCGCCGAAATCAAAGGCTGGAGCCATCTTGCCCTTGTTGCCGTCTTTCCCCTTGGCACCCTGACCTTCGGGGCCTCTACCGTGCTGTTTGGCATGGCGATTGATCGTTTTGGGGCCGCGCGCCTGCTGCCGATCTATCTTTTGCCGCTTTGTCTGGCCTTTACGCTTCACGCCAATGCCGACGGGCTTTCATGGGCTGCAGCGGGGGTTATCTTGATGGGTTTGGCGGGTGGGGGGCAGGCGACCCTGCCCAATGCCTGTTGGGCAGAGTTTTATGGCACCGCCCATCTGGGCAAGATCAAGGCGGCGGTGGCGGCCCTTATGGTGCTTGGATCGGCCGTGGGGCCGGGGCTTTCGGGTTGGATGATTGATGCTGGCATCCGCTACGAGGATCAATTGCTGGGCTTTGCCGCCTCTTTTGCGGTGGCGGTTCTGGTGATGATCATCCCCTTGCAGACCGCGCGCAAAAATTTAGCGGTGGCGGCGTAGATAGACGTAAAACGCCCCGCTGCCGCCATGGCGCAGATGCGCTTCGGTCACTTGCAGGATAGAGGGGGCAAGCGGTGCCTGCCGCAGCCAATGCGGAACCTGATGCCGCAAAACACCACCGCGCTGCGGAATAGGGCCATGATCCACGCCAGGCTTGCCCTTGCCGGTGATCACAAGAACCAATCGCAACCCGTCACCATGCGCATTCAGAATAAAGCGGATCAGCTCCGGGTGAGCCTCGGCCAGCGTCATTCCGTGCAGATCGATCCGCGCTTCGGGTGACAGCTTGCCTTTCGTCATCTTGCCGAAGGCTTTGGCATCCATCTGAAGCGCGGGCTTTGTTGGCGTGGCGGCGGGCGCTGTCGCGGTGCTAGACCTCTCTCCCAGACGAAAGCGGGGGATTGCGGCTTTGACAGGCTTTTCAGGCGTCAGGAGTGTGGGCGCGGGAAAGGCGGTATCTTCGGGCTTTGGCCGCAGAACCTGCGCGTGCATGGGTTGCGTTGTCCGGGCAACGGCCTGCCAAAGCGCCTCTTCCTCAGGGCGTAGAGAGCGACGTCTGGCCATGGCTCACCCCTCTGCCATCAGGGCAAAGGCATTTTCAATCGGCAAAAGAACCAGCATCCGGCCGCCATCCTTGATCTGGCCCGCTGCAAGCCCCGCATCCACGCCCGTCCCATAAAAGATATCGGCCCGCTGCGCGCCCTTGATCGCGCCGCCCGTATCTTGCGCAATCATCAGGCGGCGCATCGGGGCAGAACCCGCCTTTTCAAGCCAGACGGGCGCGCCAAGCGGCACGAAAGCAGGATCTACCGCGACAGAGCGCAGCGTGGTGATGGAGCGTGCCATAGCGCCGATCGGCCCTTTTTCGGGCGGCAAATCGGCCAGGCGGCGGAAGAAAACAAACGAGGGATTGTGGCGCAACAACTCCATCCCGGCAGCCGGATTGCGCCGGACCCATGCCTTGATCTCGGGGGCGGAAACCTGATCTGGCCGATGGCTGCCCCTGCGGATCATCTCGGCCCCGACGGACCTGTAGGGATGCCCGTTGCGCCCGGCATATCCGACCCGCATCACCGAACCATCCGGCAATCTGATGCGGCCAGAGCCTTGAACTTGCAAGAAAAACACCTCAACCGGATCATCGAGCCACGCAAGCTCCAGCCCCCGGCCATGCAAGGCACCGCGCGATTCCATCTCGCGTCGGGACAGCCAGGCCGTGCCATCGCGGATCTCTGGCGGGCGGGCGTAAAGCGGGTAGGTATAGCGGGGCGTGCGGACGAGGGAGCCGGGAAGCTCCGGCTCATAATAACCGGTGAAAAGGGCGGGCGGCGCCCCGATCAGGACGGGACGGAACAGCAGTTCAAAGAAGCTGCGCGCCGCCGATGCCGATTGCAGCGCCTGCGGTGCCAAGGCGCAAACAGGGGCCCAATCCGGACCATCCAACTGATCGCAGGTTTCCAAAAAGACGGAAAGGGCGGCCCGATGATCATCATCCGCCCACCCTTCAAGATCGTCAAAGCCGAGGATCTGCGCCGAGGCCGGAAGCCCTCCCATCAGGGCCATGACCGAAAGCGCGAAAGCCCCTGCGATATTGCGGACCCGCGCAAGCATCAGTCCCCAGTGGCAACAAGCAGCCAGTTCGGATCATTGGACCCCATCTGCCGCGCAAAGGTCCAGACATCGCGCTGACGCTTGATCTGCGACGTGCCGCCTTCCACGATTTCGCCCATCTTGTCGCGCACAACCGAGGTCAGCTCGCCAACGAAGCGGACCGCGACTTCGCCCTCGCGGGTGGTCGGATCGAAGCTTGCGTCATGCAGCGTCAGTTCACGAATGCCGATGAATTTTGCCTCTACGGTCAGGCCCTGATCTTCGCGGGCGCGGACGGCCTCCTCAAAGGTTTCATAGACATCGGGGGCCAGAAACGCTTTGACCGATGCCAAATCACCGCTTTCAAACGCCATCACGATCATCTCATAAGCACCGCGCGCGCCGCCCAGAAACTCCGAAACGTTGAAGCTTGGCTCTGCCGCTTTCATCGCGGTCAGCGCTTTGGCCGCAGGGCTGCCTTCGGTCGTATGATCGGCAATATCGCGATCTGGGCCACCCTCGATCACCTCAAACCCTTTGCGGGCGCGGATCGGTTCGTCCTTCGGCGGGAGGCTTGGCTTTTCAAAGCCGTCGCGCGTTCCCAGCACGCTTTTCAGCTTCAGGATCAGGAAAATCGCGATCCCTGCGAGAACAAGAAGTTGGATCAATGACGAATTCATTTCAACCCTCGATTTGCCCCTGTCGCAGGGCTTAGAATGCCTGCCGGGGTGTTGGTGTCGTGCCACTTTGGTCTTATGTAGGGTAGGGGTAGCCCCAAGTCTACCATCGCCACCGGAAAGAAGCGCCGCAGCCGTTGAATCAACGGGTCGGCCAGGAAGGAAAAACACGCATGTGGCTGCTTTTGGCCTTTATCGCCGTGCCGCTGATCGAAATCGGTCTGTTTATCAAGGTTGGGGGCTGGCTGACGCTTTGGCCAACGCTTGCCATCGTTTTTCTGACGGGTTTGCTTGGCACCTATCTTGTCCGCCTGCAGGGGCTGAAGGTGCTGAATGAGCTGCGCGGCTCTTTGCGGGATATGCGGGACCCGCTGTCGCCGCTTGCGCATGGGGCGATGATCCTTTTTGCGGGGACTTTGCTGCTGACACCGGGCTTTTTCACGGATGCGGTCGGGTTCTTGCTGCTGATCCCGGCGGTTCGGCTGGCGGTGATCCGCTTCGTGGGTGCGCGCGTCAAGGTCAGCGGTTTTTCGGCGCATGCGCAGTCCGGGCACCGCACGGGGCGGGCCGATGTGGTGGACGCGGAGTTTGAGGATGTCACCCCGCCGCATCCCATCGCGGGCGACCGGATCGGCAAAAAACCCTCTGGCTGGACAGAGCATTGAGGCTGACGTCCCGACCTGTTAGAAGCGCTGCCAACGAAATCCAATGGGAGACAAAACATGGCAGAAGGTAATGGCGCTGCACCCGCAGCCGAGCCCGTCAAGATGCAGGTTCTGGGGCAGTTCATTCGGGATATGTCGTTTGAAAACGGGGCCGCACAGCGTGGTTTGAACAGCTCAAACGTGCAGCCTGACACACAGGTTGCTGTCAGCCTCGACGCCCGCAAGCGCAGTGTTGAGAACCAGTATGAGGTGATCACGAAGTTCCGCGTGACCTCGAAGAACAAGGAAACGGATGAGACGCTGTTTCTGGTAGAGCTGGATTACGGCGGCATTTTCCATGTTGAGGGCGTGCCGGAAGACCAGCTGCACCCGTTCCTGTTGATCGAATGCCCGCGGATGCTGTTCCCCTTTGTGCGCCGGATCATTTCGGATGTCACACGCGATGGTGGCTTCCCGCCCCTGAACATCGACACGGTCGATTTCCTCGCGCTTTACCGCGCAGAGCTTGCCCGCCGGATGGAAGCCCAGAAGGTCGAGCAAGCAACCGCTTGATTTAAAACGATCTATGTCGAAAGAACCGGGCTTATGGCCCGGTTTTTTCTGGCCGGGTTTCTTTGGGCCGCCTTCCCTTAGGGCTGCCGCGCGTCAAACCTTGCGTTTGAGCCAGATGGCCGCGTCGCCCATCCCCTCCACAAATGCCTGATGCGCGCTTTCCTCTTCCTCGGTGAGACGAGAGGGAAGTGGGGCGGGGCGTGCAAAGGGTCGCCAATCGCCAGAGGTTTCGCCGGCCTTTGCTTCTCGCCGCTCCGGTGTCAGCACCAGATCCGGCTGGCGACCGCCGATCAGTTCCAGATAAACTTCGGCCAGAATTTCACTATCCAGCAAAGCGCCATGCTTTTCACGGCCCGAGTTATCCACCCCGAAGCGGCGACACAGCGCATCCAGTGAGGCCGGAGAGCCCGGAAACTTGCGCCGCGCGATCATCAACGTGTCCAGCGCCTGACTGTCCGGCAGTTTCGGAAGGCCGACTGCCGCGAGTTCATGGTTGAGGAACTTCATGTCGAAGCTGGCATTGTGAATGACCAGCTTGTCCTGACCGATGAAATCCAGAAACTCCTGCGCGATGTCGCGGAAAATGGGTTTGTCGCGCAAAAACTCGTCGCCAAGCCCGTGAACCTCGAAGGCGGCGGCGGGCATGGCCCGTTGCGGATTGATATATTGATGATAGGTGCGGCCGGTCGGCATGTGGTTAAGAAGTTCGACTGCCCCGATCTCGACGATCCGGTCGCCTTCGGTCGGCTCAAACCCCGTGGTTTCGGTGTCCAGAACGATTTCACGCATCGGCTTGGCCTCGGATATGGTCGATCAGGGCTGTCACGCAGGCCGAAACGGAGGCGAGCGAGAGAGTCTCAATGATATGTGTGGCGCGGGCGCGTTTTTCGCGGTCGGGCATTTGCCGGGCAAGGATCGCTTCAAACTGGGCGGTTGTTATTCCGGGACGAGCCAGAACGCGGGCGCGCTGAACCTCGGGCGGGGCGGTTACCAGAAGCGTGGCATCCATGTCTTTTTCAGTGCCTTTTTCAAACAGAAGCGGAATGTCGAGAACAACAATATCGCTTTGGGCGCTGGTCAGGAACGCCTCGCGGTCGGCAGCCACCAAAGGGTGCACCAGGGCTTCGATGCGGGGCAGGGCGGTTGGATCAGCGGCGATGATCTGTTTGAGCGCAACGCGATCCACGCCCCCCGCGACCAGCGCTTGCGGCCAGTCACGCCCGATCGCCTCTGCCCCGGCACCGCCCGCGGCATAAAGCCTGTGAACAGCAGCATCGGCATCCCAAACGGCTATGCCCGCCTTGGCGAAAAACCCCGCAGTCGTTGACTTTCCCATCCCGATGGAGCCTGTCAGCCCAAGTTTAAAGCGGCTCATCCCGCAATGACCGCTGCTCGGGTCGCCTCATCCACTTCGGGGCGATGGCCAAACCAGCGCTCAAAACCGGGGGCCGCCTGATGCAGCAACATGCCCAGACCATCGACAACCGTGCAGCCCGCCGCCTCCGCCAGTTCCAGAAACTGGGTGCGCAGGGGTGTATAGACCAGATCATTGACCAGCGCTTTGGGGTTGAGGTTTTCCAAAGACAGCCGGAATTCCGCCTTTCCCTCCATTCCGAGGGCTGTGGTGTTCACGACTGTCATCGCCTCATCGAGGGTATGGGGGGCCTGAACCCAATCCACCACAACGACCTTGGCACCGAAATCCCGGCGAAGACCCTCTGCCCGCGCCCGCGTGCGGTTGGTCAGACGGATTTCAGGAACGCCGACCTCTATCAAGGCGGCAATCACCGCGCGGGCGGCACCACCTGCGCCAAAAACCATCGCGGGCCCGGCCTGCGGATCCCATTGAGGCGCGTTCTGCCGCAGATTGGCGATAAAGCCTGAGCCATCCGTGTTATCGGCATGAACCTTGCCATCGGGCCGGAAGATCAGCGTATTCGCCGCCCCGATCAAGGCCGCACGGTCTGTCACGACATCGGCAATCGACAGCATGGTCTCTTTATGCGGGATCGTGACGTTCAAGCCGACAAATCCGAGGCGGGGCAGCATCTCCAGCGCGGCTTTCAGATCGGTCTGGGCAATATCCATCGGGATGTAATGCCCTTTGATGCCGTACCGTTTGAGCCAATAGCCATGCAGCAAAGGCGATCTGCTATGGGCTATGGGCGAGCCGATGACGCCGGCGAGGGGAATACGGGGGTGATCTGTCATGTCGAAATGAATCCTCTTTGCCCCAGATAGCCAAGCAAAGGCAGCAGAGGAAGCCCCAGAATGGTGAAGTAATCGCCCTCTACTGCCGAGAACAGGCGCACGCCTTCCTCTTCCAGATGATAGCTTCCGGCGGAATGTCGGATCTGTTCCCAATTGCGGTTCAGGTAGCCATCAAGCCAGGCATCCGAGAAGTCGCGCATCGTCAGGGTCGCCTTGCTGATATGGCGCCATTGGGGTTTTGCCTCGTGATACAGCACGATTGCAGACAGAAGCTGGTGCGTTTGCCCGCGCATTTGTCGAAGCTGCGCGCGGGCAGCTTCGATCGTGTCGGGCTTGCCCCAGCTTTTGCCCTCGAAGTCGAGCACTTGATCGCAGCCCAGAACCACGGCGCCGGGGGTCTTATCAGCGATCTTGCGGGCCTTCATCTCGGCCAACATATCCGCGACATCGCGCGGCGGAGCACCTTCGGCCTCCAGCGCGATGCGGATTGACGCCTCATCTATGCGCGAGGCCTGAGCCGAGACGGGCAAACCGGCGGCGCGCAAGAGCCGCAGGCGGGTTTCTGAGGTGGAGGCCAGAATGATGGGGGGAGGCATGAAAAGACCCTGTGGGAGAGGCTGTGGAAAAGCTGCGTATGTTCCGGAGGCGAAAGAGCAGGAAAAGAGGGCGGATTTCTCTTGGTGGGGGTAAGAGGGGGTTTTTGTCAAGCAAACGTGGCGTTTATCCCCTTGTTGACAGTGCGTTGCGGCCTGGCAGGATAACCAAATAGGGGTGCAGATGGGGAAGGATTTTTGTCACGTCTATTTCTAGCTATCTGATTGATAAAGAACGTGAAAATCCGATTTTTGAGGCTGTCAGCCGCGCTTATCAACAGCTTGTCCCCAAACTTGGGCCTGTTGATAGTTTTGGGGGTGGATTGAGCTATCCTGTTATCCACGAAGCCTACTACCTCTTCATTTCTTTCTATATATTTATTCTTTAAGAGAAGAAGTGTTGGTGTTTTGAGGGCGCGATGGGACTTTTGGCCGATATCTATCCTTGGGTGAAAGCCCTGCATATCATGGCGGTGATCTCGTGGATGGCGGGTTTGTTCTATCTGCCGCGACTGTTTGTGTATCACGCGGAGAAGGTGGGCCAGATAAAGGGCGCGGATCCGTTGTTTCAGACGATGGAACTGAAGCTTCTGCGGGTCATCATGAACCCGGCGATGATTGTGGCTTGGGTTGCGGGTCTTATGCTGGTTCTGACGCCGGGAATTGTGGACTGGTCGGCGGTTTGGCCTTGGGCGAAGGGCGGATCTGTTTTGGCGATGACATGGTTTCACATGTGGCTTGGATTGCGCCGAAAGGATTTTGCGGCGGGCCAGAACAAGCTGACGGGTCGTCAGTTTCGCATGATGAATGAAGTGCCCACCGTGCTTATGCTGGTGATCGTCCTGTCGGTCGTGGTGAAATTCTAAGGCAGCGGGTTTGCGCTGTCTCTGCCCCTGCTAATTGACTTCGCGGTTCAAACTGCGTATCTGGCGGGTAGCGGGGCCGTCCGGCCCAGAGCGTTTCCCGATCATTAGCGTTGCCGCCGCCCGTCAAAGGGGTGCCGTGCCTAGGAAAATCTTGCCATGAACGATGCTTTTTTTGGAGCCGAAACTGCCGCTGATGGGGTGGGCGAGGATGAAACGATCCAGCGCCTGAACCTTGCGGATCTCAAGGCCAAGACCCCGGCGGATCTGCTGGCCATGGCAGAGGAATGGGAGATCGAGAACGCGCCCTCCATGCGCAAGGGCGAGATGATGTTCTCGCTTTTGAAGGAACATGCGGAAGAAGGCTGGGAAATCGGCGGCGACGGCGTGTTGGAAGTGTTGCAGGACGGGTTCGGATTTCTGCGCAGCCCTTCGGCGAACTATCTGTCGGGGCCGGATGATATTTATGTCTCTCCCGAAACCATCCGCCAATTCTCGTTGCGGACAGGGGATACGATTGAAGGTGTTATCGCCGCACCGCGCGAGACCGAGAAATACTTTTGCATGACAAAAGTGACCCGGATCAATTTTGATGACCCGGAGCGCGCCCGTCACAAGGTGCATTTTGACAACCTGACGCCGCTTTACCCGGAAGAGCGGCTGAAGATGGAAGTTGAAGATCCGACCGTGAAGGATCGCTCGGCCCGGATCATTGATCTGGTGGCCCCGATTGGGAAAGGCCAGCGCGGGTTGATTGTGGCGCCGCCGCGGACGGGTAAGACGGTGCTATTGCAGAATATCGCGCATTCCATCGCGACCAATCATCCGGAATGCTATCTGATTGTTTTGCTGATCGACGAACGGCCGGAAGAAGTCACGGATATGCAGCGCTCGGTTAAGGGGGAGGTCGTGTCCTCCACTTTTGACGAACCGGCGACGCGGCATGTAGCCGTTGCGGAAATGGTGATTGAGAAAGCCAAGCGGCTGGTCGAGCATAAGCGCGACGTGGTTATTTTGCTCGACTCGATCACCCGACTTGGTCGGGCGTTCAACACGGTCGTTCCCTCTTCGGGCAAGGTTCTGACGGGGGGCGTCGATGCGAATGCGTTGCAGCGCCCGAAGCGGTTCTTTGGTGCGGCGCGGAATATTGAAGAGGGCGGGTCGCTGACCATTATCGCAACCGCTTTGATTGATACCGGGAGCCGGATGGACGAAGTGATCTTTGAAGAGTTCAAGGGCACGGGTAACTCTGAAATCGTGCTGGATCGGAAAGTTGCGGATAAGCGGGTCTTCCCGGCGATGGACATCCTGAAATCCGGGACGCGGAAAGAGGATTTGCTGGTCGAGAAATCCGATTTGCAGAAGACTTACGTTCTGCGTCGGATTCTGAACCCGATGGGAACGACGGATGCGATCGAATTCTTGATTTCGAAGCTGAAGCAAACCAAGTCAAACTCGGATTTCTTTGACTCCATGAACACCTGAGCGAAGCGTTAACGCGGGGGCTTGTTGCGATGGATACGATCTATGCCCTCGCCTCTGCGCGGGGTAAGGCGGGCGTGGCGGTTCTTCGACTGTCGGGTCCGCAGGCACATGAAGCGGCGGTTGCGCTGTGTGGGTCCTTGCCTGAGGCGCGGCGAACGGCCTTGCGCGTCTTGCGTTGGCAGGGGCGTGACCTTGATCAGGCCTTAGTGATCCGTTTCGATCAGGGGGCCAGCTTTACCGGCGAAGATTCCGTCGAGTTTCATCTGCATGGTAGTCAGGCGGTGATTGCCGAGGTGCTGCGCGTCTTGGCGCAGCAACAGGGCTTGCGTTTGGCAGAGGCGGGGGAATTCACGCGGCGGGCATTGGAAAATGGGTGCCTTGATCTGGCGCAGGTTGAGGGTCTGGCTGATTTGATCGACGCGGAGACGGAAGCGCAGAGGGTTCAAGCGCTTCGGGTTTTGTCGGGGGCGATTGGACGCAAGGTTGAGGCGTGGCGGCGTGACATCATCCGGGCTGCGGCCTTGGTGGAGGCGACGATCGACTTTGCGGATGAAGATGTGCCGGTTGATGTGACGCCAGAAGTTCTGAGCCTGCTTGACGGATTGCTTGAGAGCATAGGCAGCGAAGTTGAAGGGTCTGGTGTAGCAGAGAGGATCCGCGAGGGATTTGAAGTTGCGATCATCGGTGTCCCGAATGCGGGCAAGTCAACGCTTCTGAATGCTCTGGCGGGTCGCGAAGCTGCAATCACCTCCGAAGTCGCGGGGACGACGCGAGATGTGATTGAGGTCAAGATGGATCTTGGCGGTTTGGCCGTGACGATCCTTGACACGGCGGGTTTGCGCGAAACGAATGATCAGGTTGAGGCTCTAGGGGTGGCTTTGGCCTTGCGTCGCGCAAAGCAGGCTGATCTTAGGGTTTTCTTGAGAATTCAAGGGGATAGCCTTTCGGAGATTGAGCCATTGCCCGAGGATATTGTGGTTTTTGGTAAGGCTGATTTGGGGGACCCGTTTGTTGGGGGTGTGTCCGGGATGACAGGTGAGGGAGTTTCAGATCTTGTTGGCCGGATAGGATCTGTGCTTGGCAAGAGGGCAGCCTCGGCCGGGACAGTGACGCGTGAACGCCACAGAGTTGCTTTGGGTGATGCGATGGTGGCTTTAGGCCGGGCTCGAATCGCGCTATTGGAAGATGAGGCTATGGCGGAACTTGTGGCGGTGGATTTGCGGTCTGCGGCGCGGGCTTTGGAAGTGTTGATGGGCCGGGTCGATGTGGAAACATTGCTGGGCGAGATATTTTCAAGCTTTTGTATCGGGAAATAGGGGCGTTTCACGTGAAACATTTTGATGTGATTGTGATTGGTGGTGGCCATGCAGGGAGTGAAGCTGCGGCCGCTGCGGCCCGTATGGGCGCGGAAACAGCGCTGATTACTTTGCGCCGCGATGGAATTGGCGTGATGTCCTGCAACCCAGCGATTGGGGGTTTAGGGAAAGGTCATCTGGTTAGAGAGATTGACGCACTCGATGGCGTTATGGGGCGAGCTACGGATTATGCGGGTATTCAGTTCCGTCTCTTGAATCGTCGGAAAGGACCCGCGGTGCAAGGGCCGCGGGCGCAGGCAGATCGCAAGATTTATCGTCAAACGATTCAACGGATGCTTTCGGAGCAAACGGGTTTGACTGTGATTGAAGGCGAAGTGACGGATTTGTTGATCGAAGCTGGCCAAATCACAGGTGTGACGTTGGTTGATGGGTCAGAGATCACGTCGCGAGCTGTGATTTTGACTGCCGGTACGTTTCTGAACGGGGTGATTCATATCGGGAATGAACGTCGGTCCGGTGGGCGGATGGGGGATGGCCCTTCGATTAGGTTGGCGGATCGCTTGAATGGGTTGGGCTTTCAGAAGGGCAGGCTGAAGACTGGGACGCCGCCGCGCCTGGATGGTCGTACGATTGATTGGTCTGTGTTGGAGGAACAGCCGGCAGATGAAGACCCGGTGTTGTTTTCCTTCTTGCATGACAAGCCATTTGCGCGACAGATCGCTTGTGGCATCACCCATACGAATTCGGAAACCCATGATATCGTGCGCGCCAATCTCTCACGGTCGGCGATGTATGGTGGCCATATCGAGGGGGTCGGCCCACGCTATTGCCCGTCAATCGAAGATAAGATTGTTCGTTTTGCGGATAAGTCGGAGCATCAGATCTTTTTGGAGCCTGAGGGCCTCGACGATCACACGGTTTACCCGAATGGGATATCGACCTCGCTACCGGAAGAAGTGCAGACGGCCTATGTTCGCACGATCAAAGGTCTGGAGCGTGTGCAGATTCTTCAGCCAGGCTATGCGATTGAGTATGATTTCTTTGATCCGAGGGGGCTTCGTCCGTCACTGGAAGTGAAGGCTGTGGCCGGCTTGTTTTTTGCGGGTCAGATCAATGGGACAACGGGATATGAAGAGGCCGCCGCACAGGGCTTGGTAGCCGGGATCAACGCGGCAAGAGGGGCTACGGGAAGGGAGGCCGTCCATTTCAGCAGGTCTGCAAGCTATATGGGCGTTATGATTGACGATCTGATCATGCGCGGCGTTTCGGAGCCGTATCGGATGTTTACATCTCGCGCAGAGTTTCGGCTTACCCTGCGGGCCGATAATGCGGACCAGAGAATGACCCCCTTCGGCATGGGGGTCGGTTGTGTTGGTCCCGCACGACAAGATATTTTTGTGGCAAAGATGGAGCAGCTGACGGCTGCGAAAACTTTGTTGACCAACGCCTGCTTCACACCGACTCAGGTTGAGAGGATGGGTGTGAAAGTAAGTCAGGACGGCGTTCGGCGGAGCGCCTATACCTTGATGGCGCTTCCAGATCTGAATCTTGATGCGGTTCTGCAGGGCGTGGACGGAATTGATCGCTTTGATGCTGAAATTGTCACGCAGATCGCGCGTGACTCTCTCTATGCGCAATACGAGCATCGCCAAGTGGCGGATGCTGCTGCGCTCAAAAAGGATGAACAATTGCGCATCCCAGCCGATTTCGACTATTTTGGTCTTTCGGGCCTGTCGAATGAGCTTTGTCGCAAACTTGTTGCGGTTCAGCCGGCGACAATAGCTCAGGCTAGCCGGATTGAGGGCATGACACCGGCCGCATTAGTTCTGATTTTGGCTCGCCTCCGCAAAGGGCGGAAATCGGCGGTTGCGGTTAGCGCATGACAGACCGACTGGATCTTTTCGCTGGCTTTTCTGTTTCACGTGAAACATATCAATCGCTCCAAGCCTTTGGAGAGTTGGTAGAAAAATGGAACCGGGCGATTAACCTTGTCTCAAAATCGACTGTAGAAGATTTATGGTCGCGCCATATTGTAGATTCTGCGCAGCTTTTTCCGCTGACAGAACCTGGTGTTCGGCATTGGGTCGATGTTGGTAGCGGTGGGGGATTTCCCGGCATCGTTGTCGCTGTTCTCGCAAAAGAGTTGTATCCTGACCTTCGGTTTACGCTTGTCGAAGTTGACCAGAGAAAGGCGGCATTTTTGCGTGAGGCGTGCCGTAAGCTTTGGTTGGAAGCTGTTGTTCTGTCGGAGCGCATCGAAAACATCGCACCCCTTGAGGCAGATGTGTTGTCGGCTAGGGCGCTGGCACCACTATCGGGTTTGATGAAAATTGCAGACCTTCATATGACTCCGGGGGGCACCGCCCTGTTTCTGAAGGGCAGCCATTATGAAGCGGAAGTTGAAGCTGCGCGGAACGACTGGGCGTTCGATCTGACTGCGATCCCAAGCGTAACAGGGAATGAAAGCGCCGTTCTTCAAGTCAAAAGGATCAAGCATGTCTAACCCCGTTCTTCCGCAGTTGCCGCGAATCATCGCCCTTGCGAACCAAAAAGGCGGCGTGGGAAAGACCACGACGGCGATTAATCTCGCCGCTGGGCTGGCGGAAGTCGGCGCTAAAGTGCTGCTCGTGGATCTAGATCCGCAGGGAAATGCGTCTACGGGCTTGGGAATTGAACCTGCGCAAAGGCAATTGACGACTTATGACCTGCTGATCGATGAGACGCCACTTGGTGATGTTATCCAGCGAAGCGCAATCGAGGGACTTTTCATTTGCCCTGCAAACGCGGATCTGTCTTCGGCGGATATGGAGCTTGTTTCCAATGAGAAACGGAGCTTTCTTTTGCACGATGCGCTCCGACAGCCCGGTATGGCCGAATTCGGCTTTGACTTTGTGTTGATCGATTGCCCGCCCTCGCTCAGCCTGTTGACGGTTAATGCGCTGGTGGCTTGCCATTCCGTCCTTGTTCCGTTGCAAAGCGAGTTCTTTGCATTGGAAGGATTGTCGCAATTGATGCTTACCATTCGGGAAATCAGGCAGTCTGCGAATCCTGATCTCCGTATCGAAGGTGTGGTTCTGACGATGTATGACGGACGAAACAACCTGTCGCAAATGGTGGAGACCGACGCCAGATCGACCCTCGGCGACCTTGTTTTCAAAACAGTTATCCCGCGAAATGTTCGCGTTAGCGAGGCGCCGTCCTATGCGCTGCCGGTTCTAAATTATGATAGTGGTTCAAAGGGATCGGAAGCCTATCGCGCGCTTACGGCAGAGCTTCGGGCTCGATATCCACAGCGGTCGAGAACAGGAGAGCAAGTGCTATGAGTGACAAAAAGATGGAACGGCGGAGCCTGGGGCGCGGTCTGTCGGCCCTGATGGCCGATATCAATGTCGACCAATATAGCGCTCCGTCCCAGGGTGAAGGCCGTCGTGGCGACCTGAGGGTTGCGGTTGAAAATCTCTTTCCAAACCCGGATCAGCCGCGCCGCGACTTCTTGGCCGGAGCCTTGAAGGATCTTGCGGCATCCATTCGCCAGAAGGGCGTGCTACAACCACTTATTGTCCGACCCACGGCGGAAGCTGGCCGTTATGAGATCGTCGCGGGGGAGCGGCGCTGGCGTGCGGCTCAGATGGCCCAAGTTCACGAAGTCCCCGTAATTGTGCGGGAATTCTCTGATACAGAAGTGCTGGAAGTTGCGATCATAGAGAATATCCAGCGTGCTGATCTCAATGCGATGGAGGAAGCCGCCGGTTTTCGCCAGTTGATGGATCGCTTTGGTCATACGCAGGAAAAAATCGCCGAAGCGCTATCGAAAAGCCGCAGCCATATCGCCAATCTCTTGCGGCTCCTGCAACTTCCGCAAGAGGTTCAGTCTTATATTCGTGAAGGCAAACTGACGGCTGGTCATGCGCGCGCTCTTATCACGACGGAGAATCCGTCAGAACTGGCGCGTGAGGTTATTTCCAAAGGGCTCTCCGTTCGGGAGACGGAGCGTCTTACAAAACAGTTATCATCAAAGCCTGACCGGTCCGGCTCCAAGGGGGCTTCCCCTCGGTACGAAAAGGACGCAGATACCCGCGCGCTTGAAGGAGACCTGTCTGCGAATCTAAAGATGGGTGTAAGCATCTATCATGAACCAGGTGGCGACAAAGGCACCCTTACCATTTATTACAACACGTTGGATGATTTGGATGCCTTGTGCCAAGCGCTGTCTGGCTTGGATAGAGATTAATCGGGCAGAAGTCGGTGATCAAAGCGCGTTGACCAACGCTTTGATCACCGAGTTAAGGACAAGCCTACCGTTGGGCGTTGCCGTGATCCGTGGGCCGATTTGGGACAGCATCCCAAGATCTACAAGCTCATTGACGGCGGGTTGTGGCGGCTCTAGGCGCGAAACGGTCTGAAGGCGCGTGAGGTCAATGCCCTCCGAAAGCCTTAACCCCATTAAGATATACTCGATAGCGCGTTCTTCTGGGGTGAGACGGTCACGCTGTTCTATCCGCTGGCCCGCCTCAACTCCTGAAAGCCACCCTCCAGGCGTTTTGATTGCTTCGGTGGCAAGTCTCTGATCTCCGAAGGTCAGCCGGCCATGCGCGCCTGGACCGATCCCGATGTAATCCCCACCACGCCAGTAAATCAGATTGTGACGAGATTCTGCGCCTTCTTTCGCATGGTTAGAGACTTCGTACGCCGCCATTCCTGCAGCCTCGCAGAGTTCTTGCGTGAGGTCATACATGTCAGCCGCCAAACCCTCGTCAGGCAGATCCCTTAATCGACCTGCAGCAAAGCGATCGCCAAACGCTGTCCCTTCTTCGATCGTCAGTTGGTACATGGACAAATGGTCGACCGAGAGGGAAAGAGCCAGAGAAAGCTCCCTCCGCCACTCATCTAGTGTTTGCGCCTGCCTGGCGTAGATCAGATCAAAGCTCACGCGTTCAAAGGTCGTTCGGGCTACATCGAACGCCCTGAGTGCATCTTCAACACTATGCAGCCGGCCCAAGGCCCTGAGGTCGCGGTCGTTCAGGGCCTGAATTCCCATAGAAAGCCGATTTACTCCAGCTTCCCGAAAGCCCTGAAACCGCGTCCGCTCGACCGATCCGGGGTTCGCCTCCAGCGTAATCTCCAGATCATTTCGACACGCCCATGTGCGGCGGATGGCATCAATCACCGCTGCAACGACATCTGGTTGCATTAAGGACGGCGTTCCCCCGCCAAAGAAAACGCTGTCCAGAATGCGACCCTGCGTTTCGCTCCCTACCCGCTCAATTTCCCGAAGATAGGCCGATTTCCAACGATTTTGGTCTATGGATGCGGCAACATGGCTGTTGAAGTCGCAATAGGGACATTTTGACTGGCAAAAGGGCCAGTGAATATACAAGCCGAACCCGCCATTTCGCCAATCCTCGATCATCATCCCTTAAACGCCGTCACTTCGATTTCAATCAGCATCTCTGGTTTGATAAGCCCCGCGACAATCATCGTTGCGGCGGTGCGCACGTCACCGAGATGCGCAGAGAGTATCGGGCTGAGTTCTGCAACAAGGGCCGCATCCACCAAAGTGTATTGAACTCGAACAATGTCGGCCAGTTGAAACCCGGCTTCGGTAAGTACTCGGCCTATTGTTTGAAAGCTGGCCTCCGCCTGCGCCGCGACTCCCTCGGGCATCAACATCTTAGTGTAGTCATACCCTGTCACGCCCGACACGAAACACCAGCCGCCCTTGATCACGGCGCGGCTATACGCCATTTCCAGTTCGAACGGGGAGCCTGTGCGGATGTGTTTCACGTGAAACATCCCGCGATGAGTTTACGGAAAGCGTCAGCGCGATGGCTGATCTTGTTCTTTTCCCAACGATCCATTTCCCCAAAAGTCTGAGTGTATCCTTGAGGCTGAAACATGGGGTCATAGCCGTGCCCTTGGCTGCCGCGCATTGGCCAAACCAATTGACCGGGCATGACGCCTTCGAACACTTCGTCATGTCCATCTGGCCAGGCAAGAACCAAGGTGCAGCGAAACTGCGCCAGCCGAGGCTCCGGCGCAGCCAGCGCGTCCACCTCTCGCCAAAGCCGTTCCATCGCCATATTGAAGTCCCGACCCGAAGGGGTCTCCGCCCAATCCGCTGTGTATACTCCAGGAGCACCGCCCAAAGCGTCGACGCAAATACCGGAGTCATCCGCCAGCGCTGGCAAACCAGTAGCTTTCGCCGCAAAATGCGCCTTGATCCGCGCATTACCGATGAAACTGCTCTCGGTCTCCTCCGGTTCCACCAAGCCAAAATCCGCAGCCGAGACCACCGAAACGGGGTAATCCTTCAGAAGATTGTCAATCTCCTCCAGCTTTCCCTTATTATGGGTGGCCAAAAGCAGCCGTTTTCCGTCAAACTGGCGCATCGATCAGGCCACCGCAGACTTTTGGGCGGCAACCAAAGCCTTGCAGCCCACTTCGGCTAAATCCATCAACTCACCCATTTCCGAACGAGAGAATGTCGCCCCTTCCGCAGACATCTGGACTTCGATCAAGCGCCCGGCGCCTGTCATAATAAAGTTTCCATCGGTCCCAGCAGTTGAGTCCTCGGCGTAATCCAAATCCAGCACTGGCTGCCCAGCATAAATCCCGCAAGACACCGCGGCAACATGGTCCAAAATCGGGTCCGAGGTGATCACTCCGCTTTTCAATAGTTTGTTCACGGCAAGGCGAAGCGCCACCCAACCCCCGGTGATGGAGGCGCAACGCGTCCCGCCATCGGCCTGAAGCACGTCACAATCGACCGTGATCTGCCGCTCACCCAAGGCGACACGATCGACGCCAGCGCGCAGCGACCGCCCAATCAGCCGCTGGATCTCTTGCGTTCGGCCAGATTGCTTGCCAGCCGCCGCTTCGCGCCTGTTGCGCGTATTCGTGGCGCGCGGAAGCATGCCATACTCCGCCGTTACCCAACCTTGCCCGGTGTTGCGCAAAAAGGGCGGAGCCTTCTCCTCAAGGCTCGCGGAACAGAGGACATGAGTGTTCCCCATCCGGATCAGACAGGACCCTTCCGCATGTTTCATGACGCCAGTCTCAATCGAGATGTCGCGCAATTGGTCAAGTTCTCTTCCTGATGGCCGCATGGTATGTCCTCACTCATTCTGCTGCGCCCAGATAAAGGGGGCGATCACAAGGATGCAAGCAGCATTGACGAAAGCTGTCGCTGCTCTTTAATGTGATCAGCCCCTTGGAAGGACCCCGATGATCAACCGAACCGCCATTCTTGCCGAGATGAACGACCGATCCCGCGAAGTTTTTCGTCAGGTCGTGGAGGGTTATCTGGCCTCAGGCGATCCAGTCGGATCGCGCACGCTGACCCGAACCCTCTCGGAAAAGGTCAGCGCCGCCACCATCCGTAATGTAATGCAGGATCTGGAGTTTTTGGGCCTCTTGAACAGCCCGCATGTCTCGGCAGGCAGAATACCTACTCAAATGGGCTTGCGGATGTTTGTTGATGGGATCCTCGAAGTTGGAACCGTGGCCAATGAAGATCGCGAAAAGATTGATGCAACGATGGGCAGCAATGAGAGGGATGTCACAACATTGCTGGACCGCGTCGGGTCGGCATTGTCGGGCATCACCCATGGCGCCAGTCTGGTTTTGACCCCAAAACATGAAGCCCCAATCAAGCATATCGAATTCGTCAGCCTCGGCCCGAACCGGGCGCTGGTGGTTTTGGTTTTTGCCGATGGACATGTGGAAAACCGCGTCTTCACGCCGCCGCCGGGCCAAACGCCCTCTTCCATGCGAGAGGCGGCCAATTTTCTCAATGCGATGGCCAGCGGCAAGCTCCTTTCCGATCTGCGTCAGTCCGTAACCCTCGATATCAAGGCCCGGCGGCAAGAGATTGACAGTCTGGCGCGCGACCTCGTCGAAAGCGGTCTGGCCCTGTGGGAGAACGCGGGCGAGCAAAGTGAGCGGTTGATCGTCCGCGGCCGCGCCAATTTGCTGGATGGAAGTAATGAAGCACTGGACTTTGATCGCATCCGCACCCTGTTCGACGATCTTGAACGTAAGCGTGATATCGCCGAATTCCTCGAATTGACCGAAGAAGGCGAAGGGGTGCGCATTTTTATTGGGTCTGAGAACAAGTTGTTCTCACTTTCGGGTTCCTCTCTGGTGGTCTCTCCCTATATGAACGCTGATCGAAAGATCATCGGCGCTGTGGGTGTGATCGGACCGACTCGGTTGAATTATGGCCGTATCGTTCCCATCGTTGATTACACAGCGCAGCTTGTCGGGCGTTTGGTGTCCGACAGGTCCAAAGGGTGACGCAACGTGAGTGAGACAAGGAAGAACGACAAGATGGCACAAGATCCTGCAGCCAAGCTGGCAGATACGCCCCCCGTTGATGAGGCTGAAACCTCTGCCGACATGGACGCCGCGATGCTGGACGGGGAGCTTTCAGCGCTGCGCGCAGAGCGTGATGAAATGCGTGATCGCTTCATGCGGGTTCTCGCGGATGCTGAGAATTCTCGCAAGCGTGGCGAGCGTGATCGCCGGGAAGCCGAGCAATACGGGGGCTCCAAGCTGGCCCGCGACATGCTGCCAGTTTATGACAACCTTCGCAGAGCGCTGGATGCCGCGACGGATGAACATCGCAGCCAAGCCGCCGCGCTGATCGAGGGGGTCGAGTTGACCCTGCGAGAGTTGCTCAACGTGCTGACAAAACACGGTGTGTCGCCCATCGTTCCGGAAATGGGTGATCAATTTGATCCGCAGATGCATCAAGCTATGTTCGAGGCGCCGGTTCCCGGCACCAAGGCCGGTCAAATTATTCAGGTGATGACTGAGGGATTCCTCCTGCACGATCGCTTGCTGCGCCCCGCGCAGGTTGGCGTATCGTCTACACCCGGCTGATCCGGGACCAATCACGTATTTCCACTGCAGGGCCGGGGGCCAGCCCCCGGGCCCCCGAGGTATTTTTACCAAAAAGAAGCCCCGAGTCAGGGCTGTTGGAGTTTTGATTTCAGGTCATAGATCAATGACAGCGCCTCGAGCGGCGTCAGCTTGTCAGGGTGGATGGATTGGAGCGTTGTTTCCACCACGGAGTTCTTCTTTTGCCGCGGTGGGGCTGCGGCGGGCGTCGCCCGGAACAAGGGCAAGTCATCAATCAACGTCTTCTTTTGCGCACCGCTGCGCTCACCATCCTCCAAGGCTTGAAGAACCACCTTTGCGCGTTCAATCACTGTTGGAGGAAGGCCCGCAAGTCTGGCGACCTGAACCCCGTAGGATCGGTCAGCCGCACCCTTTCGGACTTCGTGGAGAAAGATCACGTCTCCCTCCCATTCCTTAACGGACACAGTGGCATTCTCTACTCCGTCGAGCTTGCCAGCGAGGGACGTCATTTCGTGGTAATGGGTCGCGAAAAGGGCGCGACAGAGATTGACGTCGTGAAGGTGCTCCAGCGTTGCCCAGGCAATGGAAAGGCCGTCATAGGTGGCTGTGCCCCTGCCGATCTCGTCCAAAATGACGAGGGCCCGCGCATCGGCCTGATTAAGGATTGCAGCGGTTTCCACCATTTCCACCATGAAAGTTGACCGCCCACGAGCGAGGTCGTCTGAAGCCCCGACGCGACTGAAAAGCTGGCTGACCACTCCGATGTGCGCGCGCTGTGCAGGAACAAAGCTTCCGGCTTGGGCAAGCAGGGCGATCAGGGCGTTCTGGCGTAGAAAGGTTGATTTCCCTGCCATGTTAGGGCCTGTCAGCAACCAGATCGAAGCGCCGCTTTCGGCAGAGAGATCACAGTCATTGGCGACGAAGCCAGTGCTTCCCTGCCGTCGCAAGGCTTTTTCGACCACCGGGTGGCGGCCGCCCGTTATCTCGAAGGCTTTGCTGTTATCAACATGCGGGGCCGACCAGTTTTCAGCCAAGGCAAGATCGGCAAAAGCCGTGGCTAGGTCGATCTCGGCCAAGGCCCGCGCCGCTGCTCCGATCGGCAGGGAGTTGGCCAATACTCGGTCTCTAAGGGCCAAATAGTGCCGTTTTTCGATCTCCAATGCCCGCCCGGCGGCATTCAGAATCTTTGTCTCCATTTCGGAAAGTGGCAGGGTTGTGAACCGCACTTGCCCCGCCGTTGTCTGGCGGTGAAGAAATGTGTCAGACAGCGGCGGCGAGAGCATCTTCTCGGCATGGGTCGTCGTGACATCAACGAAATATCCCAGAACGTTGTTATGTTTAATCTTCAGGGTCGCGATGCCTGTCAGGCTGATGTAATCCGCTTGCATGGCGGCGATGACGCTTCGGCCTTCATCGCGCAGGGTTCTGGCTTCATCCAGATCGCTATCAAACCCCGTAGCGATAAAGCCGCCGTCGCGGGTAAGCAGCGGAGGTTCGGCCACCAATGCGCTGTCGAGCAGGTGGATAAGATCGTCATGCCCAGCAAGGTCTTTAGCCGCTTCAGTTAGCAACTCCGGCGCGTCTTCCGGCAGTTTCTGGCACAAGGTCAGTGCCGCCGATAGGCCGTCACGGATTGCGGCAAGATCGCGGGGCCCGGCGCGGTCCAGGGTCAGGCGCGACAAAGCCCGATCCATATCGGGAACGCGGCGCAGATCCTCGCGAAGACTTGTTCGAAGAAGGCTCTGTTCCACCATAAAACGAACCGAATCTTGCCGCCGGGAAATCGTTGCGAGGTCAAGAGACGGGGCTGAAAGACGACGATCCAGAAGCCGCCCACCGCCGGATGTCAGAGTCCGATCCACAACCGACAGCAGGGAGCCGTCGCGCCCACCCGAAAGTGTCTGCGTGATCTCAAGGTTGCGACGGGTTGCGGCGTCAATCTGCATCGTGCCGCGCAGGCTCTCACGCTGGGGCGGGCGCAAAAGCGGCAGGTTTCCGCGTTGCGTCAGGTCCAGATAATCGACGATCGCCCCCATTGCGCCCAGTTCGGCACGCTCAAAGCTGCCAAAGCCCTCCAGAGATTTCGTGTCAAACAGGCTGTTCAGACGCTTCTCGGCGCTTTGACTGTCAAAGCTGCCGGGCGAAAGGGGGGTGACGGCGATGCCATCCTCAAAGGCGGTATCAGAGCCTTCGAGGATCAGGATTTCCTTCGGTGAAAGCCGCGCCAGCTCTGGTGCCAGCCGCACCGGGGGGCAAGGCATCACGCGAAACTCCCCGGTAGAGATATCGCACCACGCCAGCGCAGATTCGTCTCTAACCTCGCTGAAAGCGCAAAGATAGTTATGTCTGCGGGCATCCAGAAGTGCGTCTTCTGTCAGCGTGCCGGGTGTCACAAGTCGTACGACATCGCGCGCCACCACCGATTTGGAGCCGCGCTTTTTCGCCTCAGCCGGGTCTTCCATTTGCTCGGCAATTGCGACGCGGAAGCCTTTGCGGATCAGCGACAAAAGATAGCCTTCAGCCGAATGCACCGGCACACCGCACATGGCAATATCCGCTCCCTGATGCTTGCCGCGTTTGGTCAGCGCAATATCCAGCGCTTCGGCCGCAGCCTTGGCGTCGTCAAAGAACATCTCGTAGAAATCGCCCATCCGATAGAACAGCAGCGCATCGCGATGCCGGGATTTGATTTCCAGATATTGCGCCATCATTGGCGTCGCGGTTTCGTCTGTCACATTGGCCCCCAAAGCTGGGGGGAGCCTACAAAACCGCCTCGCTGGGGAAAAGCGGCAAATCCGCCGCGCCATAAATCGTTGTTTTGGCTTTCGCGTTTCGCTAAACGGGACATCGAGCAGGAGGAGAGCACAGATGTCGAAATCAAAGATCACCCCGGAAGAGGCCCTTGCCTATCATCTGGAGCCTCGTCCCGGAAAATACGAGATTGCGGCGACAACGCCGATGGCCACGCAGCGTGACCTGTCTCTGGCCTATTCGCCCGGTGTTGCGGTTCCGGTGCAGGCCATCGCGGATAATCCGGAAACGGCCTATGACTATACGGTCAAGGGCAACATGGTTGCGGTCATCTCAAACGGGACCGCAATTCTGGGGATGGGCAACCTTGGCGCGCTGGCCTCCAAGCCGGTGATGGAGGGCAAGGCGGTCCTGTTCAAGCGTTTTGCCGATGTGAACGCGATCGATATCGAACTGGACACCGAAGACGCGGATGAGATCATCAAGGCGGTTTCCCTGATGGGGCCGACCTTTGGTGGTATCAACCTTGAAGACATCAAGGCTCCGGAATGTTTCATCATTGAACAGCGCCTGAAAGAGATCATGGACATCCCGGTCTTCCATGATGACCAGCACGGCACGGCGGTGATCTGTGCGGCTGGCCTCATCAACGCGCTGGAACTGTCGGGCAAAAAGATTGGCGATTGCCGGATTGTGCTGAACGGGGCAGGGGCGGCAGGCATCGCCTGTCTGGAACTGCTGAAGTCGATGGGCGCAAAGCATGACAATTGCATCATGTGCGACACTAAGGGGGTCATCTATCAGGGCCGTACCGAAGGGATGAACCAGTGGAAATCGGCACATGCCGCGACCACTGATCTGCGGACGCTGGAAGAGGCGATGAAGGGCGCAGATGTGTTCCTTGGCGTTTCAGCCAAAGGGGCCGTGACGCCTGAAATGGTCACGAGTATGGCGGAAAACCCCGTTATTTTCGCTATGGCCAACCCCGACCCCGAGATCACACCGGAAGAGGCACATGCCGTCCGCCCCGACGCAATCGTGGCCACCGGTCGGTCGGATTACCCCAATCAGGTCAATAACGTTCTTGGCTTTCCGTATCTGTTCCGGGGGGCCTTGGATATCCACGCCCGCGCCATCAATGATGAGATGAAGATCGCCTGCGCCCATGCCCTTGCGAAACTGGCGCGCGAGGATGTCCCGGATGAGGTGGCGATGGCCTATGGCCGCAAGCTGTCCTTCGGGCGCGATTACATCATTCCGACCCCGTTTGATCCGCGTCTGATCCATGTCATCCCGCCAGCCGTTGCCAAGGCCGGAATGGATACTGGTGTTGCGCGCCGGCCGATCATCGACATGCATGGCTATGAGTTGAGCCTGAAGTCCCGGATGGATCCGACGGCATCGATCCTGCAAGGCATTCATGCCCGCGCGCGTCAGGCGCAGGCCCGTATGATCTTTGCCGAAGGGGATGACCCGCGCGTGTTGCGCGCCGCCGTGGCCTATCAGCGCGCGGGGCTGGGGAAGTCTCTGGTTGTCGGTCGCGAGTCGGATGTGCGCGAAAAGCTGGAGGCCGCAGGCCTCGGCGATGCTGTCCGCGAGTTGGAGATCGTGAACGCCGCCAATACCCGGCATCTCGAAACCTACCGCGAGTTTCTGTACAAACGGCTCCAGCGGGAGGGTTTTGACAAGACCGACATCCACCGCCTCGCTTCGCGTGACCGGCATGTGTTTTCGGCTCTGATGTTGCAACATGGGCATGGCGACGGGCTCGTCACCGGGGCCACGCGCAAATCGGCGCATGTGCTCTCGCTTCTCAACCATGTGTTTGACGCGAAGGCCACCGATGGCGCGGTGGGCGTGACGGCGCTCCTTCACAAGGGTCGCATCGTTCTGATCACCGATACGCTTGTGCAGGAATGGCCCGAACCCGAGGATCTGGCCACGATTGCCACAAAAGCCGCCGAGGTTGCCCGCAACCTTGGTCTGGAGCCGCGCGTCGCCTTCGTGTCCTTCTCGACCTTCGGTTATCCGGTGTCGGAACGCGCCACGAAAATGCACCTTGCCCCCAAGGTGCTCGACAAGCGCGGCGTCGATTTCGAATATGAGGGAGAGATGACGGTTGATGTTGCCCTCAACCCCGAGATTATGGCGCATTATCCCTTCTGCCGTCTGACCGGCCCCGCCAATATTCTGGTGGTTCCGGCGCGGCACTCGGCCTCGATCTCGGTCAAATTGATGCAGGAAATGGCAGGGGCCACGGTGATTGGCCCGATGCTGACCGGGGTCAAGAAGCCGATCCAGATCTGCACGACCAGTTCAACCGTTAATGACATCCTGAACATGGCGGTGCTTGCAGCCTCCAAGATCGGGTAAGCCATGGCGGTCTATACGCTTGGGTCGATCAATCTGGATCACGTCTATCGCGTCCCGCATCTTCCCCAACCCGGAGAGACGCTGGCCGCGACGGATTATACCCTTGGTCTTGGCGGAAAAGGGGCGAACCAATCGGTCGCAGCGGCGCGGGCGGGCGCGCGGGTGCATCATATCGGCGCTGTCGGGCCTGGTGCTGCTTGGGCGCTGGAGGCGTTGCAAGCTTACGGCGTCGATACCGGTCACGTTTTGACGGGGGCGGTGCCGACGGGCCATGCCATCATCAACGTCGATCCACAGGCTGAAAACGCCATCGTTCTGTTCGCAGGGGCGAATCAGACGATTTCGGAGGCGCAGGTCATCAAAGCGCTGCGCGATGCCGGGCCGGGTGACAGCCTGATGATGCAGAACGAAACCTCCGCCCAAGCGGAAGCGGCCTGCATCGCCTCTGAGAAAGGGATGCGCGTTGCCTATTCTGCGGCGCCTTTCTCGGTCGAGGCGCTGCGCGCTGTTCTGCCCTATGCCACGATTTTGCTGATGAATGAGGGAGAGGCGGCAGCCCTTAAATCGGCGCTGGGTGTGTTTCCCGACTGCGATCTGGTAATCACCAAAGGTGCGAGAGGTGCTGAATGGCTGTCAGCCGGGGCAGAGCCGCGCCGCGTTCCAGCCTTTCCGGTCACTCCGGTCGATACAACGGGTGCAGGCGATTGCTTTTCCGGCACCCTGATCGCGGCCCTTGATGCTGGCCAAACGCCGGATCAGGCGCTTCGACGGGCGGCGGCAGCGGCGGCAATCCAAGTGATGCGACCGGGGGCAGCCGCAGCCATGCCTTTGGCCGAAGAAGTAGATCGTTTGCTCGCTTAATGCGCAAAAGCCGCTTCCTTGCCCCAAAGCTGCTTGACGCGCTTATCCCGCCCGCAGGCATTGCGATAAAACTTATAGGCCTCTGACTGGCTTTTCGGGCCGCGCCGGGTCAGGACGATCATGCTGCCCTTGTAGTAATCCTGATGATAGGCCTCTGCCTTGTAAAACGGACCAGCGGCAAGGATTGGCGTTACGATCTTGCGCTTCAACGCTGCACCCGCCGCCGCTTTTGCCGCCTTGGCGCTGGC
Organism: Pseudorhodobacter sp.; assembly: GCA_029254215.1. GTDB lineage: Bacteria > Pseudomonadota > Alphaproteobacteria > Rhodobacterales > Rhodobacteraceae > Pseudorhodobacter. Next base: position 32,771 of record JAQWYA010000057.1, on the reverse strand, counting down.
CATCTGGCCTTCGTTTAGCGCAAAGACTGCTGTCCTGTAGCTATCCCCCCGGTCACAGAACTGCCCGCCCGCATCCGTCGGATCGACCGAGCGAAAGAACAGCCGCATGATCTCATCATAGCTGATCCGGGAATTGTCAAAAGTGATCTCCACCGCCTCATAATGTCCGGTGCCGCCACCCGTCACTTGCTTGTAACCGGGGTTCTTCAGCGTCCCGCCCGTATAACCCGAAACGACCCGGCGAACCCCTTCCACCCCTTCGAAATCGGATTCCACGCACCAAAAGCAGCCCCCTGCAACGATGGCCTTTTCGGTTGCAGCCTCCGTGGCTTGGGGCAGGCTCAGCAGCAAGGCAGCCAGAAGGCCGTAAATCATCCGGGTTATGGGGCGTACTCCTTTGGGTGTGGCAAGGATGATCGCCCAAAGTCACAAGCTCAACTCACCCCAGCGTGAGGTCACGCAGAGGTGAAGCGCCCCCTTGGCGCGGCCCCTGCCACAGATTAGGCTGCCCCAACCCTAACCCGAGGCTCCCATGACCGACGCCATCACCACCCATCAATCCGAAGATGATGTCCGAAACGAATCGATCCTGATCTGGTTGAACGGAAAGCTGCTCCCAAGATCGCAAGCTCTTGTTTCAGTTTATGATTCAGGCTTCATGCTGGGCGATGGCGTGTGGGAGGGCCTGCGCCTTTACAATGGCAAATGGAGCTTTGCCGATGAACATATGGACCGCCTGTTCGAGGCCGCCAAGGCGATCGACCTTGAGATCGGCCTGACGCGCGATGCCCTCCTTGCGGCCCTGCTCGAAACCCAGACGGCCAATGAAATGACAACAGACGCCCATGCCCGCCTGATGGTGACCCGCGGCGTGAAATCCCGGCCCTTTCAGCATCCCGCCCTGTCGCGCCAAGGCCCGACCATCGCCATCATCATGGAGCATTCGCGCCCCAAACTCCCGCGCCCGATCCGGCTTGCCACAGTCCCCCATCTGCGCGGCCTGCCCATGACACAGGACCCAAAGCTCAACAGCCACTCAAAGCTGAACTGTATCCTGGCCTGCATCGCCGCCGAAAAAGCCGGCGCGGACGAGGCCCTGATGCTCGACCTGCATGGCTTTGTGAACACAACCAATGCCTGCAACTTCTTCATCGTCCGAAAAGGGGCGGTTTGGACAAGCACGGGCGACTACTGCATGAACGGCATCACGCGCCAGAAAGTAATCGACCTGTGCCGCGCCAATGACATCCCGGTGTTTGAACGCAACTTCACCCTTGTCGATACCTATTCCGCCGAGGAAGCGTTCCTGACAGGAACCTTCGGCGCGCAAACCCCGGTCAGCCAAATCGATGGCCGCCAGATCGGCAGCGGCACGATGGGCCCCGTCACCGAGCGTATACGCAAGCTCTACAAATCCCTCGTCGGAGCCTGATTTCTTTTTGGCCCAAATACCTCACAGGGGGTGCGGGGGGTGTGAAACCCCCCGCTTCCGCCCTCTCATCCCAAGGAAAATTTTATGAAAATCGCGATGTGGTCCGGCCCCCGCAACCTCTCGACCGCGCTTATGTACAGCTTCGCCGCCCGTGGCGATTGCGCCGTCATGGATGAGCCGTTCTACGCACCTTACCTCGCCGTAAGTGGCAAGCCGCATCCCATGGTCGCTCAAATAACCTCTGCCCATGAAACCAACCCGGATCGGGTCGCGGCTCACTGCAATAGCCCTGCCCTAGAGGGGGTTTCGATCGTCTACCAAAAGCACATGCCGCATCACATGCTTGCCGATTTTGATCTTGGCTGGATGGCCTCTTGCACGAATGTCTTTCTGATCCGTCACCCGGCGCGGGTTATCGCCTCTTATGCGCGCAAACTCGAAGGCCCCACGATGGAGGATATCGGCTTTGCCGCCCAGACCGCTCTTTTTGAGGCCGAGGCAGATCGCCTTGGCCATGCGCCGACCGTGATCGACAGCTTCGACATTCGTGCGGACCCAGCGGCGGCCCTCTCAAGGCTGTGCACGGCTTTGGGAATTTCCTTCACCGACAAGATGCTGCATTGGCCGGCGGGAGGGCATCCGTCTGATGGCGTCTGGGCGTCGCATTGGTATGGGGCGGTGCATCGTTCGACCGGGTTCGAAGACCCGGAAGGGCCGCTCCCCACGCTGACCGGAGATTATGCCCGCCTTCAGGACGCCGCCTTGCCGCATTACGAAGCCCTTGCCCGATACAAAATTTAAAAAAATTCTGGCGGCCTGAAACTTTCCCGCAAAGGGCTTCGTAGCTCCTCCCGTAAACCGCAAATGTTTAAGGGAGACGACCATGAAACTCTTTACCGCAGCCATCATCCTTGGCCTGTCCGCCACTGGTGCCTTCGCCGCAGGTCACGCGATGCCGCAGGCTGTCACCGCCTCTGATCAGGATGTCTCAGGCGGGATCGTCAGCGCCGAGGTGATCTCGGCCGATCAGAACGGCTGGCTTGTTGTGCACCGCACCGGGATGGATATGAAGCCCGGCCCCGTTGTGGCCTATGCCCCGATCCGCAAGGGCCAGACCATGGATGTTGCCGCCATCCTGACCGAAGCCGTGGCGCCGGGTGACATGCTGATGTTGATGATCCACAGCGAAGAGGGCGGCAATATCGTTGGGAATTTTGAATACACGCTGGGCGCCAAAGAAGACGGCCCGATCCGTGTTGACGGCAATCTTGTGATGACCGTCATCACCGCCAAGTAAGGTTAGCGAGTGTTTTGGTAACGAGTAGGGGGCGGCGCATCAGCACCGCCCCCGTTTTCTTTTGAAATCAGCCTTTTACCCGTGCATTCCGGGTTGCGATCAGCTTCAGGCGCAGCGCGTTCAGGCGGATGAAGCCCGCAGCGTCTTTCTGATCATAAGCGCCTGCATCTTCCTCAAACGTGACGTGCTTTTCAGAATAAAGGCTGTAATCAGACCAGCGCGCCACTGTCCGCACCGATCCCTTGTACAGCTTCAGCCGCACCGTGCCCGACACATGCTCTTGGCTCTTGTCGATCAGGGCTTGCAGCATTTCACGCTCGGGCGAGAACCAGAAGCCGTTGTAGATCAGTTCCGCATAGCGCGGCATGATGCTGTCTTTCAGATGGCCAGCGCCGCTATCGAGGGTGATCTGTTCAATCCCGCGATGGGCTTCCAGCAGAACGGTGCCGCCGGGGGTTTCATAGATCCCGCGCGATTTCATCCCGATAAAGCGGTTCTCCACCAGATCGAGGCGACCCACGCCGTGCTTGCCGCCCAGCTCGTTCAGCTTGGTCAGGATGGTCGCCGGGCTCATCGCTTCGCCGTTGATCGCCACGGCATCGCCCCGCTCGAAGGTGATTTCCACCATTTCGGCCTGATCGGGCGCATCTTCGGGGGCGACGGTGCGCTGATAGACGTAATCGGGGGCCTCATCGCCCGGATTTTCCAGAACCTTGCCCTCGGACGAGGTGTGCAGCAGGTTTGCATCGACCGAGAAGGGGGCCTCACCGCGCTTGTCCTTGGCAATCGGAATCTGGTTCGCTTCAGCGAATTCCAAAAGCTTGGTGCGGCTTGACAGATCCCATTCCCGCCAGGGAGCAATCACCCGGATCGCCGGGTTCAAGGCGTAGGCAGAAAGTTCAAACCGGACCTGATCATTGCCTTTGCCGGTTGCGCCATGGGCCACGGCATCCGCGCCTACTTCGGCCGCAATCTCAACCAACCGCTTGGAGATCAGCGGCCGGGCGATCGAGGTGCCCAGCAGATAAAGCCCCTCGTAAAGCGCATTGGCCCGGAACATCGGGAAGACGAAATCGCGCACGAATTCTTCGCGGACATCTTCGATATAGATGTTGTCCGGGTTGATCCCCAGAAGGATCGCTTTCTGGCGGGCGGGTTCAAGCTCTTCCCCCTGACCCAGATCGGCAGTGAAGGTTACAACCTCACAGCCGTATTCGGTTTGCAGCCATTTCAGGATGATCGAGGTATCAAGCCCGCCGGAATAGGCGAGGACAACTTTCTTGGGTGCAGACATCATTGGCTCCGTCTGAGAAAACTTTGCGCGGGTCTATTGGCTTTCGCCCTTGCAAACAAGAGGTGCCGGGGGCCGTTGGCAAACTCAATCCGATTGGCTAAGCAATCTTATGAGCAGCTTTCCCCAATCCGCCCAAACCGCGACCGAGGCCCTGCGCGATCTGTTTGATCCGACGCCCTTGCAGCGCAATGACCACCTCTCTGCCCGCTACGGGGCCGAGATCTGGCTGAAACGCGAAGATCTGTCGCCTGTGCGGTCCTACAAGATCCGGGGCGCGGTGAATGCGATGCGCAAGGTCCGGGCCAAGACCCCCGCGCAAGATCGGTTCGTTTGTGCCAGCGCGGGTAATCACGCGCAGGGGGTCGCCTATGCTTGCCGCCATTTCGGGGTGTCTGGCACCATCTTCATGCCGGTCACCACGCCGCAGCAAAAGATTGATAAAACGCGGGTTTTCGGCGGTGATCGGATCGAGATCGTGCTGACCGGCGACTATTTTGACCAAACACTGACAGCGGCGCAGACGTTTTGCGCAGAGGAAGGCGCGCATTTCCTGTCGCCCTTTGACGATCCGGATGTGATCGAAGGTCAGGCCAGCGTTGCGGTCGAGATGATGGAACAGCTTGGCCGCGCGCCTGATCTGGTGATCCTGCCTGTTGGGGGCGGTGGCCTTGCTTCGGGGGTGACCGGCTATTTCCGCGCTTTGGGGTCCGCCACCGATTTCCGCTTTGTGGAGCCTGCGGGCGGGGCCAGCCTGACGGCCGCGCTTGCCAAAGGTGCGCCTTACACCCTGCCCAAGATAAATTCTTTTGTAGACGGCGCGGCAGTGGCGCGTTTGGGGGCAAATACCTTTGCCATGCTGGATTGGGTCGACCCTGCCCATGTGCTTTTGGCCCCCGAGGACCGCATTTGCGTGACCATGCTGGAGATGCTGAACATCGAAGGCATCGTTTTGGAGCCAGCGGGCGCGCTGTCGGTGGATGTGCTGCCGGTTCTGGCCGATCAGATCGCAGGCAAAACCGTGGTTTGCGTGACCTCCGGCGGGAATTTCGATTTTGAGCGTTTGCCCGAAGTGAAGGAACGCGCGCAGCGCTTTGCGGGCCTCAAGAAGTATTTCATTCTGCGGATGCCGCAGCGCCCCGGCGCATTGCGGGAGTTTCTGATGATGCTTGGCCCGCAGGATGACATCGCCCGATTTGAGTATCTCAAGAAATCGGCCCGCAACTTTGGCTCAGTTCTGATCGGGATCGAGACGCGAAATGCAGCCAATTTTAGCGCGCTTTTTGCGAAAATGGATGCCGCAGCCTTCAGCTATCGCGACATTACGGCGGATGAGGCGCTGGCGGAGTTTCTGATCTAGCGGTCAGGCGGCCACGAGTCGGTTCAATCCGGCCAGAAATTCGGCTTTTGACCGCTCCCATATATCCGCCACTTCGTACAGGTCTACGGACGCAGGCTCTCCCTTTGCGGCAAGGCGCTCTCCCTCCTGACAAAGCCGGGCAAGACGCCCGAGCCCGAGGTTCAGCGCGCTGCCCTTGAGGAAATGAAGCTCTGCCTCCACCGAAGCACTGCTGATGCCCGCGCGCAGCCTGTTGGCCAGCTCGTCCCCCTCTTCAAGGAACAAAGCGACCACTTCCGAGAAGTCTTCACCGCCAAGTTCGGCCCGAAGTTCACTTACACGGCCCCAATCTATCATCATCCTAAACCCCGACCATTGACGCCCCCGCGCCCTTAAATCCTCCGGCATCCAGATTAACAGTCTCTAAATCTTCCGAGCGCCAATCCTGCGGATTTTAATGTTTACGCGGCCTTAAGGGGTTGATGTCAGAACCCAGCCTGTTTGTAGCGAGGAATGGGCCGTGATCCAGGATGTCGGGGCGGTAAGGGTTGAGGCATCGGCGCAAGATGCGGCCATGCGTAAAGTGCTGATCGTCGATGACAGCCGTGCACAGCGGCGGGTTCTGTCTTTGGCGCTAAGGCGCTTCGGCTATCACGTTTGCGAGGCGGAATCGGGGCATGAGGCTTTGGCCCTGTGTCAGGCGCAGGCCTTTGACATCGTGCTCAGCGATTGGATGATGCCGGGCATGACCGGGCTGGAGTTTTGCCGCGCCTTTCGCGCCCTGCCGAACAAGCCTTACGGCTATTTCATCCTGCTCACCTCCAAATCCGAGAAAGCCGAAGTGGCAAATGGCCTGGATGGCGGCGCGGATGATTTTCTGTCCAAACCCGTCAGCACGGATGAACTGGGCGCAAGGCTCCGCGCGGGGGAGCGTATTTTGGGCATGCAGGCGGAACTGGTGCAAAAAAACGCCCTGATCGGCGATACACTGGCCGAATTGCGGTTGGTCTATGAGACCCTTGATCGCGACCTGATCGAGGCGCGAAAGCTGCAAGATACCTTGGTCCGAGAGCGTCACCGTGATTTTGGCGCGGCAGAGGTCACAGCACTCCTGCGCCCATCGGGGCGGGTCGGCGGTGATCTGGTTGGCTTTTTTGAAATCGCGCCGTCGCGAATCGGTCTTTATGCCGTGGATGTTTCAGGCCATGGCGTTGCCTCTGCGATGATGACAGCGCGGCTTGCGGGGCATCTTTCCGCCGCATCCCCGTCCCATAACATCGCGATGAAACGCCGGGCGGATGGAGGCTATGCCGCCCTGCGCCCGGCTGAGGTGGCGCAGCGGCTCAATCAGATGATGTTCGACGTGCTTCAGGTCGATCATTATTTCACCATGGCTTATGCCGATGTTGATCTGAAAACTGGGCGGGTCTGTCTTGTGCAGGCCGGTCATCCGCACCCCGTGCATCTCTCAAAAGAGGGGAAAGTGACCTTTTTGGGGGAAGGGGGGATGCCGATTGGTCTGATCGAATCAGCGGTGTACGAAACCTTCGATCTGTACCTCTCTCCCGGTGATCGGTTGTTTCTGGTTTCCGATGGCGTAACGGAATGTCCGAACAAAGCCGGTGATGAGTTTGGCGAAGAGGGTTTGCAGGCGTTCTTGCAAGAAAATGCGCCCATGAAAAACGAGCCCCTGCTGGAGGCGTTGATCTGGCGACTGGCCAATCATTGCGGGCATGAGAATTTTCCCGATGATATCTCGGGCGTTTTGTTGCGGTTCAACGGCGCATAAAGCGGGCAAAACGATCCAATAACGCGCTGTCTCCGGGGTTTCCTAGCAGGTTCGAGGCATTGGACAGCGGCGCCCAGATCGCCCGATGTCCCGGCTCGGTCGGGTCGCTTTTGCGCAAGACGGGGCGGGCGGTGTAAACCGTGCACAGTTTTTCGGCCCAAAGGTCGTATTCCGGCATGAAGGTAAAGCGGCGGAACACGCCGAACCGTTTTGGCGTCGAAATGGCCCAGCCGGTTTCTTCAAATACCTCACGATGGAGGGCTGCGACCGGGTGCTCTCCCTTGTCGATGCCGCCGCCGGGCAGTTGATATTCCGGCCAAGGGGCGGCCTGATGGGTTAGCAAAACCTCCCCCTCCCGATGTAAGATTGCGTAGACGCCGGGTCTGCGGATGTATCGGCGGCCTGCTTCGGGCGGCTCTCCTATGCGTCTGATCATCGTTCTGCCCTTGGTCCCTTGGTTGCCGTGCCTATATGATCACGGTATGCCAAGGCTGGCTTGTCAAGGAAACCCCATGACCATTGGAACAAAACTCGCATGGGACGATACCGTCCTTCCCTTTCAACTTGACCGCTCCGACATTCGGGGGCGTGTCGTCCGGCTGGATGGCGCCCTGGAAGCGGTTCTAAAACAGCACGACTACCCGCCGCAGATAGAGGCGTTGGTGGCCGAGGCGACTTTGCTGACGGCCCTTATCGGTCAGGCGATCAAGCTGCGCTGGAAACTGTCGTTGCAAATTCGCGGCGATGGCCCCGTCAGCCTGATCGCAACCGATTACTACGGCCCCACCGAAGATGGAGAGCCCGCGCGCCTGCGTGCCTATGCCAGCTTTGACCCCGAAAAGATGGATGAGACGACGGAACCGTTCGGCCTCATTGGCAACGGCTTCTTCGCGATCCTGATAGATCAGGGTCCTGATATGGTCCCCTACCAAGGGATCACACCGATTGCCGGAACGTCTCTATCCGCCTGCGCAGAGACGTATTTCGCGCAATCCGAACAGCTACCGACCCGCTTTCAGCTGAGCTTTGGCAAAAGCACGCTGCCCGGCGAAAACCCCGCTTGGCGGGCTGGCGGAGTGATGCTTCAACATATGCCGAAGGCCTCTCCGGGCGTGGCATCAGAGGGTGGCTCGGGTGAGGGCGGGCTGTTGTCGCCCAGCGATATTCTGGACGGGGATGAAGGCGAAAACTGGACTCGCGCCAATGTCTTGCTGGATACGGTCGAAGAGTTGGAACTGATCGGCCCGCAGGTTGGCCCGACAGATTTGCTCATCCGCCTGTTCCACGAAGAAGGCCCGCGCGTGTTCGATCCGCAGCCGATCCGCTTTGGATGCTCTTGTTCAGAAGAGAGGGTGCGCCAGTCGTTGTCGATTTACCCGCCCGAGGAAATTGCCGAAATGACCACGGATGAGGGGGTTCTGACGGCAGATTGCCAATTCTGCGGCGCGCATTACGCTTTGGACCCCGCGACTTTGGGGTCTGAGGCGGGCAAAGATCGGGGGCAAGATGGGGCCTGATGAGCTGCGCCGCGCTTTCACGCGAAGCAGCGGCGCCTCTTCGGATTACGATCTCAATCCGGGGGTGATTTTGCCCCCGGACCGGGTCTTGCGGCCCGCTGCGGTTCTGATCGCGGTGCAGCCGTCCCCCAATGGCGCGCAGGTGATCCTGACGAAACGCTCCTCCCGGCTGAAACACCATCCCGGCCAGATCGCCTTTCCGGGGGGCAAACTGGATAAGGGTGACGCAAGCCTGACCGCCGCCGCGTTGCGCGAGGCGCAGGAAGAAATCGGCCTGCCGCTTTCCGCGGTTGAGGTTCTGGGCAGTCTTCCCGTTCATGAAACCGTGACAAATTACACGGTCACCCCCATTTTGGGCCATGTTCGAGACAGTTTTGAGGTTCGGCCCGAGACGGGTGAGGTGGAAGAGGTCTTTACCGTTCCGCTTTCATTCCTGCTGGATCTGTCGAATTTCAGGATCGAACAACGGCAATGGCGCGGCACGATGCGGGGCTATTACGTCGTTCCCTACGGGCCTTATTACATCTGGGGGGCGACGGCACGGATGCTTCGGGGTCTGGCGGAAAGGCTGGTGCCATGAAGATCAGCGGCGCTTGGCTGGATCGGCCGGAAACCCAAAACCTGTGCCGTTTGCTGGAGGATGCGGGCTTTCAGGCCTTGTTTGTTGGCGGCTGCGTCCGCAATGCCCTGATTGGCGCGCCGGTTTCTGATCTCGACATTGCTACGGATGCCACGCCGGAAAACGTCACTAACATTGCCAAAAATGGCGGCTACAAAGTTGTTCCGACGGGAATAGACCACGGAACCGTGACGGTGATCGCGGGCGGAATTGCGCATGAAATCACGACCTTTCGCCGCGATGTTGAGACAGATGGCCGTCACGCGACTGTGGCATTTTCAACCTCACTGATCGAGGATGCTTCGCGGCGTGATTTCACGATGAATGCGCTTTACGCATCTCGGGACGGGGAGGTTGTCGACCCACTGTCGGGACTTGGGGATTTGCAGGCGCGCAAAGTGCGGTTTGTTGGCGAGGCAGATCAACGCATCCGCGAAGACTACCTGCGCATCCTTCGGTTCTTTCGGTTTCATGCCTGGTACGGTGACGTTGAGGCCGGTCTTGACGCCGAGGGATATGCCGCCTGTGCGTCTCTATCCGCAGGAATAGAGACACTTTCGAAGGAACGCATCGGTGCCGAGATGCGCAAACTGCTATCGGCACCCGACCCTTCGCCAGCCGTTGCCGCTATGGCGCAGGCGGGGATTTTGGCGCGAGTTCTGCCGGGCGCTGATGCGGTGGCTCTGCCGGTTCTGGTGCATTTCGGTGCCAAAGATTGGATCGCGCGTTTGTCCGTTCTGGGCGGCGAAGAGGTTTGCGATCTTTTGCGCCTGTCCAAGGTTGAGGCACGCAGGCTCGCGCTTTTGCGGACAGAGATGGGCAGTACCCGCGGCGTGGAGGAGCTGGCCTATCGCCACGGCGCGCCCATTGCGCGCGACATCGTTTTGACGCGGGCGGCGATGTTCACAACGCCGCCGCCGGAAGAACTGGAGCAGATGCTCGCCTTTGGGGCGGGGGCAAAGATGCCGGTCCAGCCCATTGACTTGATGCCTGCCTTTGAGGGTGCGGCCTTGGGGGAAGAACTCCGCCGGATTGAGGCTGCGTGGATCGCCTCTGGTTTCAAACTGACGCGCGCGGAGTTGATGCGCTGAGCGGTTTCCCTTTCCCTGATCCAAGCTTATATCCTCCCCATGGATCAAAAAACGAACATCATGCCGCTTGTGAAGCGGATCGGCAGCTTTATTGACGCGTTTCACCCTGCTGAAGGGCCGCCGCCGCAACAGCTTTCGGCCTTTTTCAAATGGTGCCTGCGCGGAAGTTGGCCGGTGCTTTGGGTTGCGGGCGGGCTGTCGGCCATTGCAGGCGCGATGGAGGTTATCTCGGCCCTGCTGCTGGGCTGGGTTATTGATGCGGCGCTGGCCTCGGGCCCGGCGGTTTTTCTGGATCAGAATTTCTGGCTGCTGATCGGTTTCATCGGGTTCTACCTGATCCTGCGGCCTTTGGCTTTTGCGGCTTCGGCGGCCTCAAACTCCATCATCGTGGGGCCGAATGTCTTGCCGCTGGTCCTGAGCCGGCTGCACCGCTGGACGCTTGGCCAGGCGGTGACCTTCTTTGACAATGATTTTGCGGGGCGCATCGCGCAAAAGCAGATGCAGGCCGCGCGCGCCGTGACGGATGTGGCGACCGAGGTCATCAACACGGTCTGTTTTGCGCTGGCCTCGGTGATCGGCTCGGCGGTGTTTCTGCTGGCGGTGGATTACCGGATCGCGGTGGCGCTTTCGGTCTGGCTCGTCGCCTATATTTACCTGATCCGCTATTTCATGCCGCGCGTGCGGGTGAATTCGGCGGCCCGCGCCTCGGCCCGTGCGATGGTGACGGGGCAGGTTGTGGATACGATCACCAATATTAAGACGGTGAAGCTCTTCGCCCATTCGGCCTTTGAGGATCGGGTCGCGCTGAAAGCGATGGGTGTGTTTCGCGAAAGATCGCTGGAGTTTGGCCAAATCTCCACCATCTTCCGCTTTGCCCTGATGACTATTGCCGGTGTCTTGCCGGTTCTGCTGATCGGAGGAACCCTGCTGCTTTGGGCGCAGGGCAGCGCCACGGCGGGGGCGATTGCGGCGGCCGGGGCGATTTCAATGCGAATCGCCCAGATGTCGGGCTGGGTCAGCTTTACGCTGATGTCGATCTATACCTCTATTGGTGAGGTGGAGGATGGGATGCGCACACTTTCCGCCCCCCATACGCTTGCCGATGCGCCGGACGCGATTGATCTGGAGCGGGTCGCTGGTGAGGTGCGGTTTGACAATGTGACCTTTGCCTATGGCCGCAAGAAAGGCGGGATCGAGGGTGTTAACCTGACCATCCGCGCGGGTGAAAAGCTGGGCATTGTGGGGGCGTCAGGGGCCGGGAAATCGACTTTGGTTTCCCTGCTGTTACGTCTCTATGACACCGAAAAGGGACGTGTTTTGATTGACAGGCAGGATGTCCGGCATGTCACACAAGAAAGCCTGCGCCGCCAGATCGGCATGGTCACGCAGGAAACCGCGATGTTCAACCGCTCTGCCCGCGACAATATCAAATATGGCCGCCCCGACGCGACCGAGGCAGAAGTGATCGCCGCAACAGAGGCCGCTGAGGCGCATGGCTTTATCGCAGGCATGATCGACCACAATGACCGCAAGGGCTATGACGCCTTTCTGGGCGAGCGGGGCGTGAAGCTTTCGGGTGGTCAGCGCCAACGCATCGCGCTTGCCCGGACGTTCCTGAAAGATGCGCCAATTCTTGTGCTGGATGAGGCCACCTCGGCCTTGGACAGTGAGGTGGAGGCCGCGATTCAGGCAACCCTGTCAAAGGTGATGGAGGGCAAGACCGTTCTGGCCATTGCGCACCGTTTGTCGACAATTGCCGCGATGGACCGGATTGTAGTGCTGGACAATGGCCGGATTGTCGAAGAAGGCAATCACGATGCGCTTTTGGCCATGGATGGTCTTTATGCGCGCTATTGGAACCGGCAGTCGGGCGGGTTCATCGGGTTGGAAGAGGCGGCAGAGTGAAACTGACGATTGAACGATTGGGTCATTTGGGCGATGCGATTGCCCAGACGGCAGAGGGTCAGGTCTTTGTGTCCCAGATGCTGCCCGGTGAAGAGGTGACCGGAGAGATTGCGGGCGACCGATTGGTCAACGCCCGGATCGTGACGCCCTCCGCCGATCGGGTCCGCCCACCCTGTTCTCATGCCAAGACCTGCGGCGGCTGCTTGATGCAACACGCCTCGGACAGTTTTGTCGCAGAATGGAAGCGCGAGGTGATTGCCTCGGCGCTGGCGGGGCAGGGCATCTCGACCGAGATCCGGCCTGTTATCACCTCGCCCGCGCAATCGCGGCGGCGGGCGGTTCTGGCGGCGCGGCGCACGAAATCGGGGGTATTGCTTGGGTTTCATGCGCGGGCTTCCGATACGTTGGTCGCGATTCCGAATTGTCTGCTGCTGCGGCCCGAGGTGATGGCCGCCTTCCCGGCGCTTGAGGCTTTGGTGATGACGGGCGGTTCCCGGAAGGCCGAACTCGCCTTGACCGTGACGCATAGCCTTGGTGGGCCGGATGTCTCGGTCACGGGGGGCAAGCCGCTGGACGCCGTTTTGCGGCTGGAGCTGGCCCGCGTCGCGGAACGCTTTGGCCTGTCGCGCCTGACATGGGAGGGGGAGGTTGTCGCCCTTCGCGTGGCGCCGATGCAGCAAATGGGCAAGGCCTTGGTCGCCCCGCCCCCCGGCGCGTTTTTGCAAGCGACCGAGGACGGGCAGGCAAACCTTGTTGCTGCCGTGATCGAGGCGATTGGCCCTGCGCGCCGCGTTGTTGATCTTTTTGCTGGCGCTGGCACCTTTGCGCTGCCCATTGCCCAGCAGGCAGAGGTGCACGCCGTAGAGGGAGACGCAGCGATGGTTGCCGCGCTCGACAAAGGCTGGCGCTTGGCCGAGGGGCTGAAACGTGTGACCACCGAGGCGCGCGATCTCTTTCGCCGCCCGCTGGAACCGGATGAGTTCAAATCCGCCCAAGCCGCCGTCATTGACCCGCCTCGTGCCGGGGCAGAGGCACAGACCCGCACGCTGGCGACCTCCGGCCTTCCGGTGATTGCCGCGGTTTCCTGCAACCCGGTGACTTTCGCGCGCGATGCCAAGATCCTTTTGCAGGCCGGGTATCGTCTGGATTGGGTACAACCCGTCGATCAGTTTCGCTGGTCCGCACATGTGGAGCTTGCGGCGCGGTTCAGCTTGTAGAATATGGTGCCGCCGGCGTAATTTTTGGAGAATTTTAAAATGCCCTTGCGGAAGAAGATAGAAGCCTGGATCGGAACTGTTTTCTTTCAACGCTTTGTGACCGGCGTTATCCTGTTCAACGCGGTTTTGTTGGGGCTCGATACCTCGGAAACTGTGATGTCTAATATCGGCGGGATCGTCGGTTTTCTGGACACGGTGTGTCTGTTTATCTTCATTGCCGAGCTTCTGCTTAAACTTTTTGCGCTGGATAAGCGGTTCTTCAAATCTGGCTGGAATATTTTTGATGCGATCGTGATCGGTATTGCGATCATGCCGGGGGCGCAATCCTTGTCGGTGCTGCGGGCGCTGCGGATCTTGCGGGTGCTGCGCGTCATTTCGGTCGCGCCGTCGCTGCGCCGGGTGGTCGAGGGTTTTGTGACCGCCCTTCCGGGGATGGGATCGGTGTTCATCCTCATGACGCTGATTTTCTATATCGGCGCGGTGATGGCAACCAAGCTGTTCGGCGGCTCTTTCCCCGAATGGTTCGGCACGATCGGGCATTCGGCCTATTCGCTGTTCCAGATCATGACGTTGGAAAGCTGGTCGATGGGCATCGTGCGCCCGGTCATGCAGCTGTACCCCTACGCTTGGGCCTTCTTCGTGCCCTTCATCATGGTTACCACCTTTGCTGTGGTGAACCTTCTGGTCGGTTTGATCGTCAACTCGATGCAAGATGCCCATAACGCCGAAGGCAATGAGCGGACCGACGAGTTTCGCGAAGATGTTATCGCGCGTTTGGCCGCGATTGAGGCTAGGCTGACCGAAAGGGCTTCTAAAGATCCCTGATCTGTGATTGGAACGCGCCAAAATATCCCGCCGGCTTGAACCGGCGGGTCTTTGGGCAGCGAGACGGAGGCCGGGATGATACGGGCGATCAACATTTGTTTGGCGTTGGTTCTGGCTTTAGGGCTGGCTGGCTGCGGCCAGAAGGGCAAGTTTCGCACCTATAAGGGGCCGGAGGTCACGTCGATCATCGTCTCGAAGTCCGAGCGTGAGATGCAGTTGATCCACAAGACCCGCGTGCTGAAGACCTATGAAATCGCGCTTGGTTTCGCGCCCGAGGGCCACAAACAGTTCGAAGGTGACGGCAAGACGCCGGAGGGCACCTATTTCATCGACCGGCAGAACCCGAACAGTCAGTTCCACCTGTCGCTTGGCATTTCCTACCCCAATGACGCCGACCGCGCCTTTGCAGAGGCCGCCGATAAAAAGCCGGGGGGGGATATCTTCATCCACGGCCATACGGGTTTCAAAGACCGCTACATGGGCGATTGGACCTTGGGCTGCATTGCTGTCACCGATGAAGAGATGGAAGTGATCTATTCCATGGTGAAAGTCGGCACGCCCATCTTCATCAAGCCCTGAGAAGGGGGTCTGCGCAGAAGGTGGCCGAAGCGGGGCGCTTCAGGCCCCTGTCACCAGCGTCCACCAGATCTTGCCGGATACTTCCTGATGCCATGCAAAGCCGATTTCACGGGCAGAGGGCTCCAGAATGACATCGCGGGTGTCAGGCTTTGACATCCAGGCCGAGAGGGTCTCCAGCTCTGTCTCGAAGGTTTCTGAGATCAGCTCTCCGACCAGACGGCCGGTATAGCCCACGCGCTGCACCCGATCGAGCGGCGACGATCCATCAGACCCGAAGTGCCAGGGCCGGTTCTGCAGGGACATATCGCGCGAATGGGTCGCCGCCGCCGCGTTCAGCTGCGCATTGTAGCGCAACGGAGCAAGCCGTTTTGCCGCGCGCAGGGCGTTGACGGAATCCAGCATGCGGAAGGGGATACGGGCCTCTGTCGTGCCGGAAATCCGGTAGACTTGCGGCAGAAGCTTGCCATCGCTGCCGACCCGAACCGGGGCGCCGCTTGTGGTGCAAGCAGCAAGAACCAAGGAGGCACAAACGGCGAGGGCAGAAAACGTCTTCATCATTATCCCATTCACTACAAGCGATACCTGTCTTTATCCCTCTGCGCGGGATTGAGCAAATGCATCTCTGCGAAACTCCGCCCAATGACGGTTGTTTGAATTGCGGCGGGGGGCTGTAACGGCTATTTTATCGCAAAATCGAGCAAAAGGAGTACGGCGCATGACTGCCGACCGCAAGGTAAAGAGCCCGGCCCTGATCACACGGCGCAGCTTGCTGGCGACAGGGGCCGCTGGTCTTGGCATGGCCGCAATGCCCGCCTTCGCTCAAGAGGGATCGACCGAGCCTGATCCGCCACGGGGCGCTGTTCGCAACAACATCTCCAGCTTTCGGATGCTGGATTGGCAACCCTATTTCAGCAACACACGCGGCGGGGCGATTCTGGTGGATACCACCTCGCGCGCGCTGCATTTCTGGTCCGAGGATCAGTCCATCTACAAGCTTTACCCGACCTCTGTTCCCTTGACCGAAGACCTGACGCGCCGTGGCCGGACGCAGGTTGTCCAGAAGGTTGTTGGCCCGACGTGGCGGCCGACCCCCTCGATGAAGGCGCGCAACCCGGAATGGCCCGATTTCGTGCCCGCAGGTCCGGATAACCCCTTGGGAACCCATGCGCTTTACCTGTCCTGGACCTATTACCGAATCCACGGCACGCATGACACGCGCAAAATCGGGCGCCGGTCTTCGAACGGCTGCGTTGGTCTTTACAACGAACATATCGCCCAGCTTTTTGCCCTGACGCGCGTCGGGACGCAGGTTTTGCTGATCTAAAACGGTTCCCTGCGTCGGAAAATTTATTTGCAGCGGGCGGGTTCAGCCCAAGCGCCGAGGGGCCTTTCAGCCGGAAGGCCCTTCTTTGTTTTCAAGCCTCTGTTCTTTGCGCGAAGCTTCGCCCAAAACACGCCCGAAGTGTTGCCAAATTGACGAAATTCGACGGATGACGCTGGGAATTGCACGGGCCAGATTGCATTCTTTCAGACAAGATGTTTAGAAAACTTCATGAGGTATAGTCTTGGGTGCGCGCCATCGTCCTCTGAAAAATTCGGTGCCGTGCTATAACTGGAGGTTACTATGAAGAAACTTGCACTCGCAGCCGCTCTGACGGTTGTTGCTTCCACTGCATTCGCTGGTGGCATGGTTGAGCCGGTAATGGAGCCGGAAGTGGTTGAGGCTGCAACGTCGTCGTCCGCTGGCGGCATCGTTGTTCCGCTGCTGCTCCTGCTCGTTATCGCAGCTGCTGCTTCCAACTGATCCTAACGGATTTTGTTGGCAAGGGACGGTAGGGAAACCTGCCGTCCCTTCTCTTTTGCGCGCCCCCCCTTTGGGGGAAGGCACCGCCGACCGCTAAAGTCGGCGCTGCGGTTTTAGCGAATCCAACCCGCGAGATTATCCTCAATCACCGAGGTGAGCGCCGCGATATGCGCGTCATCATCGTTGAGGCAGGGGATATAGGTGAACTCTTCGCCGCCAGCATGTTCAAAGGCTTCGCGAATCTCGCCGTTGATCTCTTCCAGCGTCTCGATGCAATCGGCTGAAAACGCAGGAGCGATGACCGCAATGCGTTTCTTCCCCTGTTTGGCCAGTTCGGCCACATGCTCGACCGTATAGGGCTTAAGCCATTCTTCCGGCCCGAACACCGACTGGAAGGTGGTGTCGATGGCAGACTTCTCCCAACCCAGCCGCTCCCGCAAAAGCCGCGAGGTTTTCGCGCAGTGGCAGTGATAGGGGTCGCCCGACATCAGATAGCGCTTCGGCATCCCGTGATAAGAGGCCACAAGCACATCCGGTTTATGGTCCAGCGCGGCATAGGCCTTGGTCACCGACTGGGCCAGCGCGTCGATGTAAAGCAGATTGTCGAAATACTCGGGCACCGTGCGGATCGCGGGCTGACGCTTTTCCTTTTGCATCGCGCGGAAGAAAGCATCATTGGCCGTGGCCGAGGTGGCACCCGCATAATGCGGATAAAGCGGGAAGAACAAAACCTTTTCGCAGCCTGCCTCCACCATCGCCCGGACCCGTGATTCGGTCGAGGGGTTGCCATAACGCATGCAGAAATCGACCATCACCTCGCCCCGGTGCTTGGCTTCCAGTGCAGCGCGGATCTTGGCGGTCTGATCCTTGGTGATCGTCATCAGCGGGCTTTCGCCCTTGTCGTGATTCCAGATCAGCTTGTAATTTGCGCCCGAGGTGAAGGGCCGTTTGGTCAGGATGATCAGCTGCAGCAAGGGCTGCCATTTCCACGGGGCATAGTCGATGACCCTGCGATCCGACAGAAATTCGTTCAGATAGCGGCGCATCGACCAATAGTCGTAATTGTCAGGCGTCCCCAGATTGGCCAGAAGCACGCCGATCTTGGCGGCCTTCACGGGCGGGTGGCTGTCAGGGGCGTGGGCAAGCCGACCCTCACCGGGGTTTATGACGATCCCGGAATCGGAATGATGTGGCTTGGCATCCAGCATTTTGGCGTCCTGTGTCATTTGGTGTCCCTTGCGGACATAAAGGCTTATGGCGCGGGGTCAACCTATCCGCTTTGTCGCAGAGAGCGGAATCTCGGGTGTTTTGAGCGCTTCTGACAGCCGTTGCACCGCTGATCCGGGCTTCAGCGGCTTTTGCTGGCTGTCATGCGGCGCCCATCCGGTCAGAAAGATCGTCTCAAAGCTCGCGCGGATTCGGGCGTTTTCAGCGCCGAAAGTCTCGGCGTAAACTGCGGCGGCTTTGGCAAACAGGCGGCGGCTTGTTGGTTTGCGGGGCCGGGCGGTCAAAGCGCTGGTTTCCCCCATCGCGCGGAGGTCCTGCATCAGATGGCCCATGTCGCGGTACAGCACGGTGCGGGTGAACGTATCGGCCACGGGCAGCGAAAAGCCGGCCCTTTGCAAAAGCCCGCCCAGATCGCGGATCTCGGCCATGGGCAGAACGCGCGGCGAAAGCCCACCTGTCAGCGCGGCCTCTGCCTCGGCCAGACAGGTGCGCAATTCGTTCAGGGTCTGGCCGCCCAGCATTCCCGCCAGAAACAACCCATCCGGCACCAGCGCGCGACGAGACTGGATCAACTGACCAACCGGGTCATTCGCCCAATGGAGCGCCATCGCATGGATGACCAGATCATGCGCGCCCCCTTTCAGCGCCAGCACCTCCTCATCCGGCACGATCACCGCGTCGGGGAAGACATCGCGCCAGAATTCTGGAAATCCCGTCACGATCGCCGGGGATTTAAACGCCCTGTTAACCTCAATCAGTCTTTCCTGAACCTCGGCGATGAAATCGTCATGCAGGAAGGTTGCAGGCTCTGCCATGGCCAAAGCGCGGCGGCGATGGCGGGTCAGGGCGGCGGTATCTGTCAGGGGCGTTGGCTGCATAGGCTGGACCATAGGAGTGTCGGATGGGATTGCAAGCCGTGTTGCAGATGATCTACCCGCCGCAATGTCTCAGCTGTGATGAGCTGGTGACAAGCGATTTCGGGCTGTGCGGAACATGCTGGCGCGATACGCCGTTTATCACGGGTCTGGTTTGCGATTGCTGCGGGATGCCTCTGCCGGGGGAGGCGCCCTCGGGCCCGGTGCATTGCGACGATTGCCTGATGCTGCCCCGGCCTTGGGCGCGGGGACGGGCGGTGATGCTTTACAAGGACAAGGGGCGCGTTCTGGTTTTGCGCCTCAAGCATGGGGACAGGATTGACCTTGCGCGCCCCTGTGCCGATTGGATGTTGCGGGTGGCGCGGCCAATTCTTCAACCGGGGATGCTGCTGGCCCCTATCCCTTTGCATTGGCTTCGCTTTTTCACGCGGCGCTATAATCAGGCGGCGTTGCTGTCAGGGGCGCTGGCCCGTTTGACGCGGCTTGAACATTGCCCGGACCTGCTTTTGCGCCCCAAATCCACGCAAAGTCAGGAAGGCCGCAGCAAAGATGCCCGTTTCGCCGCGATGGCAGGGGCGCTTCGTGTCAACCCGCGCAGGCAGGGCCTGATGCAGGGCCGCCATGTTCTGCTGGTCGATGATGTGATGACCTCGGGCGCAACATTGGCAGCCGGGGCAGAGGCTTGCCTTGCCTCTGGCGCATCACGGGTTTCTATTCTGGTACTGGCGCGCGTTGCGAAGGATGCCTAAATCCCTATAGTTACGTCTATAAAGCCGCGCAGGTTTCGGGATGGGCTGTGGCCTGCCCCTTTCGGCCCTTGCCGCGCGCGTTCAAAGGATTTGGGAAATGAAAGCCGTCGAAATCTATACCTCGCCGCTTTGTGGCTATTGCCATGCCGCCAAGCGGTTGCTGACGCAGAAGGGCGTTACCTTCACCGAGATTGACGTAAGCCGGAACCCCGATCAGCGTGAGATCATGGTGAAACGCGCCAAGGGGGGCCGCACTGTGCCGCAAATCTTTATTGCCGATCAGCATGTTGGCGGCTGCGACGATCTTCACGGTCTTGATCAGGCAGGCAAGCTTGACGCCCTGCTTGCGGCAGGCTGAGGCATGCGGGTTGGCCTAGTTCAACTGACGGTGGGCGATGATCCGGCAGAAAATCTGCCGGAAACCCTGCGGCATGTGCGAACAGCGGCGGCGGGCGGGGCCGGATTTATCCTGACGCCGGAATGCACGAATATCCTCTCCTCCAGCCGCGACCATCAGCGCGCCGTTCTACACCCCGAGGCGACGGACCCTACGCTTGCCACCTTGCGCGCCGAGGCGAAAGCGCTGGGCGTCTGGCTTTTGATCGGCTCCTTGGCCTTGCTGACAGAGGATGCCGATGGCCGCTTTGCCAATCGTAGCTTTTTGATCGCCCCTTCGGGCGAGATCGCAGCCCGCTACGACAAGATCCACATGTTCGATGTCGATGTCTCTGAAACCGAGCGTTATCGCGAATCAGCCAGTTATCGTCCCGGCGACAGGGCAGTTCTGGCGGATATGCCCGCTGGCCCGCTGGGGATGACGATTTGCTATGATGTGCGCTTTGCGGCCCTTTACCGCGCCTTGGCGCAGGCCGGGGCACGGGTTCTTGCCGTTCCCGCCGCTTTCAATCACATCACCGGGGCCGCCCATTGGGAGGTGTTGCTGCGCGCGCGCGCCATCGAAACCGGGTGTTTTGTGCTGGCCCCGGCGCAGACCGGCTTTCACCCGGAGCGGAAAAGCGGCGGCAAGGGGCGCAAAACCCATGGCCACAGCCTTGTGATCGCCCCTTGGGGGGAGGTTCTCGCGGATGGAGGCACCGCGCCGGGCGTTGTTTTCGCCGATCTGGATCTGGCCGAGGTGACGCAGGCGCGGGCGCGCGTTCCGTCGCTGTCTCATGACCGCGCCTTTGAGGGGCTCTGATGGCGGAGTCGCAGGATGATATCGCCGTCGCCTTGTTCGGAGAGCTGTTCATGGCCGATCAGTTGGCCCGCAACCGGATCTCCAAGGTTCTTCCGCGTGGGATGGAGCTGTCGCATTTCGGGGTGCTGAACCATCTTGCCCGTTTGAACGACGAACGCACCCCGGCGCAGCTTGCCCGGTCGTTCAACGTGACGCGGGGGGCCATGACGAACACCTTGGCCAAGCTAGAATGGGCTGGGCATGTGCATATTCGTCCCGATTGGGATGATGCGCGGCGCAAATGCGTGTCGATCAGCCCCTCGGGTCGGCAGGCGCGGGATGCGGCGGTGCAGGCGATCGCCCCGTTGATCAAGGAATTTGTGGAGGATCTGGGCGCAGACCGCGTGCGGTCGGTGTTGCCGATCCTGCGGGAGTTGCGCACCCGGCTGGAAGGGAACGAATAGCAGCGATGGCACGCGAGGCGATTCCTTTGCTGATTACGGGCGGCACCGGGCGCATTGGTGGTGCCCTGCGCCAGAATTGGCCCTGGATGATGCGCGGCGGTCTTCGCCCGATCTGGCAGTCGCGCCAGCCACGGCCCGGATATCTGACTTGGGATGTTCTGGATGCCGCTTGCCCGTCGCTGGCGCAGGGCGGGATCGTTCTGTGTCTGGCGGGCGGACGCGGGTGCAGCGAGGAGGCGCAAACGGCGCTTGCCCTTGCCGCCTGTGAGGCGGCGGGGCGGCATGTTTTCGTGATGTCCTCGGCGGCGGTCTATGGCGACCCCGGCCCTGATCCGGTTGCGGAAGACGCCCCGCTTCGCCCGGTTTCGGAATACGGGCGGGCCAAATCCGCGATGGAGGCTGCTGTCTGCTCTTGGCACAGCGCACAGGGGAAGGCGGCACCGGGCCTGACCATCCTGCGTTTGGGAAATGTGGCGGGGTTTGATGCGCTTTTGGGCGCTGCCCCGACTGGCGTGCCGGTTCAGCTTGACCCCATTTCAGGACAGACCGGCGGGCCAGTGAGGTCTTACATTGGCCCTGGCACCCTTAGCGCGGTTCTGGCCCGTCTGGTGACTTTGGCCGCCAAGGGCGACGCCCTGCCGCAAGTGCTCAACATTGCGGCTCCTTGCCCGGTGTCGATGGCAGGCTTGCTGGAGGCGGCGGGAATGACCTGGGCCTTTGGGCCGGAGCGGCCGGAGGCAATTGCCCGTGTCGCGCTGAACACCGCGCTCCTCCAGAGCTTGGTCAAGCTTCCGCCCCCTGCAAGCCACCCGGCCGCGATGGTTTCGGAATGGCAAGGCTCCCTCCGGTGACCCCAGCCAAACGGGCGCTTGATCTGGTCATGGTCGCCATTCTGCTGGTGCTGGTCGGGCTGCCGTTTCTATGTCTTTTGGCGGTGATGCTTTTGGTCGAGGGTCGCCCGCTGTTTTATGTAGCGGAGCGGATGAAGTCGCCGGATCAGCCGTTCAATTTATGGAAGCTGCGGACAATGCGGCCAGCGGGGCCGGAAAGAGGCGTTTCGGGCGGGGATAAGCGGGCGCGCATCACCCGCTTCGGGGCTTTTTGCAGGCGCGTTCGGGCCGATGAGGTTCCGCAGCTTTGGAATGTGCTGAAGGGGGATATGAGCATTGTCGGCCCGCGCCCGCCCCTGCGCGATTATACTGACCGCTTTCCCGAGCTGTATCGGCAGGTTCTGCAAAGTAGGCCGGGGATCACCGGGCTTGCCAGTCTGCGCTATCACGAAACCGAAGAGCGATTGCTTGCGCCCTGTCTGGATGCGGCTGCGGTTGACCATGTCTATGCCACGCGTTGCGTGCCCCGCAAAGCGCGGCTGGATCTGATCTATCAGCGGCATCAGAGCCTTTGCTTCGATCTTGTCCTGATCTGGGAGACGGGAACGCGCGTTTTGCTGCGGCGGGTCTTTCGATTGGAGTGATCGCGCTTTGGGGCGCTGGGGTAGGTATTTTTTCCAAGAAGAAATGCGGGTCCGGGTTTCTGTGCGCTTGGCGTGCTGATCATTTGTCAATGTGTTTGGACAAAAAAGGCTCTAACTGCGCGGTTAGAGACGTTGTGCGGCCCGTGATGCGGTGGGTTACAGGATCCGCTGCACTGCGCTGTCCAGTGGGGACCAGTCGGTGAGGTGAAGGCGCACGGGCAGGGTTAGTACCTTGGGGCGGAAGGAAGCGGGGAGGCGCACGGCGTCTTTTTCGGTGGTGACAAGCTGGGCACCAAGGGCGTTTGCCTCTGCCTCCAATCGCCGCAAGAGGGCGTCGGACAGGGTTTGATGATCTTCCAAGGCTAGGGCGCGCAGGATTTCGGCCCCTTCGGCGCGCAGGGTCGCGAAGAATTTTTCCGGATGACCGATGCCGGCGAAGGCCAGAACGCGGCTGCCCTGCCAATCGAAGCCCATTTGCAGGGGGGTCAGTTCCCCCGTCAGATGGGGCAGCGTCAGGGCGGAACCCCATTGGGTGGCAAAACTGGCCTGAGCGCTTGGGGGGCCGATGGACAGCAGAAGATCGGCCCGCGCGAGACCGGAGGCGACCGGTTCGCGCAGGGGGCCTGCCGGGAGGCAAAGGCCATTGCCGAAGCCGCGCTGGGCATCGACCACGATCACGGACAGATCCTTTTGCACCGAAGGATTCTGGAACCCATCGTCCAGAATGACCAGTTGTGCCCCCGCCTCTTGCGCGGCGCGAACGCCCGCGGCACGGTCTTTGGCGATCCATGTGGGGGCGAAAGCGGCGAGAAGCAAAGGCTCGTCTCCGGTTTCGGCGGCATTGTGGCGCAGGGGGTCAACCTGTGTTGGCCCGGCAAGATGGCCACCAAAACCGCGCGAGACGACATGAGGGGCGAGACCCTGGGCGACAAATCGCTGGATCAAGGCGATGGCGGTTGGGGTTTTGCCGGTTCCGCCCGCGTTCAGGTTGCCGATGCAAAGGACCGGAACATCCGCGCGCCATCCCGGTTTGCACAAGCGTCGCGCTGTGCCCGCCGCATAAAGCGCGCCAAGCGGAGAGAGAAGCCGCGCTTTCCAGGCCGGTTTGGCGGGGGGAGTGAACCAAAATCCGGGTGCACGCATCATTCCGGGCTTTCCAGCAAGGTCGTGATCATGCGGACAGCCTCAGCCGAGGCGGCCTCGCCATCTGAAACGACGGTCCATGCGGCTTGCGCAAGGCGGGCAGAGCGGTCGGGCGCAAGGAGTTCGCCCAAAGCCTCGGCCATATCGGCAGCAGAGCCGATCAGGCTCGTGGCCTGTGCGGCGGCAAGGCGGCCGATGACGGCCCCATGACGTCCGGCGCGGGGGCCGTGGATGATTGCAGAGCCAAGGGCCGCAGGCTCCATCGGGTCGCGCCGCGCGCCGCCGGGGGAAAGGGTGCCTCCGACAAAGGTGATCGGGGCCAATCGGTACCACAGCCCGAATTCCACCGCTGAGTCGGCAATGTAAACCTGCACCTCGTCATCGGGTTCCTGATCTTCGCCGCGCCGCGCCACTGTCCATCCTTCGATCTTTTCGAGCCGCTCTGCGAGGGCGGGAATACGGGTGGGATCTTCGGGAGCAATGATCAGCAACAGCCGATGCGCCAGCTTTAGAGCCGCACGATGCGCCGCGATGACATGGGCCTCTTCGCTTTCAGGCAGGGCTGCGGCGAACCAGACGGGTCTGGTGGCAAGAATGCGGGCCAGTTCCGTGCGCTCGGCCTCGGTGCAGGGCAAGGCGGAACTGGGGTATTCAAGATGCCCGCTGGCCCGGACGGTGCCGGGGGATGCCCCGGCCCGGCGAAAGGCGCGCGCCCCGGATTCGTCGATCGTCAGAACCGCGCGAAATCCGGCCAGAAGGCTGCGCATCAGGCCCGGCCACCACCCTTCGCGACCGCGCAACCAATGGGGGTTGCGGCCTTCCACCAGCGTCAGCGGGATGCCGCGTTCCTGGGCTTCGTGAAGGAGGGCGGGGCGCAGCTCTCCTTCGCCGATCACTGCGATATCGGGCGACCAATGGTCCAGAAACCTGCGGGCTTCCGTTGGATTATCGTCGGGCGGAGGCTGTCCGGTCAGATGCCTCGGTAGGCTTACGGGCAAAACCGGGCTGGTGAGCAACACCGCTACAGAGGTTTGATCTTGAAGCCTGCGGGCGAGCGCGATCATTTGCGGCAAGCTGTCGCCGCTGGGGGCATGCAGCCAGACCAGCCGACCGGAGGGGCGCGGCGGACGCGGCGCCTCGGCCTCGGCTCCGCCCCGGTTCGCCAGATTGTAGAGGGTCAGGCCGAGGGAATATGCCATTGTGGCGCAGACTTACCGGTTGGTGTCAGCGGCTGCGGAACCGGGTTCGGATTCTTCGGTCAGGCGGTGAAGATGGGCAATGAAATAGCGCATATGGGCATCGTCTACGGTGCGCTGGGCTTCGGCCTTCCAAGCGGTATAGGCGGTGGCATAATCGGGGAACATGCCCACCATATGAATGGCGGAGGGATCTTTGAACTCGGTGCCCGCGGGGGTGACAAGCTCTCCTCCGTAAACGAGATGGAGACGTTGGGTCATGGATTCCTCATTGGCTGAACAGGTTTGCCGCAGGATAGCGGTTTGGCGGGGCAGGGGAAAGGGGCGGTTCCGGCTCGGTTGAGGGGGCGCGATTTCGCTGCGAAGGGATCAAAGGAGGTATTTGGGCCAAGAAGAAATCTGGCCTTCGCTGGCTGGATTTGGGGTTGGGCCCTAAGATTGCTGGACTTTGGGGACGATTGCGTCTAAGGACGCCGCTTGGCCCTGAGTTTCCGGGGTGGCGCGGGCGAGGAGGCCCGGCCATGTGGGGAAAATGCGGTGCCGTTTACCGGGCGACCCGCCCCCTCATCAGGCAGAAGACATGATTGATCATTTGAATATCGCCGCGCCTTTGGCAGCGGCGCTCGAAGCCAAGGGCTATGAAACCCTTACTCCGGTGCAGGAGGCTGTTCTGGCCTCGGACGTGGAGGGCCGCGATGTGCTGGTCTCTGCGCAGACCGGGTCGGGAAAGACCGTAGCCTTCGGGATCGCGATTGCGCCGGAACTTTTGAATGGGGCCGACCGGTTCCTGTTTGCCGATGTGCCGATGGCGTTGATCATTGCACCGACGCGCGAGCTGGCCCTGCAGGTCGCCCGAGAGTTGGACTGGCTTTACGGAGAGACCGGGGCGAAAATCGCGACCTGCGTTGGCGGGATGGATTACCGGACCGAAAAGCGCAGCCTCGATCGTGGTGCGCATATCGTTGTGGGCACGCCGGGCCGTCTGCGCGACCATATCGAGCGCAAGTCACTGGATCTGAGCGGGCTGCGCGCGGCGGTGCTGGATGAAGCCGATGAGATGCTGGACCTCGGGTTCCGCGAGGATCTGGAGTTCATTCTGGGGCAGGCCCCGGAAGATCGCCGCACGCTGATGTTCTCGGCCACGGTGCCGAAAGCCATCGCCGCCCTTGCGCAAGATTTCCAGAATGACGCGCTGCGCATTCAGACGGCGGGCGAAGCCAAGCAGCATGTGGATATCGAGTATCGGGCCCTTTCGGTGCAGATGCGCGACCGGGAAAACGCGATTTTCAACTTGCTGCGCTACTATGAGGCGCGCACGGCCATCGTTTTTTGCAAGACACGCGCCAATGTGAACACGCTGATGGGGCGCATGGGCAACCGGGGTTTCAAGGTTGTCGCGCTCTCGGGGGAGTTGAGCCAGTCAGAGCGGACCAATGCGCTTTCGGCGCTGCGTAACGGGCGGGCGAATGTCTGTATCGCGACGGATGTTGCGGCGCGGGGCATTGACCTTCCGGGGCTTGATCTGGTGATCCATGCCGATTTGCCCAGCAATTCCGAAGTCTTGCTTCACCGTTCCGGGCGGACGGGTCGGGCCGGTGCCAAGGGCGTTTCGGCCTTGATCGTTGTGCCCAGCGAGTTTCGTAAGGCCCAGCGCCTGTTGCAGGGCGCGAAGGTTGTGGCGGAATGGGCCTCTGCCCCTTCGGCGGAGGAAGTGCAGGAGCGCGACGATCAGCGCATTCTGGAACATCCCGCCCTTGGCCCGAACGACGGGGAAGATGTGGCGCTTGCAAGCGTTCTTCTGGATCGGTTTGGCCCGGAACAAGTGGCAATGGCCTTTATCAAGCTGTGGCGTGAGGGGCGGTCCTCGCCCGAGGTTCTGGCCGATGTGAATGCACCGAACGCAGCCCCGGCCCCGCGCGAGCGTGGAGAGTTTGGGGCCTCGGTCTGGTACACGATCTCGGTGGGTCGTGCGGGCCGTGCCGAAGCGCGGTGGCTTTTGCCCAAGATCTGTGAGGCGGGTTCCATTACCAAAGACGGGATCGGGGCTATCCGCGTTCAGGAAAACGAAACCTTTGTGCAGATCGCGGCCAATCTGGCGGATAAGTTCAAAGATGGCTTGCCGCTGGAAGCCGGGGTTGAGATGCGCCGGATGGCCGGGGAGCCTGTGATGGACCGTCCCGAACGCGCGCCCCGCAAGCCTGCGCGTGATAAACCGGCCTATAAGCCGAAGCCGTCGCGTTTTGTCGAGGATGACAACGCAGGGCAAGTTTTGGCCGAGGCGGCAACCTTCAACAAATCGCGCCCCGATTTTGCCGCAGACCCAAAACCCAAGCGCAAGCCGAAGGCGGCTGCCGAAGCTTGGAGCCCGGATAATGGCGCGGCCCCGGCAGAAGCGCCGAAACCTGCTGCAAAGCCCGAGAAAAAGCCTTATGTGAAGCGCCATGAGGGTGACGGCAAGCCTTGGGAAAAGCGGGATGCTCCGGCCCGGAAACCTGCTGCGAAGCGGGCTGACGGCGGCGCAAAGCCTTATGCCAAGCGCAGCGAGGGTGGCGAAACGGCCTATGCCCCGCGCAAGGATGGGGCCAAGCCCTATGCCCCGCGCGGTGCCACGCCCGATGCTGGTGGAGAGCGCAAGCCGCGCTGGAATGCAGATAGCAAACCCGCTGGAAAACCTGCAGCACGGTCGTCGGGCTTTAAATCCCACGGCGGTCCGGCCTCTGGCGGAGGCGAAGGGCGGCCAGCTCGCGCCTCAGGCTTCAAGTCGCACGCATCCGAGGGCAAAAGCTTTGCCAAACCCGGCGGAGGCAAGCCCTTTGTGAAACCGGCAAAGCCGAAGGCCAACCCGACTGACACAAGCAAACGCTTCGTGCCGCCGAGCAAGCCAAAAGGCTGAATTGGCAAGAGATTTCGGAAAGCCCCGCAACGCAAGTTGTGGGGCTTTTGCGTTGCCCGCCCCCTATTCGACTGCCCCGACCGTTTCCTCTGCCCGAGCTTGGGTGGTTTGGGGCAGGACGGGCAGGGCATTGGCCGGACAAAATTCAACCATGACATCGGAAATGGCGTTTCGGCGCAGCGGTTTTGTCAGGTAGCGGTCAATCCCCGCGGCAAGGATCGCTTTTGCATCCCCCTCCATCGCATGGGCGGTCAGGGCGACGATGGGTACATGCGCACCACTCGCCATCTCAAGGGTTCGGATCGCGGTTGCCGCTTCTTTTCCGTCCATCTCAGGCATGGAAATATCCATGAAGATCAGGTCTGGGCGGGTTGATTGATAAAGGCTGACCGCCTCCACCCCGTTGCTGGCGAAGGTCAGGTCAATCTCAAAATCCTTGACCATCTTGCGGAAGACCAACTGGTTGGTGCGGTTATCCTCAGCCGCCAGGATGCGCATGCGTCTGCCCTGTGGGGCAGGCACAGGCTGGTCTGGCGGGGCGGGCTGGGTCAGGGCCTGAAGGCGGCGGTACAGATCGGATCGCAGCAGGGGTTTTTGGATCATCGCGTCGAAAAGGGCAGAGGCCTCTGACTGGCGAACGGCTCCGGGGTTGGAAGACAAAAGCACCATCGCGGTTTGATAGCCCGCCTCGCGCAGTTTCGTGGCAAGGGTCAGGCCATTCATTTCCGGCATTTCGTGATCCAGCAAGATCACGTCATAGGCCGAATCCTGCGCCATGGACGCCAACGCCTCTGCCCCTGAACGGCAAAGCGTAACTTTCATCCCGCAGGTCGTCAGCTGGCGTTCCAGAATGGTGCGGTTGATGAATTGATCGTCCACCACCAGTGCCCGCGACAGGGACAGTGGAAACTGTGGGATCACCAGCTCATCCGCGACAGGCAGGTTGAGGCGGAACCCGAAGCTGGAGCCTTTGCCCAGCTCACTGTCCACCCAGATGTCGCCGCCCATCCGTTCGATTAACCGTTTGGTAATGGTCAGGCCCAATCCGGTGCCTTCGAATTTCCGATTTGCCTCTTCCTCGACCTGATTGAACTCTCCGAACACGTGGTCGAGTTGGTCGGCAGCGATCCCGATTCCGGTGTCTTCGATGGTGACGTGAAGCTGCTGATGGCCCGGCTCCCCTTCAATCCCGACGACGCGAATCAGGACATGGCCCTTTTCGGTGAATTTGACGGCATTGCCGACCAGATTGGTAAAAACCTGCCGCAGCCGCCCCGGATCTGCAATGAAGCGGGTGGGAAGAAACATGTCGAAATCGATCATCAGATCGAGCCCCTTGCCCCGCGCGCGGGGTTGAAGAAGCATCGCCACTTCATGGATGATCCGTTCCAGATCAAAGGCTTCAGGGTGCAGCGTCAGGCGTTCAGCCTCGATCTTCGAGTAATCCAGAATATCGTTGATGATGACCAAAAGCGCCTCTCCGGAGGAGCGGATGGTTTCGGCAAAAAGCCGTTGTTCTTCGCTTAGATCCCCGTCGCAGAGCAATTCGGCCATGCCGACAACCCCATTCATCGGGGTCCTGATCTCATGGCTCATATTGGCAAGGAAGGCGGATTTGGCGCGATTGGCCATCTCGGCGGCAAGCCGGGCCTCTTCCAGCGCGGCCTGCTGTTCCTTGAGATGTGTGATATCGGCCCGCAGGCCAACGCGCCCGCCATCCGGAGTAGCCTGTTCCAGCACCCGCAGCCACCGACCATCGCCAAGACGTTGCTCCAGCGTGGAGGTCGGGTTTCTGTGGCGTTCAAGCCGGTCTGAAAGCCACTCTTCCTCGCGCCCCACAGCATCGGCATATTCGCCCCGTTCAAGCCCGTAGCGCAGGATGTCTTCAAACGTGGTGCCGGGTGTCATCGCCTCGGCGCTGTTTGGATAAAGCTCTTTGTAGCGCTGATTGCAGGCCAGCAGCCTGTCGTCCTTGGCGTAAAGCACAAACCCGTCTGGGATAGCTTCCAGCGCGGACCAGATGCGAACCTGTTCGGTAATATTCAGCGCGAGGCTGACCACATCCCCGTCGCGCGCGCGCCTGTCCACCAGCCGCACCCAATTGCCATTGGCAAACTGCACTTCCATCGGTTCGATTGGCGATTTTTCCCAACGGGCGAGCATTTCAGCCACCCAATCATCGACCGAGCGATCCCCGATATCGATCAGCCGTTCTTCCCCAGTGAGCCGCAGGATTTCGATGTAAGAGATGCCCGGCCCGACGTTGTAACCTTCAAAAGCCGCCAGATAGGCTTTGTTGGCCACCGTCAGCCGCAGATCCGAATCGAAGACCGCAAAGCCATCGCGGATCGTGTTGATCGAATCGACCAGCCGCCGCTCTGCAATAACGGCAGTTGTATGCGCGCTTTCCAGATCGCTGAGAAAACGCCCTTGTTGTTGGCGCGCCGTTTCCACCTGCGACAGGGCGGCTTTGGTGACATGGCGCTGTTCAACAATCTGTTCAGACAGAGCCTTGGCATGCAAAGCGAGTTTCTGGTTCGCGGCAAAGAGTTCGCGTTGCTTTGCCTCCAGCAGGCGTTCGGCGGCCAGACGGGCGCGGCGTTCCTTTGCCAGCCGATCCATCATGTTCATCGGTTGGTCTGTCACCGCTGGCTACTTTCACTTTTTGGGGTCTGCCCGGTTCACCGGGTGCTTTGCCGCAGACTGGCCGGACAAGATGAAATCTTCCTTAATGAAAGGATGCCGAGGGGCAGAATCCTTGCGTGATCGCGGCACTGCGTGCCAGACTTGCGGCATTGTTCAGGAGGTATTGCTATGGTCGGGTTTCGTTTGAAGGGCCTTTTTTCGGTGGCGCTTGCCGGGTTTCTGGCGCTGGGGCCAACAGCCCTTGCAGCGCAGGATCTGGTGCCTGACCGCCGCTTTGTCATGATCCGCGATGCCGATTTTCCGGGGGGTGATATTGCCAGCGTTTTCGATACCACGCTGGAGGCTTGCCAGAAGGCCTGTCTTGGCAATCAAAGCTGTACGGCCATCACCTTTAACGCGCGCAATGGCGCTTGTTTTCTGAAAGCGGACGCGGGGGTTACGGCAGATTACAACGGCGCCTTCTCGGCCCGTGTGGTTGCTGCCAATCCCGGTGCCAAGGATCGCAGCCGCGACCGGGCAGCAGAGCTGAGCTTTCTGCGCCCGTCGGATTTCTCAGAGGCCCTCAATCAGGCTGTGGGTCTTGCCGCCCGCCATCTGACCGGAAAATGGAGCGCGGCCGAGCATCTGGCGCAGGCCGCCGCGGAAGAGGCGTCTGGCAATCCGCTGCGCGCCAGTGCCTTTGTGGGTGCCGCCCTGAACATCACCGACGATCCGCAGGGCTGGGCCGAATATGCCCGCCTTCTGTTCGTCGCGGGTCCGTCCAACCCGAACACGCGGATCGAGCTTGAGAACCGGGCGATCAGCGCCTCGGTCAATGCCTATCTGCGGGCTGAAAATCCGGGGCTGCGCCATACGGTGCTTGTGACGCTGGGCCAATTGCTGGAGCGTAAGGGCCGGGGGCAGGATATGCTCAAGGCCCTGCGGCTGGCGCAGGATTTGCAGCCGCGCGACGATACCGAGGCCCTGCTTGACAGCGCGATCGGCAAATACGGCTTTCGCGTGATCGACCATGAGGTTCAGTCTGACAGCGCGCGCCCGCGCCTCTGCGCCAGCTTCTCGGGAGATCTGGTGGCCAGCGCGATGGATTACGCGCCTTTCGTGCAGATCGATACGGCGGGCGTTTCGGTGGAAAAGGTGGGTGACAGCCAGCTTTGCGTCGAAGGGCTGACCCATGGCGCGCGCTATACTGTCACCTTGCGGGCCGGTTTGCCCGCCGATGACGGGCAAGTGACGATCAAGCCGGTGACGATCAGCGCCTATGTGCGTGACCGCACCCCATCAGCCCGGTTTCCGGGGCGCGCCTATATTTTGCCGAAGGCCGCCGATGCCGGATTGCCGATTGAAACGGTGAACGCCACGGATCTGGATCTGACGCTGTTTCGGGTGACGGATCGCAACATCCTGCGCGCCCTGCAAGGCGACTACTTTGGCGAGCCGATGCCCTATTGGCGCGAAAGCGGGTTTACGCGCGGGATCGGCACTGAAATCTGGCAAGGCACTGCCACGGTCGGGATGGAGGTCAACCGCGATATGACCACCCGCCTGCCGATGGGCGACGCGCTGTCTGGGCAGCCAGCGGGGATCTATGTTCTGAAAGCCGCGATCAAGGGTGAAGAGGACAGCGATCAGGGGCCAGCGTGGCAATGGTTCGTTGTGACCGATCTGGGAATGACCAGCTTTAGCGGCGTTGACGGGCTGCATGTGGTTGTCCGCAGTCTTGGGACAGCAGGCCCGAAGCCGGGTGTCACGCTGGAGCTGTTGAGCCGCGCCAATGAGGTTCTGGCCACAGCGGTAACGGATGAGACCGGATATGCCTCGTTTCCGGCATCTCTGACCCGCGGTGCACAAGGCGCTGCCGCAGCGATGATTGTAGCGAAGGACGGCGAGGCCGATATGGCCTTCCTGTCGCTGACCGACCCGGAGTTTGACCTTTCGGATCGCGGTGTCGAAGGGCGCGAAGCCGCCCCCCCTGTCGATGTGTTTGTGACAACGGATCGCGGGGCCTACCGCGCAGGCGAGGTGATCTATGCAACCGCCTTGGCCCGTGACAGCGGTGGCGACGCCCTTGCAGGCTTGCCGCTGACGGCCATCCTCAAGCGGCCCGACGGGGTGGAATACAGCCGCACGCTGGCGCAGGACGAGGCGGCGGGTGGGCATGTCTTTGCCCTGCCGGTTGCGGGCTCTGCCCCGCGCGGCCAATGGCGGCTGGAGGTTCTGGCCGA